>PLUW01000025.1:0-44456 GCA_003162935.1 Acidobacteriaceae bacterium
TGGAGAGGCGGTGCTCTTCGCGGGCCTTCATGGCGGCGACGATGTCTTTCTGGATCTGGTCGATGAGGGGCATGGGGAAATTATAGAGGTTAGAGGTCAGATTGCAGAGGTTAGAATCACTTGCTGCGAGCTAAGGGTTTCACTTCTGCAATCTAACCTCTGACCTCTGCAATTTTGACCTCTGACCTTTTCTCCCCCGAAACACGGGCTTTCGCATATTCTGGTTCCCATGCTCAAGAAGAACCGCCTCTTCACTCCCGGACCCACGCCTCTTCTTCCCGCCGCGCAGACGGCGATGGCTTCCTATGGCGCGCATCATCGCACGGCCGAGTTCCGCGCTCTGTTCACGCGTGTGCTGGCCGACGTGAAAGAGTTCATCGGCACCAAGAACGACGTGCTCGTGCTGTCCTCGTCGGGCACCGGTTTCATGGAGGCCTCGGTTTCGAATCTGACTTCACCCGGCGACCGCGTGCTCGTGCTGACCGCCGGCAAGTTCGGCGAGCGCTGGACTTCGCTGGCCAAGGCGTTTGGCTGCGCCGTGGAGACAGTGACCGCTCCGTATGGCGAAACATTTTCGCTGGACGAAGTCCGCCGCAAACTCACGCCCGAGATCCGCTGCGTTTACGTGCAGGCGACCGAAAGTTCCACGGGCGCGCGGCATGATGTGGAGGCGATCGCGAAGTTGGTGCGGGCGTCTCAGGATGCTCGACCTGGCACTTTGCTTGTCGTCGATGCGATCACCGGTCTCGGCACAGCGCGTCTCGATGTGGACGCCTGGGGAATCGACGTGATCATTGGCGGATCGCAGAAAGCGCTGATGATTCCGCCNNTCGGCGGCCAAGGCGGAAACGGCTTACACGCCCGCGACTTCTCTTTTTGCTGGACTGGCGGCGGCGTTTGATTACCTGCGTCAGATGGGGGACGGCAATCTTGCGGCGGGTCGCGATGCGCTCGTCGCGAACGCGGAGTTGTGCGCGGCGATGACTCGCGCCGGCGTCGAAGCGCTGGGCCTGAAGTTATTCTCGCCGAGTTGTCCGGCGGCCGCCCTGACGGCGGTTGCGGCGCCGGCGGCCGCCGATTCCACGGCCATTTGCAAACGCTTTCGCGATGAATTTGGCGCGGTTGTAGCCAACGGACAGGCGGAAATGAAGGGGCAGCTTTTCCGCATCGCTCACATTGGGTACTACGATTATCTGGACACGGTGGGAGTGCTGGCCGCGCTGGAACAAGTGATCGCCGAAGCTACTGGAAATGCGGTTGAGTTTGGATCCGCGGTGCGCGCGGCGCAGGAGGTTTATGGGAAGGTCAGAGGTTAGAGGTCAGATTGCAGAGGCTAGAACCACTTGCTGCGATCTCGGGGTTTAACTTCTGCAATCTGACCTATTACTTCTGACCTTCGGTTCTTACGCGTCCAGCGCTTCCCGTCGCAGCTTGCGGCTCTCGGCTAGCAGCGACATGGAGTGCATCAGGTTTTGCAGGGTGACGATTCCGACCAGGTGCTGTTCGTCGACGACCAGAATAATGCTCAGATTGCGCGCTGCCAGTTTGCGGAAGGCGGACGCCAGCGACTCCTGCTTGCCGGCCACGTCGTAGATGCGATTCATGGCGGCTTGCACGTAGCCGTTGCCGTCGGTGCGCAGAGCATCGAGAATGCGCTGCCGCGAGATCACGCCGGCCATGTCGACGCCGCGCACCACGGGGAAATCGTCTTGCAGTGTGTGGACCGCCTTGTCGAGCGCGTCTTCCAGCGTGTCAGCGGGCGAGAGCGTGACGAAGTCTGTGAGCATGACTTCTTCCAGACGGACGCTTTGCAGCACCGATTGAAACGTCGCTGAGCGCTCTTCGAGTTGTGCGCCGGCGAAGAGGAAGAAGCCGACCATCATCAGCCAATAGCCGTCCCAGCGCGTCTCGGCGCGGCTGCTGATCAGCATTCCGACCATGATCATCAGAACGGAAAAAACGTGGCCGATGCGGACGGCGCGATGGGTGGCGCGAACCATGTCGTCGCGCCGCGAAAAAATTGCGCGCAGTACGCGGCCGCCATCCATGGGATACGCCGGCAACAAGTTGAACAAGCCGAGGAGAAGATTCGCCCAGACAATGCTCCGCAACAGGGCGCTGGAGTGCAGGAGCGGCTTTGCGGTAAGCGAGACGTTCGGCATGACGCTGAGCAGGATCAGAGCGGATAGACCCGCGATGAAAAGATTTACCAGCGGCCCGGCGACCGCGACGCGAATGTCGCGCTTCCAGGCGTTGATCGGGTCGGGAATGGCGTGCGCTTCGTCGAGGATGGTGATTCCGCCGATCGGCAGCAAGATGATCCCCTTCGCCGGAATGCCGGAACCGCGCGCCACCAGGGCGTGACCTAACTCGTGCAAGACAACGCTGCCGAAAATAATGCCGACCAGCGCAAGTCCGCGGAGTGCGGCCGTCGCGTCTTGCGTGGCTGCTTCCGCGCCCCACACGAAGACGAGAAGAAATAGAAAGGTCCAATGAATCCGAATTTCGATTCCAAATAGACGCCCGACCGGGATGGACCAACTGCGCATCGACATTCCTACCGTTATTCTATCTACTTAGACGCCGACCCACCCGGCGGAGATGCGAAACTCCGAAAGATGGTTGCAAGAAACGATGGGTTGCGAAATATGAGAGTGATTGCTGGAGAGTATCGACGCCGGACGTTGCGGTCGCTGCCGGGAACGGAGATCCGTCCGACAGCGGATCGCCTGCGCGAGACGCTGTTTAACATACTCTGCTCGGGCGATCCGGCGGCATTGGCGGAGTCGACTTGGATCGATTTGTATGCGGGGACGGGCGCGGTTGGCATTGAAGCGCTGAGCCGCGGGGCGCGGATGGTGTACTTCGTCGAGTCGTCGCGAGCAGCTGCGGACGTGATTGCCGCCAACTTGAAGTCTTTGGGGATTGCCAGCGGGTTCCAGATCGTCCGCGTCGACGCTGGGAAAGCGCTGCGGCAATTGGAGGCGTCGGGGCCCGCTCTCGATTATGTGTTTTTCGACCCTCCCTACTCGATGCAAGAGGACTACGCGAAGACGCTGGCGGCATTGGCGGAGTCGAAGTTGGTGAGTGATCAAAGCATCGTGATCGCGGAGCATGAGAAGAGGTTCGACCCCGGCGAAGGGTTTGGGAAATTGCGGCGCTATCGCAAGCTGGTGCAGGGAGACGCGGCGTTGAGCTTTTATCGGCGGCAGAGTTGAAAATTCTGAACCCTTCAGAATTTGTCATCCTGAGCGAAGCGAAGGACCTATGCATTTGCTTGCGGCGCCGGAATTCATGGGTCCTTCGCTACGCTCAGGATGACAACCGAGGAAAGGGTGTCTGGGTTGAGCAGCTCTTCACGAACGAGATCGCTATAATTGAAACGCATGTCCAATTTTCCACCGGTTGACGAACAGCTGGCATACATCAAGAAGGGCGCGGCGGAGATCGTCAAGGAATCCGAGCTGCGCTCGAAGCTCGAACGCTCGCTCGTTTCGGGCAAGCCGCTACGCGTGAAGGCAGGCTTCGATCCCACCGCGCCCGATCTGCACCTGGGGCACACCGTCCTGCTGCGCAAGCTGAAACATTTTCAGGATCTCGGGCACACGGTCATCTTTCTGATTGGCGACTTCACCGGGATGATCGGCGATCCAACGGGGCGCTCGGCGACGCGGCCTCCGCTGACGCGGGAGCAGATCGTCGAGAACGCCGAAACCTACAAGGCGCAAGTCTTCAAAATTCTCAGCCCCGAAAAGACAGTCGTCGACTTCAACAGCCGCTGGTTTTCGAAATTTTCGGCCGAGAATTTCATCCGCCTGACGGCGAAGTACACGGTCTCGCAAATGCTCGAGCGCGAGGACTTCCACAAACGCTTCCGTGACGAAAAGCCGATTGCCATGCACGAACTTCTATATCCCCTGGCGCAGGGATACGACTCGGTGGCGCTCGAAGCCGACGTGGAACTCGGCGGCACCGACCAGAAATTCAATCTGCTGGTGGGGCGCGAGTTGCAGCGGGCCTACGGCCAGGAATCGCAGGTCGTGCTGACCACGCCGATCCTTGAAGGCCTCGACGGCGTGAATAAGATGTCAAAGTCGCTGGGGAACGCGATCGGAATTCACGAACCGCCGCTGGAGATGTATGGCAAGGTGATGTCGATCTCCGACGAGATGATGTGGCGCTACTACGAACTGCTGACCGATGTGCGCGCGGAGCAGATCGCCGCGATGAAATCGGACGCGGCCAGCGGGAAGGCGCATCCGATGACTCTGAAGAAAGAGTTAGCGCGGTCGATCGTGGCGGATTTTCATTCGGCGGAAGCCGCGACGAGGGCGGCGGAGGATTGGGCGAAACAGTTTCAGAAAGATCAGGTGCCGGAAGAAGTAGAGACGGAATCGTTGATCTTCGCTGAGTTTGCGAATCGCGAAGGCAATGGCGTGCGGCTGGCAAAGATTCTGGTCAGGATTGGATTTGCAGCATCGACCAGCGAAGCGGATCGGAAGATCAAAGAAGGCGCGGTCAGCGTGGACGGAGTAAAGACGGCCGCGCCAATTATCAAAGCTTCCGCGGGTACAACGATGATGGTGCGACTCGGACGAAGAATCAAGAAAGTCGCGTTGACAGCTTCCTGACCAATTCCGGTTGGATAGAGTGAATTACGTGGAAGGACTCGGACTCGTGAAGAGAACTCTTCCAAACCAAAGCGCGAACAAAAAATAGATCGCGGCGGCGGCTGTGATTTCGGTTGCTCTGGATCCGGCAGCCAAAGCTTTCAGCAGGATGATGGACACGACGGCGAAGTGGAAAAAGTTGCCGAGAGCCAGGGGGCGGCTGTAGATTCCGCCAATCAGTACGTCCTTGGCCATCCAATTCAAGATCGCAAAGCTCAGATACAGAGCTCCCGCAATTTGCAGGATCAGAACGGCATGAAAATCCCCGCGGCCTCCCAAGTGCGTGTCGATCTCCTGCGGGAGGAACGAGGCGCCGACGCCCAGTCCCGCCATGAACAGCGCGCTCAAACGCATCAGTAGTTTTGTATTCATATTCTTCTCCCGGCCTCCACGCCTCGCGTCGCTCCGAGCAAGAGGTCGTGGATGGACGAATGCGTCCGTCCCTACGTGGTTCCTGCCAACTCCGGCCTCTTCTTGTGCCACTCTGTTGCCTGCTCGTAGGCATTCGCCGCCTGTAGCAACACGATTCCATGCCAGGGAGCGGAGGCCAGTTGCAGTCCAATCGGCAGTCCGTCTTTTGTGAATCCGCCGGGAACGGAAATCGCCGGAATTCCCCACACATTGAACGGGCGCGTATTGCGCAGCATGATGATCTCTTGCGGGCGCAGCGTGTCGGGGTTCGCCTTCAGTTCGGCGATCTGGGGCGGTGGAATGGGAACGGTAGGCGTCAGCAACAGATCCACATCGCTGAATATTTCCTGAATGTCGTGACGGCTGGCCTGGAGCTCGCGGCTGGCGCGGAGAGCTTCTTGTGCGTCGAGGTTGGCTCCGGATTGTATGCGCGCCAGCGTCGCGGGCTGGTACAGCCCCGGCGAGTGTTCGACGAATGACTTGTGATAGGCATAAGCTTCAGCGCTCGCCAGCGTGCGGTCGGTGGGCACTTCGAGTTTGATGTCGCGAATCTCGGCATTGAGTTTGCGAAAAATGTCGATCGCCTTTTCGATTGCGGCAGCAATCTCGGGATCTAGATCGTCGAAGAAAAATGCGCGCGGAATGCCGATACGAATCTTCGCCGGATATTCGTCGAACGCGGAGACGAAACTCGGCGGCGGCGGGTTCCCGCAGGGATCCAACGAATCATAAAGCGACATGACTTGCAGCATCAGGGCCGCGTCATAGACGGAGTTTGTGATCGGGCCTACGTGATCGTAGGACGATGCCAGCGGCACCACTCCTCGGGTGCTGACGCGGCCAAATGTCGGCTTGAGTCCCACCACTCCGCAGTAGGCGGCGGGCAGGCGGATGGAACCCGCCGTGTCGGTACCGACGGCGGCGTAGCCCAAACTGGCGGCTACGCTGGCGGCCGAGCCTCCCGACGAGCCTCCGGCAATTCGCTTCGTGTCCCATGGATTGTGGACCTCGCCGAAAAAGCTGGTCATCGAGCTGCCGCCGTAGGCAAATTCGTGCATATTCTGCTTGCCTAGAATGATCGCGCCGCCGGCGCGCAAACGGCGGACGACCTCGGCGTCTTCAGTGGGGATGCGGTCTTTCGCCGGTGAGCTGAACTGGCCGCTGGCGGCGGTGGTGCGAACTCCTGCGACATCGATAATGTCTTTGATTCCGATGGGAATGCCGTGCAGCGGTCCCAGGTGCTTGCCGTGGTAGATTTCCCACTCAGCCTGACGGGCGCGTTCGAGAGCGGATTCGGCGGTGACCGTGATGTAGGCGTTGAGCGCCGGGTTGAGCTTTTCAATGCGGGCAAGGCAGTCGTGGGTCAGTTCGACGGGAGAGATTTCGCGATTGCGAAGTTTCAGGCTCAGTTCGTTGATGCTAAGAAGCACATAATCCTCGCTTGAACCTATCCTATGCTGGCGGCCTTCTGCGCAGCGCGTCTCGCAAACCATTTCACCACAAAATAGACAACTGGTCCTGCGGCGAGCGCCCACGGTCCCCATCGCATGGCGATTGGGTCGCTGTAACGCAATACCACGTAAGTCATGGCGAGCGGCATCGCGATCACGTAGACAAGTCCGAGGTTGCCGCCGGGGATTCGGAACGCTCGCGGCAGATCGGGTCGTTTGCGGCGAAGTCCCCAGGCGGAGAGCACGGTCAGCACGGTAGTGGCGGCGCGCATCCAGACATAGATGCTGATCAATTCGCCGAGCGAGTTCAGCGCCAGCGAGGCATAGATGGCAGCGGAAATCAGGATCGCGATCCAGGGCGTGCCATAGCGCGGATGCCGATGGGTCAGGAACGGCGGCAGATAGCCATCCTCGGCGAGCGTGAAAGGGATGGGGGTAGCGGTGAGAATGGTGCTGTTGAGCAGCGCGGCGTTACAAATCATGGCCGCAATCGTCATGAGATGGCCCAGCCACGGGCCTCCGATGAGCAGCGCAGCGGTGGAGAAGTATCCATCCTTCCACTGCTGCCAGTTGCCGAGCGCGGCTAGCCCGGCGAGCGACGGCAGGAAGTAGGCTGCGATGGAAAGTGGAATGACCAAAGCGAGCGCTCGCGGATAGCTGCGCTGCGGGTTTTCCACATCCTCGGCCACGCTCGAGAGCTGCTCGTATCCGGAGTAGCCCCAGATGATCAGTGCCAGGCCCACTCCAAATACCTTGGAAAAAGGCTGATGCGGTGGCACCAGCGGCACAAATGGATTGTGATGCCACTTGGCCAGGCCGAGGACGACCATGGCGATCACAGGAATAAAGATGAATATCTCGAAGACGGTGGCGGCTTTGCCGACCATCTGGATGCCGAGAATGTTCACCCAGGCGATGACGGCGACAAGCGCGAAGGAGACGATCCAGTGCTTCCAGCCGGCGATGCCGGGAAAATAATAGGCCAGATAATCGGTGAAGAGTACGGCATAAGAACCGCCGAGAAGGAACGAGGCGGACCAGTTCCACCATCCCGCGAGAAATCCCCAGAAATCTCCGAATGCGGCGCGGCTCCAGCGATAGAAGCCGCCTTCGACCGGCATGGCAGTGGTGAGTTCGGCGGTCACGAGCGAGACCGGGATCGACAGGAAAAATGGGATGACCAGAAGAAAAATCAGGCTCATGCCCGGGCCGCTGGTGGTGACCATGCCTTCGAGTCCGAAGGGGCCGCCGGTGGTGTAGGAAAACATCACGAAGACGAAATAGAAAAGGCTGGCCTTGCGGACGGTGGAAGCCGTGGATGAGCCGGTGGCATTCACGAGGACGAAGCGGCTAGTGTACAGCAAAGAAGCAGCGCTTCCGGCCGCACCGGAAATCGAACTTATGCGCCGATTCCCAGCGGAAGGCAACGTTGAAGTCGAATACCGCCTTGCTCCAGGTCGAGCAACTTGCGTTTGATGTCGAGACCGCCGCCGTATCCGCACAGGGAGCCACTCGACGCGATTACACGGTGGCAGGGAACGACGATAGCGACGGGGTTCCGGTTGTTCGACATGCCGACCGCGCGGTAGGCGTGCGCGTGTCCGATGGCTTGTGCGATTTCGCGGTAGCTGCGCGTTTCGCCGTAGGGAATTTCGATCAGGGCGTGCCAGCAGGCTCGTTGGAAATCGGTTCCGCGAAGATCGAGCGGAAGGGAGAACTCGCGGCGATCGCCCGCGAAATATTCGCTGAGCTGGCGGAGATAGGGAGCGAGGACTTTCTTCGATTCCTGAATCTGAGTTGTCTTGGGCAGATTCTGTACGCGTGCTTCGAATTCAAGGCGAACCAAACCTTTCGTGGAAGCGGCGAGGAAGAGCGGACCGACGGGCGACGAAGCGCGGAAGCTGAACAGAGTTTCCATGGCGACGCTGGAAGGATAGCACGATGGCGGCTTGACTCTGGCCTTGTCGATAGAGCAGAATTCACGCCTCAACCGGAACAGCGAGGGCTGCCCCGGATCCCACTGCAATTCTCATCGGAGGAGTATGCGCTCGTCACCACGTGTATCGGAAAGCCGGCGAAAATTTCTGCGGTATCTTGCGCTCAGCCCGGCCCTGGCCAGTCCGGCACTGCTCAGGTCTTCCGGCTGGAATGTTTTTGGATCGGCGACGCATGGCGGGAAGATGCTGGCGATGGCGGAAACTCCCGCACCGGCTGCCGGCCTGATTACGAGCGCGGAGCAGGCGCTGGATGTAATGGAGTTTGAAACAGTCGCGCGCAAACGTGCTCCCTCCTGCGCATTTCGGCTACCTGGCAACCGGCGTCGATGACGATGTGACCGTCGGCATCAACCACGAGGCGTACAGCCATCTGGAGATCCGGTCTCGAAGACTGGTCGACGTCAGTAAACTGGACACTTCGGTGCAACTCTTCGGAACGACGTGGGAGACGCCGATCTTCATGTGCCCGGTGGGCTCTATGAAGGCCTTTCATCCGGAGGGCGAGGTGGCGGCGGCAAAAGCGGCGCGAAGCCGGCACCATCTTCAAATACTTTCGACAGTCGCCAGTTCCTCCGTGGAAGAAGTGACGGCGGCGCGGCGAGCGCCGGTATGGCAGCAGCTTTATCCAACGAACGACTGGAACGTGACGCGGGCGATTATCAAGAGGGCAGAAGCGGCGGGGAGTCCAGTATTGGTGCTCACGACCGATATTCACGTCAACAGCAGCAACCGGGAAACGATCTACCGCGCTCGGCGCGTGGATAACCGTGACTGCTCTGTTTGTCATGAAAAAGGAACAGCGGGGTACCTGCACCAGAGTCCAATGTTTGATGGCATGGATATCGCCAAAGTCACCGGTCTGTACGATCCGAGTCTGACTTGGGATTTCGTGAAGCGCCTGAAAGACGCTACGAAAATGAAACTCATCCTCAAAGGCATTGTGACGCGCGAGGATGCGCAACTGGCGGTCGAGCACGGTGCCGATGGCATCGTGGTTTCGAACCACGGTGGGCGCGCGGAAGAATCTTTGCGGCCGACGATCGAGTGTCTGCCGGAAATCGTAGATGCAGTGAAAGGGAAAGTTCCGGTCTTGATCGATGGCGGCATTCGGCGGGGCACCGACGTTTTCAAGGCATTGGCAATGGGTGCGACGGCGGTTGGCATCGGGCGGCCCTACGCGTGGGGATTGGCGGCGTTTGGACAGCCAGGCGTCGAAGCCGTGCTTGCCATCATGCGGCGCGAACTGGAAACCATCATGCGGCAGGCGGGAACCCCGTCGGTCGCCGGCATAACCAAGGCGTTTGTCACGACCCGATCCTAACCGTGGCAGGCAAACAGACTACCGACGAAAAAAGCCTCCTGCTTACGCAGGAGGCCTTCTAGGGGAGGAGTGCTCTTACTTCTGCTGCGGTTGGTCCGCGGTCGACGTCGTGGTGGTCGAAGCAAGCTGCTCCAGATTGTTCTTCAGGAGGCTGACTTCGACGCGGCCGCCGGCGATGCGCTTGGTCTTGGCGTCGCCAGTCGCAGTCGGCGCATTGCCCATGCCGACGAGGTAAATCCGATAAATCGGAATGTCGTGGTTCAGCGCCAGATAGCGGACCACCGACTCGGCCATCTTCTGCGAGCTGGCGATTGCCACCTGCCCGTGGCCGGCGGAGAAGCCCTGCACTTCGACGACGTAGCCATGCTGGTTTTTCAGCGGCGTGGCCATCTCATCGAGCGCGGTCTTCGCGTTCTGGCTCAGTACGGTCTGTCCCGACTTGAAAATGATTTCCGTTTGCGTCGAGGGCTGGTACTGATCGATGTTGGTGACCACCTGCTGCACTGTATCCAAGCGTGTGTTCGCCTGTTGCGCGGTCTGCTGCGCCGCCTGGGCCTTGTTGCCGGCTTCGATGGCGTGCTGATCGGCTTCCGTGGCCTTGGACGATGCCAACTGGATTCCAGCTTGCGCGCGAGCATCGGTGTCTTTGATCGCCTTGGTGTTCGAGGCGGTCAGTTCATCGAGTTCGTTGATGCGGTCGCGGATCGGCTCGGTCTGCCGCGCAACATATTTCTTGCGCGCGAACGGGTTGGCGCGTCCCCAGAAGCCTTCGCGAGTTTCCGGTTGTAATGGATCTTTGCCGGTCGCGGTGTCGGGTCGAGTGGCGGACGGAGTCGCCGCCGGGGTCTGGGTAGCAGAATTGCTTTGGGCAAAAGCCGGCACGGCCAGAATTGCGGCTAGCAGCACAGCGAGAATGGTGTATTTCTTCATTGAACTTCCTCCAGTGAGGGAGTGGGGGAGCCACTCCGAGCGCCCTTGGCGCGATTTCTTGCGTCGTATCCATCTATTTTGACAGCAGGCAATCGCCGACGCTACCGTTGCCTCAAAAAAGCATGCCTCAAATAGCAGGCTCGTATGAATAGGGCCTGCCTGTCTATTAACAGTTTGGATGCCAAATGACCAAATGGCCGTGACGGCAAGCAAGTGCTTTATTTTCAAGGATATTATACATCCCCGGTTGGGTGCGGCCAACCCCGTCCGACGGTAATTTTGGCCCCAACCGGTATAAAAACTTCGTGCACCGGTGTTTTCTTCTGAGACACGGGGGACGCGAAAAAGGTCAGCCAATCTTACCCCAGGCTCATACACTGAGATCATGGGACGATTCAATTCACGACTGTCGTACGCGTCGTTTTCTCTCTTGTTGGCGTTGCTGGTTCATGCCGGATTTGCTTACGCCGGAAAAACGCGGTTCGATCTCGCGCAACTGAAAGCGCCGCCAGGATTTCACATTTCGGTTTTTGCCCAGGATGTAGACGGCGCGCGCATGATGATTTTCACACCAGGCGGCGTGCTGCTGGTCAGCGAGGCGGGTGAGGGCAAAGTGGTTGCTTTGCTGGATTCGAAACACGTGGGCAAGGCCGACAAGACAGTGACTGTGCTCCAAGGGCTGAACGAGCCGCACGGCCTCGCGTTTTTCGAAGGCAAGTTGTACGTCGCCGAGAACGACAAGGTTCGCCGCTACGACTGGGACGAGGCGAACTTGCGCGCGACCAATCCGCAAAAGCTCGCCGATCTGCCGACCGGCGGCGGCCACTCCACCCGCAGCATCGTGTTTCACGGCGGCAAGATGTACGTCTCCGCCGGATCGAGTTGCAACGTCTGTATTGAAAAAGATCCACGACGCGCCACCGTGATGGAATTCAATCCCGATGGCAGCGGCCAGAAGATCTTTGCGAAGGGGTTGCGCAACGCCGTGGGGCTGGCGGTGAATCCGAAGACGGATACAGTCTGGGTCACTGTCAACGGTCGCGACTGGCTGGGCGACGATCTGCCGCCGGAGACGATTTACGACCTTGGCAAAGACGGTGGCGATGCCGGCTGGCCCTATTGCTATGGCGACCGCGTACCGGATCAAGACTTCACCAAGCCCGGAGACGGGCGCTGCAATAACGTGCTCGAACCGAAGGTGCAGATGCAGGCGCACTCGGCTCCGCTGGGCCTCGGGTTTTATGCAGGATCGCAGTTTCCGGCCGAATACCGGAACAACATCTTTGTTGCCTTTCACGGGTCGTGGAATCGTGACGTGCCGACCGGCTACAAAGTCGTGCGCGTGAAGCTCGACGACAAAGGCCAGCCCGTGGGCGTCGCGGAAGATTTCATCACCGGTTGGCTCGCCCCCGGCGAGACGAAAAAAGGCCGCTGGATGGGACGTCCGGTAGGGATTGTGTTCGGAAGCGATGGGGCGATGTACTTGAGCGACGATGCAGGCGGCGTGGTGTACCGGATTACGTACGGGAAGTAATCTGGCCTTCTTCAAAGAACTGTCATCTTGAGCGAAGCGAAAGACCTATTCATTTCGGTGCTGCGAACAAGCACATGGGTCCCCCTTCGCTTCACTCAGGGCGACAAGTTTAGATAAGGCTTCTAGGAAGCTGAGATCCCTCGCCACTGACCGTCACTCCCCGCAATACTTCTCATACTGCTGATAAATAAACGGATCAGTCATCCCGGCAATATAGTCGCAGATTACGCGCGGCAGCGGTTCCTGCGCCGCTTTCTCGCGGTAGTTGCGCGGCAGGTCGCTGGGTTCTTCCATCCAGTGGGCGAAGAGTTCTCCCGTAATGCGCTCAGCGTCTTCTTTCTCGGCCGAGAGCGCTGGGCTGTAGTAAAGATTCTCGTAGAGAAACTCTTTGAGCTGTCGGCGCTCGCCTTCAACCGCGGGGCTGAACGCGGCGAGCCGCTCCGGGTGGCGGCGAACCTCTTCCACAGAATGCACAGCAGCGGCTTTCGCCCGTTGCGCCGTGTTTGCAATCAGGTCTCCGACAAAGCCGTCAAAGATGCTTTTCAGCGCCTCGTTAAACACCAGCTTCTCGGCGGCATTCGGGTAGCGGCTTCTGGCGTCGTGATAGTGACGTCGGAACAGGTCCACGCTCTCCGCGATCTGCTCGACGGTCAGCAAGCGCGCTTCGTAGCCGTCGTCCAAGTCGGCGGTGCTGTAAGCGATCTCGTCGGTCAGGTCGATAAGCTGCGCTTCGAGCGGCGGGCGCTCGTCGAGCAGATACTCGCTCAGTTCCGGATAGTCCTTCGCGGCGTAGTCGTGCGAGTGCTTGATGATGCCTTCGCGTACTTCGAAAGTCAGATTCAATCCCCGAAACGACGCGTAACGAAGTTCGAAGTCCTCGACAATCCGCAGCGCGTGCAAGTTGTGATCGAACGATAGCCCGTGCTGGCGCATGGCCGTGTCGAGCGCTTTTTCTCCGGAGTGGCCGAAAGGAGGATGGCCAAGATCGTGCACCAGCGCCAGCGCCTCCACCAAATCGGTGTTTAGTCCAAGCTGCGCGGCGATGGTGCGCGAGATTTGCGCCACTTCAATCGTGTGCGTCAGCCGGTTGCGGAAGTGATCGGAATAACGGCGGGTGAAGACCTGCGTCTTCGCTTCCAGCCGCCGAAAGGCGCGGGAGTGAATGACACGGTCGCGGTCGCGCTGAAAATCGTTGCGGTAGGCGTGCGGCGGCTCGGGATGGCGGCGTCCACGGGAGTTTTCAACGCGCACCGCGTAGTCGGCGAGCATGAAAAGAGTTTAGCAGCGTAGGGGGAGTACGCCGTGGTGAAAAATCCCCAGACGCGAGCTACTGCTTCGCGCCCTCTTCCTTCGCCAGCTTCATCTTCGCCGAGTCTAGTTTCTTCTGTACCCGTGCCTGGTCCGCCGGATCCACATCCGCCGCCAGCGTGCGGTTCCACTCGGTGAGCGCGCGCTCCCAGTTCGTCGCGGCCAGTTTCAGGCGTCCTGTCTTCTGGTACAGATCGCCCAAGTGGTCGTGAACCGTGGGATCGGTATTGATTTTTTGCGAAGCCTTCAGCAGATTGTCTTCCGCCAGTTCATACTTGCCCAGTCGGAAGTATGCCCAACCCAGCGAATCGAGATACGCGCCGTTGGTGGGGTCGAGGTCGACCGCGCGCTTGATGTATCCAAACGCTTCTTCGAGTTTCACGTTCTGGTCGGCCAGCATGTATCCCAGATAATTCAGCGCCGCCGCATTTTCGGGATCGCTGGCCAGCACTTTCTGGAACTGTTCTTCCGCCTCGGCGAAGTGCTTCTCCCGCTCGAAAGTCGCGCCGCGCAAAAACCAGATGTCCCGCTTGTCCTCCGACTTCGTCGAGAGTTGCTCTGCCTTGTCCAGCGCCTGCTCGGCATCGGGGAACCGGCGCAGCCGCGTGTTCATTTCAGCCAGGCGAATATAAATCTCGCGGTCTTCGGAATTGGAGTTGGCATCGCCCTTCAACAGCGCGTGAACTTCCTTGAGCGCCTTGTCGGCATCGCCCGTATCCGCCTCTTGCGCCGCCAAGACCATCTTCAGTTGGGGAGTAGGCAGTTTCTTCACCGCTTCCTTGGCCGTATCGAGAGCTTTTTGCCACTCCTTGGCTTCACGCCATGTATCGATAATCTGCTGATAGCCGCGCTCGATGTTGTCGTCTCCGCCCAGGGCGACAATCTGGCGGAACGTCTCGTTGGCGGAGGCGTTATTCCCCTGTTCCCGATAGATCGAGCCCAGCCTCTCCAGAAACACCGCCCGGTTGCTGCGCTCGCCGTTCGAGTACTTGCCGTCCGCCTTCTCCGATTTCTTCAGCAGGTCGACCATGATCGGAATGGCTTCGTCGTAACGGCCCTGCGCCTGATAAATGGCGGCGATGTTGTAGGGAACTTCGACCGAATCCTGCACCATCGATCCGGCTTTTTTCAGATTGTCGAGCGCGAGATCGAATTTACCCTGCTTGCGGTAGATTTCCGCGATGCGAACATAGGTTTGCGCGTCTTCGGGATTCGCGTCAGCGATGACCTTGTATTGGTCGAGAGCCGCATCAGCCTGGCCATCGTTCAGCAGGTTCTGAGCGAGCCCGCGAATCGCGTCGAGATTGTCGCGGTCCATTTCAATCGCGTGCCGATACGCCTCGATGGCTTCCTTGTATTGCTTCTGCTGCTCGTAGGTATAACCGAGTGCCGAATAGAGCTTGGCAGAGCGCTCCGCTCCCGGCACCGAACTGAGCACCTGCGCGGCGCGCGCCGTGTCGCCCAACTCATTGTAGAGATAGGCCAGCGTCGTCACCGCTTCTTCGGAGTCCGGCTGCAGCTTCACCGCGGTCTTGAATTCGCTCTCCGCCTTTTGCAGATCGTTGTTGAGGCGGTAAAGACGCCCGAGAAGCAGGTGGTCGTCCATGCTGTCGGGTTGCAACCGCACGATCTGCTCATATTGCTCGATCGCCAGTTTCAAGACGCTCTCGGAGCCGCTGCCCGCCTGCATGTCGCCGAGCGAACGCAGATAGATTCTTCCGAGCAGGCGTCGAGCTTCCAGATTGTTGGGACTCTTCTTGATGATGTCCTGCGCCTCGATCACGGCGTCGCGAATGCGGCCCGTTTTGGCGTAAAGCTCAGCCAGTCCGGAGGTCAGATACGCGGACGTCGGATCGGCGTCGATGGCGGCGCGATATTCCTCGACCGCCTTATTCAACAATTCGCTGCGGCCGTAAGTCGCCCCTTGTTCCTCGTACATATGCGCGAGGGCAAAGTGATAGTAGGCTGCGGCGCGGTCGGGAGTTTTGTTCTTGGCGACGGCAGACTGCTCTCCAGCCGCAGCCGGGGAATCCGCAATATGAGCGGGCTGGTTTTGGGCAAATAAAACGGACCCGGTAAGAACGACGACAATCCACAGCTTATTTTTCATGAAAGTCCCGCACCCTGAAAATCGCAGCCCGCACACACTTGTTTGGATGCTCATCCGCGGCCATCCGGATTTCCTTATTCTACCCTTGGCAAGCGTTTCAGCGGTCAGAAAGCGGGGGGCCGGGTTGAAGCCGGAGGTACAGGGGCTTTGGGACGCGATTGTCAAAAAAAGTAAAGAAAGTAAAGACTAATGCCGGAAATGCCGCACCCCGGTAAATATCATCGCCAACCCAAGCCGGTCAGCAGCCTCGATCACCTCCTGGTCGCGCACCGACCCTCCCGGCTGAATAATAGCCGTTGCCCCAGTCTTGGCAATCTCCTCGACGCCGTCGGGGAAGGGGAAAAAGGCATCCGAAGCAGCCACCGTGCCTTTCAGTGGCAGTTGCGCCTTCATCGCGCCCAGCTTGCAGGAATCGACGCGGCTCATCTGTCCAGCGCCTACTCCCACGGCTTGACCGTCGCGAGCATAGAGAATGGCGTTCGACTTCACGTGCTTGCAGACCTTCCATGCGAACAGCAGCGCCCGTTTCTCTTCCGCCGTCGGCGGCCGCTTGGTAACAATTTTCAGATCGCCTTCAGAAAGCTTGTGCCGGTCCGAATCCTGCACCAGCATGCCTCCCGAGATGTTCTTCAGAACCCAGTTTTGCTCTCCCGCGGGAACCTCGACCAGCCGCAGATTCTTCTTCGAAGCAAACGCCGCCTTCGCGCCCTCATCGAACGCCGGCGCGGCGATCACTTCCAGAAACAACTTGGCCATCTCGTTGGCCGCAGCCGCATCGACGGTGCGGTTCACTCCGATAACGCCGCCAAACGCCGATACCGGATCGCATTCCAGCGCCCGCACATACGCCTCCGCCAGCGTTTTGCCCGTAGCGGTTCCGCAAGGATTCGTGTGCTTGATAATGGCGCAGACCGGCTCGTCAAACTCGCGCGCCAGATCCCACGCCGCTTGCAGATCGACAATGTTGTTATAGGAAAGCTCTTTGCCCTGCACCTGATGCGCGTTCGCCACGCCCGCGCCCGAAGCGTCGGCGTACATGGCCGCCTTCTGATGCGGATTTTCTCCGTAGCGCAGGTCCATCTTTTTCTGAAACGACAGCCGCAGAATTTGCGGAAAGCCCTCCGCTGTGTGCAGCGCGAAGTCTCCGCCCACCCGCTCCAGCGTCGAAGCGATGGCCGAATCGTAAGCCGCAGTCGTGGCAAACGCCTTCTGCGCCAGCCGCCACTTCGTTTCCCTGGAAAGACTGTTGCCCGAGCGCGCCATCTCCTCGGCGATCGCGCCGTAATCGGCGGGAGAAGTCACGACCGCGACATCCTGAAAATTCTTCGCCGCCGAACGGATCATCGACGGCCCGCCAATGTCGATGTTCTCGATCAACTCCTCGAAGTGAACGCCCGGTTTGGCCGCGGTCTTCTCAAAGGCATACAGGTTGACCACCACCATGTCGATGGCAGGGATGCCATGCTCTGCAACGGCCGCGCGATGGCCGCTATCTTCGCGGCGATGGAGAATGCCTCCGTGCACCTTCGGATGCAGCGTTTTGACGCGCCCGTCGAGCATCTCCGGGAACCCGGTCAGTTCGGAAATATCCTTCACCGCGATGCCGGATTCGCGCAGCAACTTGGCCGTGCCTCCGGTGGAAACCAGTTCGACGCCGAAGGCGGCGAGTTTGTGGGCGAAATCTACCAGTCCGGATTTGTCGGTGACGCTAAGAATGGCACGCTGAATTTTAGACATGAGGGCCTCTGCTGCGGATGAGAATCAGTGAAGGGAAATTTTAGCAGGCGCGGGGAAAAGTTCTCAGTTCCCGCTTCTCAGTCTTCGTGACCCTGGCGGCCAGTTCTGCGTAACCGAAGTGCGACAGCTTCGTTCCGGGAGCTTGCGAAATGCCCGGGTACTGAGATCTGAGAGCTGACAGTTGCCTCTAGCTCTTCGCCTTCGCCTTCAGCTTCACGTGCCCATCCTGAAGTTCGACCGAGTACACCACCGAATCGCAGCCGTGCTCTTTGCGAATCTCGACGGTTTTTTTCCTGACGAACGACGTAAAAGAATCGAGAGTGCCGGTAACCTGCTCTCCCGACTTCCGCTTGGCTTCGCTCAGCGCCTTGAAGAGAGATTCGACTTGCGCCCGCTCCGCCAGCGTGCCCGTACACTGCACCGAGAAAGGCTGGTTGCCCTCCGGCGCCTCCGCGACTGCCGGCTGATTGCTGCGCGCGAGGCCATACACCGGACGATGTTCGGCTCCGCGCTGTTCCGGCACACGCACGCCCTGCACCGAGAGCATGGCGTCGTAGGGCTTGCGGTAGCCCTCCTCGCGAATCCGAGTTTTCTTGCGCCAAAGGTCGCTCTGAATCGCGTAGCGCTGCGCCATTTCGTTGTAGCGAAAACGCTGTGAAAAATTGATCCGCGCACCATCGCTGAACTTGCGAATCAGAGACAACACCTTCCACTCGATGTCGGTAGGCGGCCGTTTGGTCGGATTGTTGAAGAAAATCTCGTACTCGATCTTCAGCCTCCGCAGTTGCTGATCGAGCAGATTTAGTTCTTCGTCAGTGGTCACGAGGATTCCCCAGCCCTTAGCTTAGCGTTGCAGGTAAGGGATGGCGAGGTACCGGCGGACACGACGGGCATGGTACGAAAGTACCCAAAAGCAGCTCTCAGCTGTCAGTCTTCAGCTATCAGTAAAGTCAAGAGCCTTAACGCAGAAAATGCTGAGATTGCCGAGAAATCGGGCTTGCCAAGGACTCTCCGCGTCCTCTGCGTTGAAGGGTTTTACTGAGAGCTGAGAGCTGACCGCTATTTCGCGTTCGCCGCCATCTTCTTCACCATCGCCAGCACCAGCTTCCGGTCGCTGTCGTTCAGATTCGCCGAATAGCGGCGCATCTGGCTGAGGAAGCGGACTTCGTCGTCGGAGAGCTGCGGCAATCCCTTTTGATGGCCGTTGCTGTGGCCTTCGGAAAAGAACTGCGACAGCGCCAAATCCATCGCCCCGGCGATCTTGGCCAGCGTGTCCAACGAAGGAATGGTGTGGCCGTTCTCAACCCGTGACAGGTAGCAGCGCAGCAGTCCCGTGCGCTTTTCGATGTCGCCCTGTGACATGCTTCGCTGTAGACGGAAACTGCGGATGGTCTCGCCGATATTCATAGATACGCGACTGACTCACTTCCAAAAATGAATGCCAAAGTCAAATTTAAGATGCGTGCATAGTAACCAGATTGGTACCGTCTGGCAAGTGGAAATTCCTGGCGTCTTTCGACCTAGCAGTTTTCTGGCCGAAATTGCAAAGCGGAAAGGTCTCAGGTGTCAGGTCTCAGGNNACCTAACACCTGATTCCTTACGGCGTCGGCTCAAACAGCGGCCACAGACCGTCGGCAGTGACGCGGTAGATCGCATACACGGTGCCGCTGTCGAAGGTGCGCCGGAACAGCAATTCCCCCCGCCCATCGCCGTCGGCATCGACCGCATCGATCAGTTCCATGCGCGGAGCGACATCGAGGTGCGCGGAGTCTGTCTCCGAGAAAAACAGCTTTCGTAATTCGCCTTCCAGGTTGGTGCGCGCGATCAGCGTGATCTCCTTCGGCTCTTCGGCGCTTCCCGTGGCGCGCACCACCGGCGGATGCGTCTTCGCCGACAGCACCAGCACGGGCTCATTCGAATTGGAAAGGTCGAAGATGCGCAGGCTTATTTCATAGAAGGCTGGCTTAGGCAGCTTGGCCGATTTGATGCCGGACGACTTCTTGGAGGTGGCCGTGGCGCCTTTCGTCGCCGAATTGCCCTGGGCGCGAACCTGCGCCGCCGCCAGATCAAGCATCTTGCTGCGATACCCTGCCTCCTCCGCAGGCTTCATTTCATAGTCGTAAGGCCGCGCATCGGGTCCGCCAGCATCGGAAATCGCGGGGATCACGACAATCTGCGGCGCCGCCGCCGCCGCATCCTTCGCTCCCTTCGCATCGGGCGTGGCCACGCCTGTAACTGGAGTTGCGTTTGCCGTTACGTCCGGCCAGGAATCGAAGGTTGCGTACGCTTCGCTGTGTGCCTTGGCGTCCGGTTTCCCGCGGCGCAGCCGGGGCCGATTCGGATCGGCAAGCGGTTCGTCCGCCTCTGATGCTTTCGCGGTCTCCAGTGGCGCAGGCGTTTTTGCTGCATCCGCCGCAGTCGAAGTCTTGGCGCTGTCCGGCGAACTCGGNNTCCTTGTTCGCATCCGCGTCTTTGTCCTTGCTGGCGGAGTCGCTCTTCGGCCCGCTGTCCGAGTCCGTCTTTTCAGCGCGGCGGTGCAGCACCGGAGGCGCATCCTTGTCATCGTCGGCAATCTTGGGCTCTGAGTACTTCTTCTTTTTCTCCGGGATCTTCGTTCCCGCAGGAAACCACGTGCCCTCGGCGATCCAGGCATGGTTCAGTTGTCCCGGTTGCGTGATCGTGAACACGCCCTGCGACACGCCGGCGCGGAACCCTTCATAGACGATTCCAAAGTCGAGCGCCATCGGAACCGGCGCGGCTTTGTATGAGCCTGCGTCATAGAATTTTCCATCCATCATGATGGCAATCGGAATCAGGCGCCCCTTGCCCTTCGGCGAAATCTGGATCAACCCCAACGCGCGCGGCCCCTTGACCGCATCCGCCTTGCGCCCGAACTGCGTCGTCGGAGCCTGCGCCACCAGCCACGAACTCCCTACCCAGACGGACGCGGCCAAGGTGACGGCCAATAGTCCGTTACGATATAACTTGCGAAGTAGCAACGACCCGCGAGGAGAAAATTCCATGGAAGTGAATGATAAATCCCCAGACTTCAGTACGACGGACGAAAACGGTAAAGAGGTTGCCTCAAAAGACTTTCGCGGCAAGACCGTGGTCCTCTATTTCTATCCCAAAGCCGACACCCCAGGTTGCACCAAGGAAGCCTGCGGCTTTCGCGATAGCTACGCTGCCATCAAGAGGACGGGCGTAGTGCTGCTGGGAATTTCGAAAGACACAGCCGCCTCGCAGAAGAAATTCCAGGAGAAATTTACTCTGCCATTCCCGCTGCTCGCCGATGCCGACAAGAAGATCGCAAACCTGTTCGGTGTAGTCAAAGAGAAAAACATGTACGGCAAAAAAGTGCAAGGCATCGCCCGCACCACCTTCGTGATCGGCCCCGACGGCAAGATCAAACACATCTTCAACAACGTGAAAGCCGAGGGCCACGCGGAAGAAGTCTTGGCATACTTGAAGAGCGCGGCGTGAGGGGATTGCAGAGGTCAGAAGTCAGATTGCAGAAGTGAAACCCGCGGGTGTGGCCCATGCAATTGGCACCGCAGGCCTTATTCCTCGGCAATCTTACGTTTCCTCGCGCGTCGTTGCCGTAACTTCTGCAATCTGACCTCTGACTTCTGCAATCGGGTCATCTCGAATGTTCAAGTCCTCGACGCCGCTAACGCCCGCCTTCTACAATCGCGATCCGCGCCGCGTGGCGCGGGCGCTGCTGGGCAAACTGCTCGTCCGCAAGACGCCTGCAGGAATCCTCGCCGGCCGCATTGTCGAAACCGAAGCGTATCTAGGGCAGGACGATGCGGCTGCACACTCCGCGGCAGGGAAGACGCCGCGCAACGCTGTTCTCTTCGGCCCTCCCGGCCGCGCCTATGTCTACTTCATCTACGGCAATCACTACTGCCTGAATGTCTCCTGCCTTCCCGACGGCGTGCCCGGAGGCGTCCTGTTCCGCGCTCTGGAGCCAGTGGCAGGCCTCGAGCTGATGGCGAAGGCGAGAGGCATCGAGATAGAAATAGGGTCCAAAATCAAGGGACTTGCGACGCGCAAGAAAATCTCCTCCGGCCCCGGCCGCCTGTCTGAAGCCCTGGGAATCACACGCCAGCGCGACAACGGAAAGATCCTGACCAGCGCGCGCTCCGATCTCCGCATCGTCGATGACGGCTATCGTGTCCACCGCGTAGTCGTCACCCCGCGCATCGGCATCGCGAAGTCCGCCGAGCGCCCCTTGCGTTACCTGATCGCCGGAAATCCGTTTGTCTCCCGGAGTACCTGAAAATGGACTGCCGAAATCATTCGCACACGTCGGCTCAAGGCTCCAGCACAACATTGTCGATCAGCCGCGTAGTCCCGACGAAGGCGGCGACCGCCACCAGAGTTCTTCCTGAGATGTGCTCCACGGGATCGAGCATCTCCGGATCGACAACCTCGAAATAATCCAAACGAACTTGCGGCTCGCTCAAAAACACTTCTTTCGCGGCGGAAATCAGCCTCGCTGCGCTTCTTTCTCCAGCTTGAAATTGGCGCTGAGTTTCCTGTAACGATCGTTGCAGCACCAGCGCCCGTTGCCGCTCTTCCCGATTCAGGTACGCATTCCGCGAACTCATCGCCAGACCATCGGCTTCCCGCACAATCGGGCAAGCGACAATCTCCACCGGAAAATCCAGATCCCGCACCATCCGCCGGATCACCGCCAGTTGCGCCGCGTCCTTCTGTCCAAAGTATGCGGCGTCTGGCTCAATCACGTGAAACAGCTTGGCCACCACCGTGGTCACCCCGCGAAAGTGCCCGGGCCGCGATCGTCCATCGAGCTTTTCGCTCAGCCCTTCCACCACCACCCAACTGATTGCGCCCTGCGGATACATCTCTTCGATGGACGGAGCGAACAGAATGTCAACGCCTTCCTGTTCCAGCAGCCGGCAGTCGCGCTCAAACTGCCGCGGATATTTCGACAAATCTTCCGCCGGCCCAAACTGTGTGGGGTTTACAAAGATCGAGACGGCGACCACATCGCACTGCGCTCGGGCCGCCCGCACCAGCGACAGGTGCCCTTCATGCAGAGCGCCCATCGTTGGCACCAGCCCCACTCGCCTGTGATTCGCGCGCGCATCGCGGCAAGCCGAGCGAGCTTCGGAAATGCTGGCACAGATTTTCATGGCTGGTAAATATGCGGCTGGTCCCGTCTCTCGGGAAAGTTCTGGCTAAGCCCCCGGGGTTCCCAGTGCATCCCCGTGTACCCTGTGGTTTGTGCTTTCTGCCGACACTGAATCGGTGTTCCCTGCATGCATTTACGGCGCTTCGCGAAACTGAACGTCCAGTTCCTTGAGCGTCCCCAGCAGCAGAGCGCGATTCTTCCGCAGCTCTTTCTTTGTCTGCTCCGTCGCGTCTTTGGGAACCGCCTGCGCGATCAGCACGACCCGGCCATACGGCCACGCACTGTACCCAAGCGACACCAACTCGGCCGGAATCTCCTCCGGTTGCAGCATGCGAATCTCGCGATTGGAAAGATCGACAATGCCGATCCCATCCTCGCGGACGACCAGATACGGATTCTTCCATCCCCTCATATCGCTGAGCGGCGGATACTTTGCCGGATCCGGCATGGGGATCGATTCCAGCCCAGTCGACTGCGGCGCTTCCGCGGCTGGCGTCTGCGGCGGCTTGGAACAGCCCACCAAAGCCGCCAACAGAATGAATGCAACGAACCTTTTCACGACGCTCACAACGTTGTCTCCGCCCGCCATTATCGCCTGAGAGCTGGCTTGCGGTGGAGTACCGTGCGATGGACGACCGTTTCCAGCGCGACCTGCGTTTCCTTCGGCAGGTGGTAGCTCTCTGCGTCGTTCGGAAACTGGTGCGACACCACATCGGCCTTGTACGCCAGCATCGCCTGCGTGATCAAAGCCGCGGCGTCTCCATAGCGCCGCACGAATTTCGCCGGATGCCCGAACGTCAGGTTCACCAGGTCGTGGAACACGAGCACCTGCCCATCGCAATCCGGACCCGCGCCAATGCCGATGGTCGGCGCGCCGATCTCAGCCGTGATCATCGCCGCCACTTCACGCGGAATGCCTTCCAGATAAATGCAGCACACCCCGGCGCGGTCGAGCGCGACTGCATCGCGCATCAGTTGCTCAATAGCGCTCAAAGTCTTGCCCTGCACTTTGTACCCGCCCATGATGTTGATCGACTGCGGCGTAAGCCCAATGTGCCCAGCGACCGGAATCTCCGCGTCGATCACGCGTCGAATCACATCCACACGCTTCTCGCCGCCTTCCATCTTCACCGCCTCGGCGCCGCCTTCTTTCACAAATCGCGCAGCGTTGTGAACGGCCTCGCTGGAGTCAACCTGATACGACCCATAAGGCATGTCGGCAATCAGCAGCGCGTCTTTCACCCCGCGCCGCACAGCCTTGACGTGATGCAGCATCTCGTCGACGGTGACCGAGAGCGTGTTCTCGTAGCCCAGCATGGTCATGGCCAGCGAGTCGCCGACCAGGGCAACATCGATGCCCGCCTCATCCACCAGGCGCGCAGTGGCGTAGTCGTAAGCGGTCAGGCAAGTGATGGGATCGCGCTGAAACTTCTTTTCGCGGAGAGTAGCAGTAGTGATCTTGCGGCGAGATTCGCCAAAACGAAATTCGCCGATCGGCGTGAGACTCACAGTATCCTCCAGTGCCCCTCCGCAGTTGCGGATAGAGCCTGTACCGCGTCGTCTTGCAGTGGTTCGATGACGCTTGGGGCATTATAGCGGCAAAAGGGGAGTTGGTCGATAGGAGGTGGGGTTAGGCGGGAACGGAGTGGTAAGACGTTGGATCATTGTCTTACTAAATGGTAAGATCATAGCCATGCGGAGCTTTCGAACAGTGGTGAGTTCCAAGGGACAAGTGGTGATTCCCGCAGAGTTGCGAGAAGAGTACGGGTTGGATCGAGGTACTCGTGCGGTTTGGACGGAAGAGAAGGGCAGGCTGGTGCTGACTCCGATGACCGAGCGGCGACTGGACGAGATCATGGGCTCCCTGAAGCCGGGTCCGGGCGAGCTTTCGGCATTCGATGGGATTTTTGAAGAACGCGAGCGTGCGCGCAAACAAGAGGACAAATGAGCGCCATTTTCCCGCGTGGCCGTGTGCGGCGATATGTGCTTGACGCCAACGCCCTGATCGCGTTTTTTGAGGTTCGTCGAGGGGCTGCGGAAAAGGTTCGACACCTGTTGGGTGAGGCGGCTCGCCAGGATTTGCCCCTTTTGATGTCGGCGGTGAATTGGGGTGAGGTCTTCTACACGGAGTGGCGCTATCGCGGCGAAGTCAAGGCACGCCAAGCCGAGGCGCATTTGCTGGAGATGCCCATCGCGGTCATAGCTGCGGATCGTGAGCGCGCTTCACGGGCAGGGGCCATAAAGCAAAGGTATGGTCTCGGCTACGCCGATGCGTTTGCCGCCGAATTGGCCATCGAACGCGGCGCTTGGCTGGTCACGGCCGATCCTGAGTTTCAGAAAGTTGGGAAGGCGCTAGCCGTCTATCCGCTCCCAAGGCATGAGAAATAACCCGCCGAAATTGGGGGGGGACAAACCGTAACCGCGAGGGGAAAGCCATCGGCCAGCCGACCGCAGGTCTCAGAGAAAATAAGGCTGTCGAATTTCCTGAGACCTGACACCTTGCACCCACCCCACGCGCTGGCGGCGTCCGTGCTCCCCAGCAACAACACGAAGACGGTCTGTATTGACCATCTATCCCTGCGCCAGACCCTGATACTGAGGATGGAATCTCTTCCGATCCAAATCAGAATTGAGGGTAAAAAAATGTTGCAACTCAAGAGCTTGGCCCCTTGGGCTCACAAGTTCGCAAGGCGCAGTTTGCTTTTGGCCGGCGCAACAACGTTGCTGGCTTCCTTGGCCTTCGTGCCAACGGTCAACGCACAAGTCGTAATCAGCCTAACTCCGCCCGTCTGTTCCTTCGGCTACTATGACTACGCGCCATACGCGTGCGCGCCGAGTGGCTTTTATGGGCCTGGCTATTTCTATGGCGGCGTCTTCCTGGGCGTCGGCCCATGGGCGAACTGGGGCTATGGCCACGGCTGGGGCGGTCATCGCTTCAGCGGTGGCGGAGGAGGAAGCTATCGCGGCGCCGGTGGAAACGGTGGTGGACGTGTTTCTGCCGCCAATCGCGGACATGGCTCAGCGGTTGTACGCACCAGCCACAGCGGCGCATCTCACGGGAGCGCCTCCGCACGGAACTCCCACGCCACAGCGGCGCATCGTAGCGCGTCTCATGGCGCTTCCCACGCCCAAGCAGCGCGAGGCGGCGCATCTCATGGTAGCTCCCATGCCGCAGCATCGCATGGTGGCGCGGCCCATGGTGGAGGATCGCATGGTGGCGGCGAACGCAAATAGCCGGTAGCCCGCATTTGGCGGCGAGCGAAACAAGAAGCGGCGGAGCATAACAACTCCGCCTCTTCGCACTTCCGCCGTGCCGCACCTCAACCGCAACATTTGCGGTTATCGTGCCCCCGGCCAACGATCGCCTTACGCGCTGGCCGCGTCCGTGCTTCCGAGCGGTAGAAAGTATTGCGTGCCCTTGATCGGCGCGGAGACTTTTTTCAGCAGTTCCTGCAGGTCTTCGTTGCGGTCCACGAAGTCGATCTCGCTGGTATTCACGATCAGCAGATCCGACTGCGTGTAGTGAAAGAAAAAGTGTTCGTAGGCCTTCACCACCTCCATCAGATAATCCTCGCTGATGGCCTTCTCGCCCGACGCATTCTTTTTCTTTAGTCGCTTCTTCAGCACTTCCGGCGTGGCTTGCAGATAAATGACCAGGTCAGGCGTGGGGATCTGCTCGCGAAAATAATTGAAGTAGCGATTGTAGGTGTCGAGTTCCTGATCGTTGAGGTTGAGCGAAGCGAAAAGCTTGTCTTTTTCAAAGATGTAATCGGCAACGACCGTCTTGTTCGAGCGCGGTCCGAGATCGAGCGCGCGCAGCTGTTCGAACCGCCGGATCAGGAACGCAAACTGCGTCTGGAATGCCGCGCCGGGTTCGCCTTGGTAGAACGCTTTCAGAAACGGGTTGTCTTCTGGTTCAATGACGCGTTGCGCGGCCAGCCGCTCTCCGAGAACCCGTGCCAGCGTGCTCTTCCCAACGCGTATGGGACCTTCGACTGCAATGTAACGGGGAAGCTCGAAAAGCTTGGCCATGAATTATGGGTGATCGGCTGTCGATTGTCGTCCGGAACTGCTCAGCAGAGTATATCGCTTCGCGCTGCGATGCACTGTGGGAAAAGTTGACGGGAAGAAGTCGTCCGTCGCTATCTCTGCGCCGCGCCAGCCGACGGTTGCCGACCCGCCGATTTCTACTCCCACTGTCCCGTCGTCAGATACTCGTCGATGCCCTTGGCCGCTCTGCGCCCCGCTCCCATCGCCAGGATCACAGTCGCGCCGCCCGTCACAATATCGCCGCCGGCAAACACCCCTTTGCGCGACGTCTTCTGCGAAGTCTCATCGGCCTGGATGTATCCGCGCTTGGTCGTGTTAAGTCCCGGAGTCGTGCTCTGCACGATCGGATTCGCCGTCGTCCCAATTGCCATCACCGCCACCGATAACGGGATGTCATACTCCGATCCCGCGATCGGCACTGGACGCCGTCTTCCCGAAGCGTCCGGTTCGCCCAGTTCCATCTTGAGGCAGCGTGCTCCGGTGAGCCAACCCTTGCCGTCCGATAAGAACTCGGTCGGCGCAGTCAGCACATGGAATTCGATGCCTTCCTCCTTGGCGTGCTTCACTTCCTCGGCACGTGCCGGCATCTCCGCTTCACTGCGACGATACAGGACATACGCCTTCCCTGCGCCCAGTCGCAGCGCCGAGCGGATGGCGTCGAGCGCCGTATTTCCGCCGCCGATCACCGCCACGTTCTTGCCCTTCAAATCGACCATCGGTTCGTCGTACTTGGGGAATTCGTAGGCATGCATCAGGTTGATACGAGTCAAAAATTCGTTCGCCGAGTACACCCCATTTAGGTGCTCGCCCGGAATGCCCATGAACTGCGGCAGGCCCGCGCCGGTGGCGATAAACACCGCGTCGAATCCTTCTTCTTCCAGCAATTCGTCAATGGTGACGGTGCGTCCGACAACGACATCGGTTTCGAATTCCACGCCCATGGCGCGCATATAGTCCACTTGCTGGCGAATGATTTTCTTCGGCAGCCGGAACTCCGGAATGCCGTACACCAGCACGCCACCGATTTCGTGCAGCGCCTCGAATACATGCACCGCGTGCCCTTTTTGCACCAGATCGCCGGCCGTGGTCAGCCCCGCTGGCCCGCTGCCCACGATCGCCACCTTTTTCCCCGTCGGCGGCGCTTTTACGATCGTGCTGAGGTCGAAGTGCTGCTGCTCGTAGTCGGCGACAAAGCGCTCCAGGTATCCGATGCCGAGCGACTCGCCTTTTCGCTTGAGCAGACAAGCGCCTTCGCAGTGGTCTTCCTGCGGACAGACGCGTCCAGTAATCGCAGGCAACACGTTGTCTTCGCGGATCTTCGCCGCCGCGGCCATGAAGTCGCCGTCCACGATCAACTGCACAAAATCCTTGACCTTCACGCCCACCGGGCAATCGTTCGTGCAAGTCGGCTTGCCGCACTCCAGGCAGCGGATCGCCTCCTGCCGCGCCAACTCCGCCGAATATCCCAGGTTAACTTCGGTGAACTCGTGCGCCCGTATCGACGGCGCTTGCTCCGGCATGTGCAGCCGCGGCATCTTGATACGTTCGCGATTGGGCACCGGATTCTTCGATTTCACTTTCTCGGTCGTCATTGCTTCGCCTCCAGTGCGCATCCCGCCGCCACGACTTCAGTCGGAGCTTGCTTCACGTCAACCTTCTTGGCTTCCACTTCCTGACGGTACTCGTCCAGCGACCGCTTTTCCGCGTCGCGATACATAGAATTGCGCTGCACCAGGACGGCAAAATCCACGCGGTGCGCGTCGAACTCGGGCCCGTCGACGCAGGCAAATTCGCTCTTGCCTTCCACCATCACGCGGCAGCCGCCGCACATGCCCGTGCCATCGATCATGATCGGATTTAGGCTGACCACGGTGTGGATGTGCTCCTTGCGCGTCATCTCCGCCACCGCCCTCATCATTGGAATCGGGCCAACCGCCACCACCAGGTCAATGCGCGTTCCGTTCTCGATCAATTGCCGCAGCTTGTCCGTGACCAATCCCTTGTCGGCGTAGCTGCCGTCGTCGGTGGTGACGAAAACCGTGTCGCTCACCTCGCGCATCTCGTCCTCCAGAAGGACCAAGTCTTTGTTTCGTCCCCCGATGATCGAGATCACCTTATTACCGGCCCGCTTCATCGCCGCTGCCGTCGGATACGCCATTGCCGTTCCCACGCCGCCCCCGATCGCCACCACCGTGCCGTAGCTCTTAATCTCCGAAGGCTTGCCCAGAGGCCCGACGATGTCGAGAATGCTGTCCCCGGTTTCGAGCGAATTGAGCAGGTTGGTGGTCTTGCCGATCGATTGCACCACGATGTTGACGGTCCCGTGTTCCGGATCCGATTTTTCGATGGTCAGCGGAATGCGTTCGCCGTTTTCACAAATCCGTAGGATGACAAACTGCCCCGGCCGCTGCTTGCGCGCGATCCGCGGCGCCTCAATCGTGAAGCGCTTGATCCCAGGGGCAATAAACTGGGCATGAACGATTTTGAACACGGAACCTCCGATGCACTTCTTAGCTATTTTCCCGGTCTGCCTGCCAAGAGGCTGTGATCCTGGTCACGTCGCTGTGGTTGGGGTTTTAGCGATGCTGGGCGAGGAATCGGATGTGCCCGCCAGCCACAATGCGGCCCTTCGGGACGGGCGAGACGCCCGTCGCCCCACCAATCGGAATTCGAGCTAACTGACTGCCTTTGCATGGAATTGCCGCAGTCCGACCGCCAGAAACAGCGCGTCAAACGCTGTCAACACGATCAGCACCGCCAGCACCGGAAGGTGGGGAAACTGCGGCACGAGCGTGCCGCGCAGTCCCTCGCTGGCGTACACCAGCGGGTTGATCAGGACGACTTTTTGCAGGATGGGGAAATGCGCCAGCGCGCTCCAGGGATAATAGGTGCAGCCGAAAAAGATCATCGGGGTCAGGACCATGCTGAACATCAATCCGATGTGGGTCTGGCTGACGCTGCAACCGAGCGCCAAACCGCCGCAGGCTGAGAAAAGCGCGACCAGCACGGTAACCCAGGCAAAGCGCAGCGGAGAGTGCAGGTTGAACTCCACCGGACGCAGCAACAGCCACGCCATCGGGATCACCACCAAGCCGGCAACCAGCGCCTGCATCGTGCCAAAAATTACCTTCTCGATGGCCAGCCACGAGATTTCGATCGGCGCCAGCAGGCGGTCTTCGATCTCGCGCGTGAACTGAAACTCCGCAATCAAAGGCATCGCGACCGCCCAAACTCCCGTGAACACCATGCTGATCGCCATGATCCCGGGCAGCAGCAGGCTCTTGTAGGCAGCCGGCATGTAGCCGCTCGACACCATCACCCGGCCGAAGACAAACACAAACATCATCGGCTGCAGGAACGTCTGCAGCAGCAGCGGCACAATATTGCGGCGAGCGACATGAGCATCGCGCCCGAGCAACGCTAAGAAAGTCGTCCAGTTCAATCGCGCAAGCTCCTTCCCGTGTGGTGCAGAAAAAGATTCTCCAGACTGGGCTCCGAAATGTGCACGTCGCACAATTCCACCGCGGCGCCCGAGGCGAGATTGGCAATCTCCCCGACGAGCGAGCCCCCGCGATCGGCATACACGTCGGCGGAATGATCGTTGTTTGGGCGTACTTCTCTCACACCCGCCAGGGCCTGAAGACGCTGGAGCATCTCGGGCGAGTGCTGGCCGAAGCGCAAGCGCAGCAGATAGCCGCCCGGGACCGAAGCCTTTAGTTCCGCCGGTGTGCCCAACGCGATATTCTTCCCATGGTCGATGATGGCCAGGCGCTGGCAGAGCGCATCCGCCTCCTCCATATTGTGCGTGGTCAGCAGGATCGTCTTGCCGCTCTGGTTGTATTCGCGGATGATCTCCCACAGCAGCAGCCGCGTCTGCGGATCGAGTCCCGCGCTGGGCTCGTCCAGAAAAAGTACCTGCGGATCATGCATCATGGCGCGGGCAATCGACAGACGCTGCATCATGCCGCCGGAAAATCCCCGCACCATCTGGTCGGCGCGGTCGGTGAGCTTGAAGCGGTCGAGCAGCTTCTCCGCGTGCTCGCCCCGCGTTTTCGAGTCGACGCCAAAATATGCGCCGTGGAAGAGCAGGATTTCGCGGGCCGTAAGAGTAAAGTCGAGGTTCGGGCGCTGCTGCACCACGCCAATCAACCGCTTGACCGCGACCTGCTCCCCCCACACGTCATGCTCGCCAATCCACGCCTGCCCGCCCGTTGGACGGACACGTGTGGTGAGTACACCCACGGTCGTCGATTTGCCCGCCCCATTCGGTCCCAGCAGCCCGAAGATTTCCCCCGGCGAAACTTCGAGGGAGATGCCGTCGAGCGCAACGATCTCGGCTTTCGGCTGTTTTTTCCCTTTGCCCCGCGCCGCGCCGAATCCGAAGCCGCCACCGGAGGCAAGCGGTGGCGGCGACGTATAGACCTTGCGCAAATCGCGGGTTCGAATACCGGCTAACATACAAAAAATTGTGTACCGCTGGATTCCGTGGACCCCAGGAAGATTTCGACCAGCATACCAAACTGGAGACTCTCCGGTACTGTGCCGATCTGCTTTTTTCACCAACCCTACCGCCGGCAAGCCGAGCAATACCCGCCGACTTCGAGCCGCGCCACCAGGATGTGGAAGCGGCACTCTCCCTCCAATTGCTTCTTCAGGGACTCGAAGGTCTTACTCACAAATTCGGTGATTTTTCCGCACCGGAGACAGGCCATGTGGATGTGATCGTGGCCCGTCTTGCGCTCGTAGTAATGGCGCTCTCCGTTCAGGTGCATCAGGTCGAGCTCATCGATCATCCCCTGTCGCTTCAGCAGGTCGAGCGTTCGATAGACGGTGCTGCGATCCACCGACGCATCCACCGTGCGCGCCTTGCGCAGGATCTGGCTGGCGTCCAGATGTTTGGTCGCGGTCTCAATCACACTCAGAATCGCGCGGCGTGGACCCGTCATGCGAATCCCGCGCTCCGCCAGTTGCATCTGCAAGCGTCCGGGAATCTCGGTCTGCGGCAGCGGCATTCGAATCCTCCTTGTTCGAGTTGCGACTCCATCGCAAATAATCTGCGACGAAAAATCTAGCTGTCCATTGACAGCGCCTGGAAACGCACTTTACGCTCACATTGTAATCGTTATGCGACTAAGTCGCAATAAGAACGATTCGGAATCAACGAATCGGAATCAATGATAGGAGAGACAATGGCCGCCCGCGTTGTTCCCGAGCGTCTCCGGGAAATACTTCCCCGTTCTGTGGTCAGTGCGTTGCTTGTGGCCCTGTTTCTCTGCCGGGCATCCTTGCTTGCAGCCCAGGAAAGCCCTTACATCGTGACGTACGACCACTATCTCGAAGAGCCGGGAAGTCTGGAAGTCGAGTATTTTTCCACCTTTGGCACGCAGCGCGGCGGCAATGACTTCGATGCCTTCTGGACGGAATTCGAGTACGGCGCCACCGCCTGGTGGACGGCCGAGGTCTATGTGTCCGGACAGACCACTTTCAACGACAGCACGATTTTCACGGGCACTCGTTTGGAAAACCGATTTCGCCTGCTGCAGCGCGAGCACTTCGTGAATCCGGTGCTCTACATCGAATTCGAAAATACGAATGCGGCGGACAAAATTCTAAAAGAAGTCGAGGGACACGACGTAGAGTCCGACTACGCCGTTTCCAACGCCGTATTGCGAAAGGAGCATGACCACGAATTGGAAATGAAGCTTCTGCTTTCCAGCACATTCAAAGGATGGAATGTCGCTGTGAATCCCATTGTTACCAAGAACCTGTTGCCGAGCGAGCCCTGGGAGTTCGCCTACGCCGTTGGCGCCAGTCGTCCACTCGCGCTGAGAGCTTCGCCGAACCGCTGCAATTTCTGCCCAGAGAATTTTATAGCCGGAGTGGAAATGTACGGAGGCCTGGGCGACACGCAGAGTCCCGGCCTGCACGACACGTCTCATTACCTCGCCCCAGTCGTCGCCTGGAATCTCCCGTCGGATTGGACAGTCCGTCTTTCGAGTGGCTTCGGATTGAACGACAACAGTCATCGACTGTTGCTGCGTTGGGGACTTTCACGCGAGTTCTCCGGATTCGGGAAAGTCCTCTCGCGTCTGTTCGGAGGCCGTCTATGAAAGAGTTCGTCGTCCCATCTCGCGCCGCAGGGCGTATCCATCGAGCGGCCCTGGCCATTGCCGTTTTTGGAATTGGCGTCTGTGGAAGTGGTCGGGCTCTGGCGCAGGCGGCTGCGCCGAAGAGCCAGGTATCAATCTACGCCGTACTCGACGAGGCTCCGGCAAAGGCGAGAGAGAAGACAAACCCTCTGTCGGGCGACGCCGAGGCGGTGGCCGCGGGCGCAAAGCTCTTTGAACAACACTGCGCCGAATGCCATGGCAGGGGAGCCGGAGGCACAATGCACGGCGCGAATTTACTGCGCGAGGAAGTGCAGCAGGCAACACCGGGAACGCTTTTCTGGCTCTTGACCAACGGCGTGGTTCGCCGAGGTATGCCGGTTTGGTCGAAGCTCCCGGAGCCCGAGCGCTGGCAGATTGTTGCATTCCTGCAGTCGTTGCGGCCGCAACCGCAGAAGGCCGGTACCGGCGATCCCGGCGGTAATTAGACCTCGCGCAACGGATGCGCCTGCTAATCTCGTTTCTGCGTGGAAAAGAACTACGACGTCATCATTCTCGGAGCAGGCGCTGCCGGCCTGATGTGTGCCATCGAAGCCGGCAAGCGCGGACGCCGCGTCGTCGTCCTCGAGCGCTCCGACCGCATCGGCAAGAAAATCCTGATCTCCGGCGGCGGCCGCTGCAATTTCACCAACCTCCACACCACCGCCGAAAATTTTCTTTCGGCCAACCCCCACTTCGCCAAGTCGGCACTCGCGCGCTATACGCCCGCCGACTTCATTCGCCTCGTCGAAAAACATCGCATCGCGTATCACGAGAAAAAGCTCGGCGGGTTGTTCTGCGATCGAGCTGCCAGTGACATCGTTGCCATGCTGGAGCAGGAAGGCCGCGATGCTGGAGTGGAAATTCTGCTCGACACAAAAATCAAAGAAGTGCGCAAGAACGCAAATCAAAACCAGTTCACAGTGCAAGCAGAGGGCGTCAGTTTCGACGCGCCCCGCCTGGTCGTCGCCACCGGAGGCTTGTCCATCGCGAAAATCGGCGCCACGCCGTTTGGCTACGATCTGGCCCGCCAATTCGGACTGAGAATCCAGCCCCCGCGCCCCGCGCTGGTTCCTCTCGTCTTTAGCGAACGCGACCGCAAGCGCTGGTGCGATCTGGCGGGAGTCTCGACCGAAGTGGTGGCTTCCACTCCGGGCTCAAGGCAAACATTCCGCGAAAATATGCTGGTCACTCATCACGGCGTTAGCGGGCCGGCAATTCTCCAGATCTCTTCCTACTGGGACGGCAAAGAGCCTATCCATCTCGACCTTGCGCCCGGACGCGATCTTGCCGCCGAGATGCGAAACGGCGGCCATCGCGATCCGTCGAACTGGAAGTCGCTGTTGCGGGAAGTCTTGCCCCGGCGTTTCGCCGACCGCTGGATCGAGAACCATCCTCTCACTGGCAACTCCGATCGCGCTTTCGCCGAAGCCGAACATCAACTGCATGCGTGGGAATTAAACCCGCAATCGACGGAAGGTTACGGAAAAGCGGAAGTCACCGCTGGCGGAGTCGATACCGGCGAACTTTCCGCAAAAACCATGGAAGCAAAGAAAGTGCCCGGCCTTTTCTTTATCGGGGAAGTGGTCGACGTTACCGGCCAACTTGGCGGCTTCAACTTCCAGTGGGCCTGGGCATCCGGTTTTTGCGCCGGTCATGCGGTGTAAAGATTGCTCGACAACCATGCGCGCGCGTTACGGTGCTTCAAATTACAGCTTACAGCCTAAATCTCCGCGCCTTCCTGCATAAACGGCATCCGCGAGACAATCTCCGCGGCCTTTTCCAGTTGCACCAAGTCGGCGGTCGTGAAATCTGCGCCCGACAAGGAAGCATCCAGGCCTTTGCGCGAAACCTGCACCACTCCCATCACGTGCCCGGCCGAGTTCGCAACCGGAACCGACATGATTTTCTGAATCGGCATCTGATCCAGGCTCCGATCTTCTTCCTCGGCTCCCAGCTTGACCGCTTCAAACAGGCTGGCATGTTTCACCCGCATGAAGGTATTCGACAGAAGTGGAGTGCGAGTCGCTGCCGTTCGCGCTGCCACCGCCGATCCGCCCAGAGGTATTGCGCCCGCGGAACGCAGTTCCGGCGGAAAGATGAACCGCAGACTGCCCTTGTCTAACCTGAGCAGAGCCACTTCGTTGCGTCTCACCCGAAGGATCTGGGCCAGCTTTAGACAAACTCGGTCCGAGCTCGGTGAAGCGGGGAGCATGCTTTCCAGGTCGCCGAGAGTGGCCTTGGCGGTCTTGGCTCCGAACGCTTGATTGCCGGTCAATGACATAGGTATGGCTCGTAGAACTTTACTCATCTATCCTGAAGGCACTATAGACTTTTGGACAAGTTACTAGAGTACTTTTGCCGTTTTTCGCGAGTTCGACCGGCGCGACGTCGGCAAAGAAGTGACTTTTCTTATGCGGTCTATCGATTTTTTCGATGACTGGCGCGAGCATTTCCACAGGCGTTCGCGCTATAGTAGATAGATCATTCATCGCAAATACTCGGGCGACGATCGGTGTGCAGCATATGTCGCTGATTCAATACGTAAGACCATTCCTGGAATTAGGTATCTGTAAGGAGTACTCCATGGCTCGCAAAACCACTACAACCACCACCACTCGCCGCAAGAAGACAGAAGTTCCCGCCGCCCCTGCCGTTGTGCAGGTAGCGCCGGAAATTCAGAAACAAGCTCCTGAGGAAGCTCGCAAGGACGCTAGCAAGATTGGAACGCTGCTCAACCAAACGCCGGTGAACCAGGTTCCTGTCATTGTTGCTTCGGTCAATATCGAGGAAGAGATTCGCCGCCGGGCTTACGAACTCTACCTACAGCGCAGAACGACTGGTGGAGGCGGCAACGGTAACCAGAATCAGGACTGGCTGATTGCCGAGCGCGAAATTCGTTCGCGCCAGGGCGTGAGACAACTCACCGCAGCAGCCGGCCGCGCTTAATTGCCGGCGAGCGCCCGAGCGACGGCGACAACAACAACAACAACAACTAAAGACCGCCGCAGGCTGCCCGTCGAGGGCATCCGCCCATCGACCTACGGCTGGACGGCTTGCACCAGGGCCGGTTTCACCTGCTCACGCCGAATTTCCGAGGCATCCCATGCCCCGCCCAGCGCTTTGACCAGGTAGACCGAAGTGGTCATCTGCTGACCCAGCAACTGCGTTGCCAGCCGTTCGTTGCTCAGCAGCGTGGATTGCGCAGTAATCACGTCGAGATAGGTTGTAAGTCCGCCGACGTAACGGTCGTTGGCGATGTCGAGTGCGCGCCGCGAATCGGCCACCGCTGCTTTCTGAGTTTTTGCCGCCTGATTCAACAGCGCCAGACCGGAGAGCCCATCCTCCACCTGCTGAAATGCCTCCAGCACGCCCTCACGATAGTTGGCGACCGATTCGTCGTAAGCGGCGCGGCTGAGCGCCAGGTTGGCGCGATTTCGTCCGCCATCAAAAATCGGCTGCAGCAGATCCCCGCCCAATGACCACATCGCGCTCGGAGCGGTGATCAGCGAGGCAATGTCCCGGCTTTGCCACCCGCCACCGCCGCTCAGCGTAATGTGCGGATAGAAAGCAGCCATCGCTAAACCGACCTGGGCATTTTCATACGCCATTTGCCGCTCGCTCGCCGCCACGTCCGGCCGCCGCTGCAGAATCTCCGAGGGAACGCCGGTAGGAATCGCCGGCGGAGCGTTGTTCAATGGCGCATCCGCCAGGCTGAAGGCCGAAGCGGATTTGCCCGTGAGCGCGGCGATGGCATGTTCATACTGCGCCCGCTGTTGTAGCACGAGTTGAAGTTGCGTGGCCGTCGAATCGAGCAGCGCCGCCTGCTGCGCCACCTCCAGTCCATTCGCGACTCCCCCTTCATGGCGGCGGTTGACCAGGTCTAATCCTTTTTGCTGGATTTCGACCGACTGCCGCACCACTCCCGCTTCACGGTCCAGTTCGCGCAAATTGAAATAGTCGGCCGCGAGTTCCGCCGTCAACACCAGGCGAACATTCTCCAGGGTCGCGGCGCTTTCCTGCAGCGAAGCATTGGCCGCTTCGAGATTGCGGCGCACCCTCCCGAATAAATCAAGCTCGTAGCTAACCGAAAACGGGACGGTAAAATTATTCTGGGTAAACGGCGGCAATTCGCCGCCCGCGAACGGACGGTTGGCGGCGACTTCCTCGCGCTGCCCGCTGGGATCGGCGCTGACGGCGGGAAAGTAAGCCGACGATGCAATCCGCGCCTGTGATCGTGCCTGGGAGAGCCGGTCCCGCGCCGCCGTCAGCGACTGGTTTGCCTGAAGCAGTTCTTGCTCTAGTTGGTCCAGTTCCGCGTCATGAAATAGCTGCCACCACGCACCCTTCGGAATGGCATCCTTCGGAACCGCCGCTTGCCACGGTCCTTCGCCTTTCCACATATCGGGAACCGCCGCAGTCGGGCGCTTATATCCCGGTCCCACTGTGCATGCCGAACTCGCGAGCAGTGTCCCAGCCAGCAACGCGCAAAATCCAACACGGAGCCACGGGTCCACGAAGGAGGGCCTCCTTGAGTGCTTTTTGTCGGATCGTAAGTGCTCTATGGGAAACGAAATCATGAGCTCGCTTTTCTCCGTGCCGGAGCCTGCCCTGAGCGCAGCCGAAGGGTGTCTCCGTGGTGAGGTCTTGCCTTCACGAGTGCGCATCTCCTGCATTGGCCTTGGCGACGTGCACCTGCTGCCCCTCTTCAAGCGAGTCGGAGGGGTTGATGACGATCTGATCGCTCACCTCGATACCACCCAGAATTTCCAGCGTAGCGCCGAAGTCGCGTCCAATGCTGATCGGGCGCAGATGCACCTTGCCGTCCTTGTCGACTAGCGCAACTTGCGCGCCTTCGGCTCGGAACAGCATGGCGTTGACCGGGATCGTAATCCGCGGAACCGACGTCCCGGTGGCAAAATGCACCTGGCCGAACGAGCCCGGCAACAGCTTGCCATCTTTGTTGGGAACATCCACTTCCGTATTCAAGGTGCGCGTGGCAGGATCGATCGCGTCGGCCGTCCGAGCGATCGTGCCCAGAAACTTCTGGCCGGGAAATTCCTGTAGCGTAACCACCGCCTTTACCCCTACCTTCATCGACGGCGCATACGCCTGCGGAACACTTACGTAAACGCGTATCGGGTCGACGCGCGCGATATCGAATAGCTCCTTGCCCGTCGCTTGCGCTCCGGAATTGATGAGCGCCCCCGGATCCACATTGCGCCGCGTCAGCACGCCGGAAAACGGAGCGTATACATCTTTGAACGACTCGAGTTGTTCTAGCCGGCGAACGTTCGCGTCTGCTGCGGCCAGGTTGGCAAGCGCCTGCTGGTAGCCGCTCGCCTGCTGGTCCGCTTCCTGCTGCGAAACCGAGTCGGTCTTCCGCAGATTCGCCCAGCGGTCGGCGGAAATCTTCGCCAATTCCAGCGCCGCCTTGATCTGCTCGCGGCTGGCTTTGGCCTGCGACAACTCCTGGTCCACTTCCGGAGTGTCAATCGCCGCCAGCAGTTCCCCTTTTTGAATCTTGCTTCCAATATCCTTGTACCATTTCAAAAGGTAGCCGTTGGTGCGGGCAAAGATAGGCGATTCTTCGAATGCCTGCAAGTTTCCGGGCAAAACCAGTTCGTCGTTTCCGGGTTCGGCTTTCGGCTGCACCACTGCCACCGTCGGAACCGACATGGCCTCGGTTTCTTTCGCCAGGGCTTTCGTTTCGCTCTTTCGGTTCAGAAACGTGATTGCGCCGGCGACGATCAGAACCAGCAACGCGGTGCCAACCAGAAGCTTCCCCCGGCCTGCCGGCGCCGGTCCATTCGGTTCTGTGGCTACAGGTGGCGATTGCTCTGGCATGATGAAGTCTCCAACGTTTTCCTGAATCTGTGCTCTTTCGAACCTTAATCTATCTAAGGAAACTCCGATTAAGCTCCGGTTTCCCCGTGTACCTCTGTGTACCCTGTGGTTTACGCTTTCTGCCGACGCTGAATCAGAGTTTTCCTAACTCTTCGAACGCAGCCGTGCCTCGCGGTGGCCATGGATCATCGTAAATACGCTGGGCACGAAAAATAAGGTGGCGACGGTCGCGAACAGCAGCCCGCCAATCACGGCGCGGCCCAGCGGAGCATTCTGCTCGCCGCCCTCGCCGAAACCCAACGCCATCGGCACCATTCCAATAATCATGGCCAGAGCCGTCATAATCACAGGGCGCATGCGCGTGTAGCCCGCTTCGATCGCCGCTTCCAGCGCCGGTACCCCTGCATTCATTCGGTCGCGGGAAAATGAAACCAGCAGAATCGAATTCGCCGTCGCCACGCCCATGCACATGACCGCCCCCGTCAGCGACGGAACACTGAGCGTGGTGCGCGTAATCAGCAGAAACCAGCAGATTCCCGCCAGTGCTCCCGGCAAGGCCGTAATAATGATGAAGGGATCGAGCCAGGACTGGAAGTTGACCACGATCAACAAATAAATGAGCACGATCGCTCCCAGCAGGCCGAAGCCCAGCCCGAAGAACGAAGAACGCATGGTCTCGACCTGCCCGCGAACCACGATTTGCGTGCCGCGCGGCAGATGGTCCTGGAAGGGCTTGAGCGCCTTCATGATGTCCGACGCGACTCCGCCCAAATCGCGCCCCTGCGTGCTGGCATACACGTCGATGACCGGCTGCACGTTGTAATGATTGACCACTGCGGCCCGCGTGACCGGCGTGACTTGCACCAGATTGCCGAGCACCTGCGGAGCCTGCCCACTCGTGCCTGTCACCGGCGTATTCATCAGGTCCTGTAGCGACGTTTCCCGATACTGCGGCGTCTGGATCGCGATGCTGTAGGTCACGCCGTTCTTTGGATTCAGCCAAAAATTAGGCGCCGTCTGGAAACTTCCGCTTAAGCTGATCAGCACGTTTTGCGCGACATTCTGCGCTGTCAGGCCGACCTGGTTGATGCGCGTGCGGTCCATATCGAGATGCAGCGTGGGCAGGCTCAGCATCTGCTGCACGTGTACATCGGCCGTGCCGGGAATCTGGCGCAGCCGGTTGGCGATTTCCTGCCCAATGTTGTAGTTCCCTCGCATGTCGGCGCCCACGATCTGAATATCGATCGGCGCGGGCAATCCAAAATTAAGAATTTGCGAAACAATGTCGGCGGGCTGGAAGAAAAATTCCACTCCCGGAAAGCGCGCCGGCAAGTCGCGGCGCAACCGGCGAATGTACCCCGCCGTTGGATGATGATGCTCCGGGTTCAGCGCAATCAGGATCTCCGCATCGCTCGTCCCGATCACGCCCGAACTGCTGTAGGAGAGATTGATGCTCGAGTAGGGAAGGCCGATATTGTCGACCACGGTCTGCAATTCTTCCTTCGGGATCTCGCTGCGCAGCACTTGCTCCACTTCGTCGCACAGACGCGCGGTTTCTTCCACCCGCAGCCCCGACCGGGCGCGAAAGTGCAGTCGGATCAGGCCCGCATCCACCTGCGGAAAAAAGTCCTGCCCCAAAAAAAACACCAATCCCATCGACAACACACAGAAAGTGGTAAAGGCGGCAGCGAAGAGTTTCCGGTGCTCCAGCGTGCTTTCCAGCAATTGCCGGTACCCGCCGCGAACCTTTTCAAACCAGCGCTCGAATTTGCGCTGGAATTTTGCGAAGACGTTCGTAGGTTCGAGGGCGCGGTGCTCATGCCCGCGCATGATAAACATCACCATCGTCGGAATCAGCGTCCGCGACAGCAGATACGACGCCAGCATGGCAAACGACACCGCTTCCGCCAGCGGGACGAAAAGATACTTCGCGACTCCCGTCAGAAAGAACATCGGCACGAATACGATGCAGATGCAAAGCGTCGAGACGAACGCCGGCACCGCAACCTGCTGCGCGCCGTCGAGGATCGCCTGCTTCATCTCCTTGCCCATGGCCAGATTGCGCTCGATGTTCTCGATCTCCACCGTCGCGTCATCGACCAGGATGCCGACCGCCAGCGCCAACCCTCCCAGCGTCATGATGTTGATCGTCTGCCCCAGCGCGCTCAGCAGAATCACGGAGACGAAAATAGACAATGGGATCGAAACCGCGATGATCACCGTCGGACGCCAATCGCCCAGAAAGATCAGAATCATCACGGCCGTAAGGCAGGCGGCGGTCAGGCCCTCATGCAACACGCCCTGAATCGAGGCCCGCACAAAAAGCGACTGATCGAACAGTGCCTTGATGCTTAGATCGGGCGGCAGACTCTTGGCCGCAATGGGCACCAGCGCCTTAATGGCATTGACCACGGTCAGCGTGGAGGATCCGCCCAGTTTGTACATCGACATCAGCACGCCGCGCACGCCGTCCTGTCGCACGATGTTGGTTTGCACCGCGAATCCGTCGCGCACGTGCGCCACGTCGCGCAGGTAAAGTGTGGACGAGCCCGAAGTCTTTACCGGCAAGTCGTTCAATTCGGCGATGGTTTGCGGAGCGCCGTTCATCTCCACCGTATACTCGGTCGGCCCAATCTTGGTCGTGCCGGTTGGCAGAATCAGGTTCTGGGCCGACACCGCGTTGACGATATCGGCGGGCGACAGCCCATAGGCCTGGAGTTTGGCCGAGTCAAGGTCCACCTGCACCTGGCGCGGTTTGCCGCCATACGGATACGGAGTCCCCGCGCCCTGCACCGTGCTCAACTGCGTGCGCAGAAAATTCTGCGACAGATCGAACAGCTGCTGCTCCGGAAGCGTCTTGCTGCTTATGCCCAGTTGCACCACCGGCGTCGACGATGCCGTATACGTAATCACCAGCGGCGGGACCGTCCCCGCCGGCAGTCCGCGCAGCACCGTCTGGCACATCGCCGTCACTTGCGTCAGTGCCATCGAAATGTTGACGGTCGGCTGGAAGAAAATCTTGATCACAGCTTTCCCATACAACGACTGCGATTCCTGATGCTCGATGTCGTTGACCGTGACCGTGAAACCGCGCTCGGAGTTGCTCACGATTCGGTCCGCCATCTCCTGCGGAGACAGGCCGTCGTAGTTCCACACCACGCTGACCACTGGAATGTTGATCTCGGGAAAAATATCAACCGGCGTGCGCAGGATGGTGACCGGCGTGAGAATGATGATGAGCAGCGCCATGACCACAAACGTATAAGGACGCCGAAGCGCTAATGCGACAATCCACATAAGAATAAGAGTGACGAAAACTGGTAACGCTGAATACCCATACTAACGGGTTTCCTTCGTGACCTTCGTGTCCTCTGTGGTTAAGGGTTTTGCGAATCGACCCATCACCTAGGATTCAAAACACTACGTTTCGGATTTAAATTATATTAGACTTCAGCCATGGAGCAAAATCGTATCCGAAGAGCCGCTACCCGGAACGGAAGTAATAATCATAACGGATCGAACGGCAAGCGCCCGCCCGGACGCCCCCGCAGCGAGGAATCGCGTCAATCGATCCTGCGCAGCACTCTGAAACTGCTCAAGCAGCCCGGCGGATTCCCCGAACTGAGCATCGAAGCCATCGCCGCCGACGCCAATGTTGGCAAGACAACCGTCTACCGCTGGTGGCCCACCAAGGCCGCCCTGGTCGCCGACTCTTTCTTCGCCAGCGCCGAGGACGAACTCCAGTTCCCCAATACCGGCTCCGTTCAACGCGACATGAGCCTGCAGATGCGGAGAGTAATCCGCATCTTCCGCTCCGACCGCGGCAAGGTCGTCGCGGCGCTGCTCGCCGGCGGCCAATCCGACCCGGACTTGCTCGAAGCCTTTCGCGAGAGATTCATGTGGCCCAAGCGTCGCCAGGCCTATCAAACCCTCCAGCGCGGCATCGACCGCGGCGAACTCCCCGCCGACAGCGATAAAGACCTAATCCTCGACTCCCTCTACGGCCCCATCTACATGCGCTTCCTAATCCGCCACGACAAACTAGCCGAAAGCTTCGCCGACGAGCTTTGCGGATTGGTCCTGCAAGGGTTGAAAAGACAAGTGCGGCCCTGAGACGAACTGGGACCCGGCGATCCGATTCGTGAGCACAATCTGTTTTCGCCAATCTGCGCTTAAAAGCGTATACAAGTACGAGGTTCAACGTGCGGGAGTACGACCTAATAGCGGAGTGGTATGCATCAGAACGCGTCGATCAGACAGGCGTACCCGAAGCGACCACGCTAGCGTTATCCATCCCACGCGGATCGGTTGTTCTCGATGTTGGTTGTGGCAACGGCATACCCATCACCCGTGCATTGCTGAGCGGTGGCCACCGAGTCGTCGGTCTAGACAGCTCCGGTGCGATGCTTGCAAACTTCAGGCGCAATTGCCCCGAAGCGTTTGCTGTTAGAGGAATGATTCAGTCCTGTCCGTTCGCCGATTGCGTGTTCGATGCTGTGGTTGCGTGGGGCGTCATGTTCCATCTCAATTCCGAGGACGCGATTAGGGCAATTGCGAATGTCTCGCGCATCGTTAAGCGCGGTGCGCCGTTCCTTTTCACATCCGGAGACGTCGAAAGCTTTGATGGCAAAGAGGGCAAGATGAACGGCGTGACGTTTCGGTATTTCTCCCACAGCGTCAACAGCTACCGACGTATCCTCGGCGATCACGGCTTCACATTGGCCGACGTCCACGCTGATACCGGGCACAACACCTATTACCTCGCGAAGAAAGCTGAGCCCCGGAGTTGATGGTTGCAAAATCTCGTGGGTGTTGAAACACTCCATTTTTCTCAAAACGACGGGAAAAATGGGGATAGAAAATGTCTCAGAAAACGAGAACGTCGCTTATAGGGTTATCCTGACGCAAACTTTCTTTGACCATTTTCGAGAGATCGAGTTTTTCAACACCCACTCCCCATGGCACTCATAACCCTTGGGAGCGATCGTTCATTCTGCCAATCGTTAGCCATCCCCGTGTTTCACTCCGACCCCACCCGAAAACGAAATTCTTACCCATCCCGCTTGGAATTGCTTCCCTAAACCGTTTACCCGACACCACTTACCGTTCGACCCCAAAATCATCCCAATCCCTGCTCGCCCTTGCGCGAACTAGCCCTCCGGGTCTAGAATCAAATTGCGACCGAAACAGTCGGAGTTTAATCCGATCATATAGGTCGCCATTCGCACCATGCTCAAACTCACCAAAAAAGCCGACTACGGACTCATGGCCATGAAGCACCTGGCCGAGCACGCTGACCAGGGCGCATGTTCCGCCAAGGATGTCGCCGAAGCCTACGGCATCCCGCAGGAAGCGCTGGCCAAGATTCTGCAACGGCTGGCCAAGGTCGGCTTGATCCGGTCGCAGCATGGCATGAACGGCGGTTACACGCTGACCCGCGATCCGAAGACGATTTCCGCTTTCGAAGTGATCAAGGCCATCGACGGCCCGTTGTTCATTACGTCGTGCGTCACCGTTCGCGGCGAATGCGGCCAGAGCGATCGCTGCACCATCCGCGAGCCGCTGCGCAAAGTGAATGAAAGCATCGAGCAGGTCCTGAAAAACATCAAAATTTCGCAGATGAAAGAAGAGCCGGAAGTAGTCCATATCGACAAACAGGAGACCCGGAAGCCGGCGGAGTTGGTAACGATTTTGTAGCACTGGTTTTGTGTTAGGACGGATTTTGTGTAGGGCACGGCTTTAGCCGTGCCGTTCAACGCAACAAAATTTGGGGGCTTTAGCCC
>PLUW01000025.1:44562-44748 GCA_003162935.1 Acidobacteriaceae bacterium
GCGACAACCTCGCCATCAAAGGTGTCGCCGAGATGTATCGCGAGAAGGGCAACCACATCATCACCGCGGTCACCGAGCACAAGGCGGTGCTCGACACCTGCAAGCATCTGGAGAAACTCGGCTTTCGCGTGACCTATCTGCCGGTACAGAAAGATGGACTCGTCGATCTCGACGACCTCAAGCGCG
>PLUW01000114.1:0-20277 GCA_003162935.1 Acidobacteriaceae bacterium
CTTGAGCTTTGTCATCCTGAGCGAAGCGAAGGACCTGTTTTTTGCCCGGGAGCTAGCGGAACTTCGAATCCTTCCCTGCCGTATACAACATCGTGAGATGGATTTGTGCGCCTGAGCCATTCAACTCCGCCGCTGAAGGCCCAACACCCGAAAGAAACACTACCGTCCCGATTTGAACTCCGGCTCGGCTAACCGTTTCACTCGTCGCCGGTCCAACTAACGTGGTCCAACTAACGTAAGGAGCGATAGCAACCTTGAATATCCGGGAGGTCTTGCGGCAGACGGCCAATTCGATTGCAGCTCATAAGCTCCGCAGCTTCCTCACCATGTTCGGCATCGTCTGGGGCATCACCTCGGTCATTTTGCTGGTTGGTCTCGGCAAAGGCTTCAGCCACGATCAGAAGGAGCGTTTGAAATCCATCGGCGTCGACTTGGCCATCGTCTGGGGCGGCCGCACCAGCGAACAAGCCGGAGGCTACGCCGCCGGACGCGAAGTGCGTCTCTCGATCCGCGATGCCTTCCTCATCAAGCAGGAAGCCTACCTCATCAAAACCGTCAGCCCCGAGCTGCGCCGAAGCGTGTCCGAAGTCAGCCGCTACAACGCCGCATCCCGTCCCGTCCGCGGAGTCTGGCCCGACTATCAGCGCTTCCGCTCGCTCAAAGTGCAGGAAGGCCGTCTCATGACCGACGACGACGAGAACGAAAGCCGCCGCGTCGTCATCCTCGGCGTCGAAAGCCGCGACCAGTTGTTTCCCGGCAAAGCCGCCATCGGCGAAATCCTCATGATGAACGGATCGCCCTACACGGTAATCGGCGTCCTCGAAAAGAAAAAACAAAATGGCAGCTACGGCAGCGGCCCCGACAACACCCAGCTGTTTGTCCCCTATTCATCGATGGCACGCGATTATCCGCCGCCCGAACGTCCCGGCATTTTCAAGGGATATATCAACAACCTGGTAGTCGAAGTCGCCGACCCCGCGCAGCACGAAGAGGCCCTGCGCCAGGTCTATCGCATTCTGGGACGCGAGCACAATTTCGATCCTCGCGACAAAGACGCCCTCTTTGTTTGGGACACGCTCGAGGGCTCCCAACTCGTCGAACGCATCTTCGACATCATGACCATCTTCTTCGGCGCGGTCGCGCTCATGACGCTTTCTCTCGGCGGCATCGGCGTCATGAACATCATGCTGGTCGCCGTCACCGAGCGCACCCGCGAAATCGGAGTGCGCAAATCGTTGGGCGCAACCGCGGCCGACATCCGCAACCAGTTCTTTGCCGAATCCGCCGCGCTCATGATCGTCAGCGGCGCTCTAGGTCTCGCCATCGGAGTGGGCATCTGTCTCGCCGTGGCCAACGTGGAGTTGCCCGATATCGTCCCCCATCCCATCGTTTCTCCCGTCGCCGTCGTCGCCTCGCTTCTGACCCTGGGAATCATCACCATCGCCGCCGGTATGTATCCGGCCCAACGCGCCGCCGCACTCAGCCCCATCGAGTGCCTGCGGCAGGAGTAACGCGTGCAGGTCAAGGAACTCATCCAGCAAAGTTGGGACGCGCTCACCCGCAACCGCCTGCGTTCCATCCTCACCATGATGGGCATCGTCTGGGGCCTGACCACCGTCGTCCTTCTCCTCGGCTACGGACAAAGCGTCAGCGCCGGCGTCCTCAACGCCTTCCTCGGCATCGGCAACAACGTCATCATGGTTTGGGAAGGCCAGACCAGCATGCAGGCCGGCGGCCAGCGCGCCGGCAAGCGCATTCACTTCAAGTATGAGGATGTCGAAGCCATCCGCGAGGAAGCTCCCCTCGTCCGCATGGTCAGCGCGGAATGGGACGACCCCGTCGCCTACAAATACGGCGACCGTGTCGTCACCGTGCAGAGCAAAGCCGTGCAGTATCCCTACGGCGAGATGCGCAAACTCAACGTGGCCGAAGGCCGCTTCTTCGAGGAAAGCGATTTTACCGAGCATCGCCACGTGCTCATCGTCGGCCCCAACGCCGCCAAGAAAGTGTTTGGCAACCGCGATCCCGTGGGCGAATTCGTCACCATCAACGGCGGCAGCTGGGAAGTCATCGGCCTGCTCCGCCTCAAAATCCAGGATTCATCCAACAACGGCCCCGACAACGAAAACTTCTTCATGCCGTTCGAAAGCATGAGTGACATCAACGACCGCCGCGATCCCGAAATGATCGTCTTTCAGGCGGTCCTGCCCCTCCTCCACAAAGCCGCCCTCGGACAAGTGCGCGAAGTCCTCGCTCGCCGCCACAATTTCAATCCCAAGGACGACAAATCCACTCCCGAGTGGGATACCGTCGACGACTCCAAAGACATCCAGCAATTCGGACTCGCGCTCCAACTCATCCTCGGCCTTATCGGCACCTTGACCCTCGGCGTCGGAGGCGTGGGCGTGATGAACATCATGCTCGTCAGCGTCACCGAGCGCACCAAAGAAGTCGGCCTGCGCAAAGCCCTCGGCGCTCGCAATCGCGATATCGCCTGGCAATTCCTCGTCGAAGCCCTCGTGCTAACCTTCGCCGCTGGAGCCGTTGGCATGCTGGTCTCCGTCGTCCTCGCCCATGCCATTCCCCCCATGCCGCTCTATTCCGCCATGTACAAGACCGCTAATCACGAAGGCGATATCTTCCTGAAAACCTCCAGCAGCGTGATGTTGACCGCGTTCGTGATCCTGACCCTGGTAGGAATTACCGCCGGCCTATGGCCAGCCTGGAAAGCGGCCCACATGGAGCCAGTCGAAGCCTTGCGGCACGAGTAGACCGTGTGGTGACGGGGCTTGCCCCGTCAAGCATCACCCCGAACCCATGCTCGGGCATGAACGGGAAGGGCACGAGTTTACTCGTGCCGTTAAGTCGTTGAAATGTGTCCGCGCTTCAGCGCCTGAGGGGATCTTCTGGCGCTCTCAACGGCTCCTTCCGCAGCCTCCTAAGGAAACTCTGATTAAGTCCCGGTTTCCTCCGTGCACCCCCGTGTACCCTGTGGTTTACGCCCTTTGCCGACACTGAATCAGAACTTCCCTAAGCCGGCAACCCGCTCAAACCCTCCCCGCCTCCTCCTGAATGCGCTCCCACGCCCGCTCCACATGCCGCGCCTGCGTGTTCGTTTGGCCCACGCAGAACCGCAACGTGACTTTGCCGTCGAGCTTGGTGTGCGTCAGATAAAGATCGCCGCTGTTATTCAACCGCTCCATCAGCGCTTGATTCGCCCGATCTTGATTCGCCTGATCCTGATTAGTATGCTCTCCCGCCCGCAGCCGGAAGCAAACCAGATTCAGCTGCGCCGGCGCCGCCAGTTCAAAGCGCGAATCGCCCCGCACCCATCCTGCGAATTCCTGCGCCAGACGCACGTGCTCGCGAATATGATGCTGCAAGCCTTCAATTCCATAATGCCGGATCACAAACCAAAGCTTGAGCGACCGAAACCGCCGCCCCAATTGGATGTGCCAGTCGCGATAATCGATCACCGCCCCCGATTCCGTCGCCTGATTGCGTAGATACTCCGGCAGAATCGACAGCGTCTCAATCAGATGCTTCCGCTCGGCAACATAAAACACGTTGCAATCGAAATTCGTGAACATCCATTTGTGCGGATTGAACGTGTAGCTGTCCGCCAACTCCACGCCGTCGTTGATGAAGCGGAATTCCGGGCACAGCGCCGCCGTCCCGCTCATCGCCGAATCGACATGCAACCACAGCTTGCGCTCGCGGCAAATGCGCCCGATTTCTCGGACCGGATCGACCGCGTTCGAAGACGTTGTTCCCACCGTCGCGCACACGAAGCAAGGTACCAGCCCAGCCTTCATATCCAACTCGATCTGTCGTGCCAGCGCCTCCGGACGCATGGCGAAGTTCTCGTCCACTTCGATGTGCCGCAAATTGTCCGATCCCATCCCGGCGATCTTCATCGCTTTTTCAATCGAAGAATGCGTCTGCGTGGAGCAATACGCAACCAGCCGCCCATCGCAGCCCTTGCGATTGCTGGCAAACCCGGTCGTACGCTCGCGCGCGGCCAGCAACGCGCACAGCGACGCGCTCGACGCCGTGTCCTGAATCACTCCCCCTCCGCTGCCCGTCGAAAGAAACTTCTCCGGCAGGCCGAGCATCGGCACCAGCCAATCCAGCACCCGCGTCTCAACTTCCGTGCATGCCGGACTCGTGGACCACAGCATGCCCTGCACGCCCAGTCCCGCCGAAAGCAGGTCGCCCAGAATCGCCGGCCCAGAGGCATTCGCCGGAAAGTAAGCATAGAAATTGGGCGACTGCCAATGCGTGATGCCGGGCAGCACAACACGCTCCATGTCGCCAAGAATCTGCTCGAAGCCTTCGCCGCGCTCCGGCGCCGCCGCCGGCAGTTGTGAACGAATCTCCCCCGGCTGCACCCGCGACAGAACCGGAAAACTTTCAACTCGCGATTGGTAGTCGGCGATCCAGTCCACGACGGCGTGCCCCTGCCGCCGAAACTCCTCGGGAGACATATGGAAAGACTTCTGCTCAGACATAGGGACCGGCAATTTTTAATTTGCGATTTGTAATTGGCAATTTAAAACCCGGCGCCGTTAAATTACAAATCACCAATTACAAATCACCAATTACAAATTCTGCGCTTCGTCCAACTTGCCGTAATACACCCGCGTGTTGTATTCGAACTCCACCATATTTTCCCTGGCGTGGGCGCGATAAATCCGCTCCAACTCCCGCATCATCGGCACGTAGTTGGGATGACCCTCCAGCGGCGCGTACGAAGAAGACAACAACCGCCCAGCGGTACCTTCGTAGTCGAACTGCTGGCGCAAGTCGAAGACGCGCTCCTCATACGCAGCCGGCGCGAAAAATTCATGAATGATCGCGGTCGTCCGCTCGTGTCTCACTTCCTTGTAGTCAGTCCCATAAGTCAGCAGCAATTCCTCGTACTCGCGCAGGAAGGCCGTGCTCGCCGTGCGCCGTTCATTCCAGATCAACACGCACCATCCCGCCGGTTTCAGAATGCGCGCGAATTCCGCTCGCGCCCGAGCCAGGTCGAACCAGTGTGCCGCCTGTGCCGCCGTCACAAAGTCCACCGAACCCGATCGCAGCGTCGTCTCTTCCGCCGTTCCCGCGACCGACTCGAGGCGGGGATAATGTTCGAGCTCGTGGGCGCCCCGTTCGCGCATTTCCGCGTTGGGCTCGACGGCAAAAACGGAATTCCCGTTCTCCAAAAGTAGCCGGGTAAATACGCCCGTGCCCGAAGCAATATCAGCGACGATGTGATCCGGCTGCAGTCCGCACTCGGCGCGCAGCAGATCGAGAACTTCCGCCGGATATCCCGGCCGATAGCGGACGTAATTCTCCACCCGATCGGAAAAACGCGTCGTCGAATATTTCGCCATTGCTCATTAGTGTAACCCGTTCCAACAGCCATTCCCTCCACACGATACAATCTTCATTTTGCGTTTGGGTTGCGCCCGGACCTTCCTGCCTGATGGACTCGGCGCTGCCCACAAGGAGCTTCATGAAACTTCTCTCGGGTGCAGTTCTGTTCTTCGCGCTGATTGCCTCCAACCTGCAGGCCGTCGATCAGAGCGGAAAAAACAAAGATAAGAACGACAAGAACAAAGACCAGCCCGACAACTGGTCGATCAGCGGATTTCGCGACGTTCCCGCCGAGCGGAAACTCGAAGAAAAATTCATGGCCGTGCCCGACCCCAAGCTCGCCGAAGAGCACCTCCGCATTCTTACCCAGGCGCCCCACATCGCTGGCTCTCCCGAAGACAAAGCCACCGCCGAATACGTAGCGCAAAAGTTTCGCGCCGCCGGACTCGACACCGAGATTGTCCAATACAAAGTATGGCTCAACTATCCCGCCGAAATTAGCGTAGACATGACCGCGCCCCCCGGGGTCGAGATGCACGGCCCCCACCGCGAGCACGTCGACGGCGATCCCTTGCCGGACGACCCGCGCGTTGTGATGCCCTTCAACGGCATGTCGCCCTCCGGCGACGCCGAAGCCGAAGTTGTCTATGCCAACTATGGCTCCCCCGCCGATTTCGACAAGTTGAAACAGATGAACGTCGACGTCCGCGGCAAGATCGTCATCGTCCGCTACGGAGAAAACTTCCGCGGTGTGAAAGCCTTCGTCGCACAAGAGCGCGGCGCTGCCGGAGTCATCATTTATTCCGACCCGAAAGACGATGGCTACTACCGCGGCGATGCCTATCCCAATGGCCCGTGGCGTCCAGCCAGCGGCGTCCAGCGCGGATCGGTCGGATTCATGTTTCAGTTCCCCGGCGACCCAACCACGCCAGGCGTAGCGTCCATCCCCACTCTGCCCGATTCGAAACGCATCTCTCCCACCCAGTCCGAGCAGTTGCCGAAGATTCCCGTCACCCCTCTGTCCTACGCCGATGCTTCGCCCATCCTCGAGCATCTCGCCGGCCCCGCTTCGCCCCGCGAGTGGCAAGGCGCGCTACCCTTCACCTACCACGTCGGCCCCGGTCCTTCTAAAGTGAAGATGCACCTCAAGCAGGACTACCAGTTCCGCACCGTCTGGGATGTAATCGGTAAAATTCGCGGCGCTTCCTCGCCCGACGAATGGGTCGTCGCCGGCAACCATCGCGATGCCTGGGTCTATGGAGCGGTCGATCCCAATAGCGGCACCGCCGCCATGCTGGAATCCGTGCACGGCTTCAGTGAACTGCTGAAGTCCGGCTGGAAGCCCAGGCGCACCATCGTCATCGCCAGCTGGGACGCCGAAGAAGAAGGACTGATTGGTTCCACCGAGTGGGGCGAAGACCACGCCCGTGAACTGGCGAACGCCGCCGCCTATTTCAATATGGATGTGGCCGTCAGTGGCAAAAAATTCGGAGCCTCCGGAGTTCCCACGCTAAAGGAATTCATTCGCGAGATTGCCAAGTCCGTGCCTTCGCCGCAAGGCGCCACCGTCTACGCACAATGGAAAAAGGCAACCGCGCCGAACGCGGAGGGCAACCATCCCCAGGAAACCGCCACCTTCCGCCCGCCGCCCAACGCAGCGCAAAACGACGTCCCGGTGGGCGATCTCGGCAGCGGCTCCGACTACACCGTATTCCTCCAGCATCTGGGAGTGCCTTCCACCGACATCAGTTCCAGCGGCGATTACGGTGTCTATCACTCGGCCTTCGACAACTTCGCCTGGTTCAAGAAGTTCGGCGATCCCGACTTCCTCTACGAGCAAGAAATGTCCCGCATCTTTGGCCTGGAAGTTCTGCGCATGGCTGACGCCGACGTGCTTCCCTACGATTACGAAAACTACGGAAAAGAAATCCTCGCCTACCTCGATAGCGCCAGGTTCAAGAGTAAAGATCGCTTCGGAGACAAGAGTCCCGACTTCTCTGCCGCCGTGGAAGGCGCGCGCCGCCTCCAGGAGGCCGGATCAAGAATGTTACAAAAACAACGCAAAATGCCCGCCCAGCCGGATCGAATCAATGCTAAACTTCGCGAAGCAGAGCGGGCGCTATTGATTCCAGAGGGTCTGCCGAACCGGGTGTGGTTTCACCACGCCATCTACGCCCCCGGACAGTACACCGGGTACGCAGCCGTGGTGATTCCGGGGGTGAACGAGGCGATTGATCGTGGGGATCTTCGCCGCACCGAGCAGCAGATTGCAACCTTGGCGGCTGCCCTGAACCGCGCCGTTCAGGTTCTGGAGCAATACCGCTAACCGCAGCTCAACGCTGCGCCTCAACCGTGCGGCAAGGGAACGCCGAGGCAACACGATTTATGCCACTGGCCAGAATCATCACACGATCTCAGATCTGCTCGCGAGAGCTGGCGATGGACTTGTTCGCCCGCGGTTACACCGTCGAAATTGTTTCGCCCGACGCTCTCCCCAACGACCTCGCCGATTTGGAATTGCGCGTCGAAGAAGATCCCGGTGATCGGCTGGTCGCAACCGTGCAAGCGCGCCATGGCGCGCGCTCGCAGTCGCTTGAATTTGTTCATCATTTGCGAGCTCCCATGGCGGACTTCCAGCGCCGGATCCCCGAGACCGACGAAGTCGCTCACCTTTCGGAGGATCCCGCCGACCCCAACGTCGCACCGCTCATGGAAGTGGAAATGGAACCGGTGCAATTGCTCGCGGAGGCATCGCCACCACTGCAACCAGTTGCGGAGGGGCTCAACCTCTTCGCCGAAGAGGTACCTACCCTGTCGACGATATCGGCGACAACGACACCGGTGATCGCGGCAACCACTCCCCAACCCACAGCGACCCAACCGAACCCGGAGCCGCCGCAACAAGAATCGCCCGGTGAGGAGCCGCAATGGCGCGCTCGCCCTGCGCGCTCGCAGTGGCGAACTGCTCTGGCGTTTGCCAGCATCGCATCGCTGGTTCTGGGGCTGGGCTTCGGCCTCCGCCGCACCGAAAACGCTTCCGCCCAATCTCCCGCAGTAACGTCGCCAGAAAAAAATCCGGCGAACACCGCCGACCAACCCTCCAAGTCGCCGATCCCGCCAGCAATCAAATCGGCAGAGGATTCCGATCCCCCGCACAAGCAGTCGCGTGCGCCCAACACCGGAACCGCCGTTGTTAAGGCCTCGATCGTCGAGAAAACGATCGTCGAGAAAACGCCCGTCCAGAGAACGCCCGTCGGCAAGACCGGGCCGTCGCGTAGCCACGCAGACGGCTTGATCGCGCCCAACACCGTCACCTATTTGGATGCGCACCATCAGCCCGCGCCAAAGCCCCGACCGGCGAAGCATTATGCTCGTCGACACAGGTTTCCGCACAAACATGCGGGCAGCGTGGTCGCCGCAAACACCGTCACCGTTCTCAACCCAACCCCAGCCTCGAAACCGGCACAGTAAAACTGCGGGCCGCTGCCAAGAAACGCAACTCCCCGCGTCCCGACCGATGCTGTTATCCTTTCTCTTTCGCAGGAGCTTCCATTCATGTTCGAGGACCTCAGAGGCCGCACCGCCGTCGTCTTCGGAGTCGCCAACAAGCGCTCCATCGCATGGGCCATTGCGCAAGGCCTGCACTCCGCCGGCGTCAACCTCGCCATCACCTATCAGAACGAGCGCATGGAGTTGGAAGCCAAAGACCTGATTCTGTCCCTGCCCGGCGCCGAAGCCTTCATGTGCGACGTTTCAAAAGACGAAGAAATCGCACAGCTTTTCGATAAACTGAAAGCTCGCTACGGCAAGCTCCACGCCCTGGTGCACAGCGTCGCCTTCGCGCCTGCCGCCGAGTTAAAAGGCGACTTCGTCGATACCACCCGCGAGGGCTTTCGCGTGGCCCACGACGTCAGCGTCTATTCCCTTATCGCCGTCTGCCGCGCCGCCGCCCCGCTCATGGAAGACGGTGGCAGCGTCATCACCATGACCTACTACGGAGCGGAAAAAGTTGTCCCTCACTACAACGTCATGGGCGTCGCTAAAGCCGCCCTGGAGTGCGCCGTCCGCTATCTCGCCCACGATCTCGGCCGCCGCCGCATCCGCGTCAATGCCATCTCCGCTGGCCCCATCCAAACCCTGGCCGCGCGCGGCATCTCCGGCCTGGGAGACATGCTCAAAAGCCACGCCGAGCGCGCCCCTCTGCAACGCAATGTGAAAGTCGCTGAAGTCGGCAGCACCGGCGTCTTTCTCGCTTCCGACGCCAGTTCCGGCATCACCGGCGAGACCATCTACGTGGATTGTGGCTACAACATCATGGGGTTCTGATAAATGGGGTTCTGATCGGCGCGCGCCCTCCAGCGCCTTCTGTCAATTACCAGCACTGGTTACCCCCGTCACCGTTGTGACAAATTGTTGACAAGAACCTGCCGACGGTACGCAGTACCCTTGGATTCTATGAAGTGCCGGCCTGTTCTCTGTCTCGTTGCCTGGGTGGCGTTGTCGCTGACTCCATGTTTTGCGCACCACATGGCAGTCGTGGTCAACAAAGACGTCCCCGTGCAGAACATCACATCCGCCCATCTGGCCAAACTTTTCAAAGGGGAAGTCAAAAAATGGCCCGACGGCAATAACGTCTTGTTGGTGCTGCACAGTTCTTCGCCGGGCGAGATGGCCACGCTACAGCACCTAAGCAAAATGAGTGAAGCCGAGGTGAAAGCCATGCTGGCGGCGCACAACGATTCGGCTCGAATGGTGAGCACGGATGCCGACGTGATCGACGCCGTTGCCTCCACCCCAGGAGCGATTGGGTTCGTCGAGGAACATTCCATCACCCAGCGCGTAAATGTCATTAGGGTTGACGGGAAGCTCCCCATGGAATCTGGCTACCTGCCGCATTAGCCGTGACCCATCCTCGTTGTCCCCCGCACCGCTACAAGGATCTTCCTGGCCCCGCCATATACCAACCTTCCGCCAGGAAACGCTCGAGTGAGCGTTCCTGCACACCTTCCTGCACGCGCAGCTCATCGTTCAGAAAATGGTAGGAAACCGCCCCCAAGCCAGCATGCTCGACGCGGTCGATACGAATGCGATTTCCGTCGCGATCCGCGCAGATCAGGCCCACCTCAAGATCGGGCGCTGTCGCTTTCCTTACGGTGGTCTCGGTTTTCAGTGGCATCATCACCTGTTGGATGACGAAAAGCGCTCCGAGGAAGCGCGTTTGCAGTTCCGCGCATCCGACGCCATAATGCCAGCATGCGCTCTCGTACTCTGGTGTTTGTCTTCTTCGCCGCGGCGATGCTGCTCTCAGTCGTCCGGGAATGGAGCGCTCCAACCGGTTGCCCGCGGATAAGAGTCACGCGCCCAGACGTCCGGTCCCACTAACGCGATTCTCCACCAGCGAAACTGTGGGTGCCCTGCGCTTTTTGCAACGGGCGGGTGCCAGTCTCTCAATGCGGCTGCTTCTTGATCTTCCGCCGAATATCTGGCCAGAATTCCTTCACCACATACGTAATCGTGTCGTAGCCCACCTGCGACCCCCACACGCTGGCCGTATTCTTCAAGGTGCGGTCACTCGGGGCGTAGTTCAAGGTGACCACGCCAGTCGTCTGATTGGTGGTCTCACTGATCAAAGTACGGCGAGGATGGTAGCTGTAAGTTGAAATCGCCGACGCGAGCCCAGCGCCGAAAATTTCGGAAAAATTAAATTCGCGATGCCCGGAGTCGCCGCGAGTCACCACGATCCGGCTGACCGCATATTCGGCACGCTTCGCAAAACCGCCGTCGGCCTTCGGAAAAAAACGTGGGTCCTGGTGCAACGCGGACGGAAGAATCGCCCCTACAAAAAAATTCTCGATGGTGCCGTCTGCCGCGTAGGCGCCATAGCGCTTCCCGTATGCCGCCCATCCCTGTTTGAACCCCGGCTCGCTGTCATCGGCCTGACTAATGCCCGAGAGCGCCGCGTACCAGACAATCTGCACCGGGTCGAATGTGCCCCGGGCCACCACTTTGAATTTTTGCCCGGCCGTCAGCGGAATGATCTTGCCGTTTGCGTCCACCGTCAGAAAATTCGGCAGCGCAAAGAACAGCCGGTCTTTCGACGTGCCCGATGTCACCGCTTCCTGCCCGCTCTTGTCCTTGCCTTGATCGTCTTTCTTGTTTTGGCTTGGCTTCTGCGCCGGATCGGTCTGCGCCGTTTGGCTGGCCGGTGGCTGCGCGGACTGCCCCGCGTCCGGCGTCTGCGGCGAACTCTGACCGGCGCAAAATGCCGCCATGAATAACATCGACAACATCAGTAGGCCCGCAGCTGCGGAATGGCTTCGTTTCAAGTTGATTCTGGCTCCCCGTTCAGGTAGTTGCGATGCACCCAGGCAATACTGGCAGTCTACTGTGGACCGTCCGCTCTCCGCAAACCATCCCCCGTATGCCAACGTATGCCAGCTTCGTCAGCCAAGGTCTAAGGCGTGGTCCGGCGGATTTTCCGCCTGCTTTCCCCATCCTCGACTCGCTCCAGCGTTATTTCCACGTTCCGATCGCGTCGCCAGCGAGCGAACTTCTCTCCCCACTCTATCAGTAAGATGCAATCGGCAGCGAGCAGGTCGTCGAGCCCCAGCGTCTCCAGTTCGCGCTCACTATCGATGCGGTAAAGGTCAATATGGTAGAGGTTTACGCGGGGCCCGCGGTATTCGTGAATGAGCGTGAACGTAGGACTCGTCACATCCTCCGCGCGTGCGGCTTCGAACCCCTCCGCGATCCCCTTCACCAGGGTCGTCTTCCCTGCCCCAAGATCTCCCCGCAGTAATACGATCAGCGGAGGAGCCAGTTCAGAGGCCAATCTCCGCCCAAACGCAATCGTCTCCTCGGCGGAGTCGGTAATGGTTTCGGTGGTCATCCCGGCCGACCCAGTATAGCGAAGGAATACAGGTACCAGGTCTCAGGTATCGGGTCTCGGGAAATTAAGGTCGATCTCGCTCTTCCTGACACCTGAGACCTGACACCCGACTTCAAAATCCAGGCGTCGTCTGAAGCGCATCCCCAACCGCACTCAGGGAACTGCGGTCCATCGCCGATTCCAATGCCATCCGCAATTTGCGGTGGTCGTCATCCGCCAGGGCGATGAAGCGGAAAGGCTGCAGACAGGCACTCTGAAACTTGCGCGTCGGATACAGCATCTCTGCCATGCCGTGTATGGCGCCGGATCGGCTGTGAAACGCAATTTCGACAAAGTCCCCGGTGGAAAGCTCGTGCGGCAACTCAAGCAGACCGCCGTTGACGGAAATAGACTGGAGTTTGGCGCGTTCCCGCTGGCCGTTTTCGTCCAGTATCGCGGCCGCGATCGATCCATAAAGCTGAATTCGGGGGGAACGCCGGTTGACGTGGGCTTGGGGGAAGTGAGTCATAGCCGATTGCACTATGTCACGCTCCCTCCGCTGGCGGCAGATTACGAAAGCACCTGCCCTCAGGCGTATGCTAGAACTGGTTTCATGACGGTTTTGGGAAGGGCACGGCTTCAGCCGTGCCGCCAAGAGCCAATAATGACAAGGGCTTTAGCCCCTGAGGGCCGGACACCCTGCTCGAAGAACATCCTTGAGACCGGTTCTACTAGAATCAAGAACCAGTCCGCTCGGGCCAGTTGGCTCAAATTTGCGATAATAACGGCAGTAACTTTCGTGCTCTCGGTGCAAGAGAGTACCTTTGGTGCAGTTGGACTCTGTTTAAAACCACCTTTGCGCGATGTGAGGCACTCTTGTGAGGCACTCTAGAGATATGCGTATTGCTAAAGTTTCAGGATTTCGCTCTTCGGGATTTCTCTATGCGGTCGCGGCCCTCTGCTTGCTCGCCGCCCTGACCGGCTGCTCGCGCGATCCCAATGTCCGCAAGCAGAAGTACCTGGAAAGCGGCCAGCGCTACTTTGACAAGGGCCAATACAAGGAAGCGGAGATTCAGTTCCAGAATGCCATCCAGGTCGATGCCCGCTTCGCCGACGCCCATTACAAGCTTGCTCTCGCTGCCATGCGTCTCGATCAATTTCAAACCGCCTACCAGGAGCTGTCGAAAACCATCGAAATCCAGCCCGATCAATACGCCGCCCACCTGGACATGGCCAACCTCTTGATCCTCAGCCGTCGCCTCCCTGAAGCCAGGGAACATCTCGACCTGCTCGTCCAAAAACAGCCCAACAACCCCGAGGTCTACCTGGCGCGCGCCAGCTACGATGCGGCCGCTAACAACACCGCCGCGGCCCTCGCCGACATGCAAAAGGCGCTCCAACTGGATCCCGCCCGCTCCGACTCGTACCTCAGTTTGGCCATGCTGCAAATGCAGGGGCAGCAGTGGGACGCGGCCGAGGCCAGCTTCAAGAAAGCCGTCGACCTCAATCCCAAGTCCGCCAGTTCGCTGCTCGCTCTCGGCAATTTCTACCAGACTCGCGGCCGCTTTCCCGAGGCGGAGCAGATGTTTCACCGGGCCATTGACGCCGCGCACGACGAGCCCGGCCCGCGCCTCTCGCTTGCCAGCTTGTATATGGCCGAGAACAAACCCGCCCAAGCCGAGGATTTCCTGCGCCAGGCCAAAAAAGACTTCCCCTCCAATTCCGTCGGCTACCGCATGCTCGGCGATTTCTACTATGCCAACAACCAGCTCGATAAAGCCACCGACGAGTACGCCGGCTTATACAAAGATCATCGCAACGACATGCTGGTCAAGAAAAATTATATTCAGCTGCTCATCCTGAAAGACCGTACCGACGAAGCCCGCAAGCTGGATGACGAGATCCTGAAAGAGCACCCGGACGACGAAGACGCCCAGATCTACAAGGGCGAGATCGAAATTCGCAGCGGCAAGGCCAGCGACGCCATCAACACCCTGCAAGCCGTCCTGAAAACCGATGTCGACAGCGCCATCGCCCACTACCAGCTCGGTCTGGCATTCGACCAACTGGCCAATACCAACCGCGCGGAAACGGAATGGCGCGATGCGGTTCGCCTGCGTCCCGATATCATCGAAGCGCACCGGGCATTGGCGGGCGTTGCCATCCGGCACGGCGATCCCGGCGCGCTCGCCCAGGAAGCGGATCAGATCATCGCCTTGCAACCGGCCGCTCCCGATGGCTACCTGCTGCGCGGCATCGCCGAAATCAATCGCAAGGAGTACGCCACCGCCGACGAGTACCTTCATCGTTCCCTGCAAAAGGAACCGAACAACCCCGCCGCCTACATCCAGTTGGGCAATCTCCAGATGGTGCAGAGCAAGTTTGCCGAGGCGCAGAAGTTCTACCAGCAGGCGCTTGATCAGGACCCCAATTCCACCGAAGCCCTGGGCGGCGTGCTCAATGTCTTCCTGATCCAGAAGCAACCCGACCGCGCCATCGCCGGCGCCCGGGCCCAGTTAGCCAAGTTCCCCAAAAACACCGGTTTTCACGTCATGCTCGGCCAGCTCCTGCTCGAACAGGCCAAGGATTTACCCGGTGCCGAACAGGAGTTCAAACAAGCCATCGACTTGGACAAGAAAAACAGCGAAGCCATGGTCCAACTGGGCGTGGTGCAGAACTTGCGCGGCGCATCGGATCAGGCTCTGCAAACCTATTCCGATGGCTCCCAAGTCAACCCTAACGAAATCCGTTTCTACCTGCTGGCCGGTGGCATCTACGAGAGCAAGCAGGATTGGGAACACGCCAAACAGCAGTATCAGAAAGCGCTTACCGTTCAGCGCGACAATCCGCTGGCCTCCAACAACCTGGCCTACGTGATGCTGCAGCAGGGCGGCAATGTCGACGTCGCCTTCCAGATGGCGCAGACTGCCCGGCAAAAGCTTCCCGATAATCCCAATACCGCCGACACCCTGGGCTGGGCTTTCTACCATAAAAAGGTCTACGGATCGGCCATCACTCTCTTCAAGGAAGCCCTGAAGCAACAACCCGACAACCCGCTCTTCAATTTCCACCTGGGACTCGCCTACGCCAAGAGCAATCAAGCCGCTCAGGCCCGGCAACAACTCGACCGAGTGATGAAACTCAAGCCCAACTTCCCCGACGTCGATCAACTCCGGCAGGCGCTCGCTCAAGTCAAAGGGTAGCGAGTACTCTCGTTACCCTTTGGCGGAAAAGCCGCCCGACAAACCATCTCCCAAAAACCCGCCCGCCCGAACCACTCCAGGTACCTGCGCCTCCCCGTTCCTTCATGCACAATATGAAAATTCCGGGTCACATCGCGTAATTCTTGCTCTCCGGATTGGCCGCCCTCCCCCAAGGCCAGCTGATAACTCTCGCCTTTGCAATAACTTGCTTTGGTGATTCACTTGCGATCCCACAAGGATCAGAAGAGCTCTTATGGCAGAAGCTGTCGATCGAGCACGGCACGAATTCTGGCGTCCTCCCCTGGCCGCCTCCGAAGCGGTCGCGAACACTGCTGCGAACGGGGACAGATCCGCCACCTGCCCGTGCGGATCCGAATTCATCGTCAGCTCCCTCTACTGTCACTCTTGCGGCACCAGGCGCGTCGGCCTCAACGCCCCGCGCACCCTCGAGATTCCCGGCTGGTCCGAACTGGTCTCGCTCGGCGCACTTCTAGGACTCACCGTTCCTGCCGCCATCTCTCTTTTGGCGGGCGTGTCCTGCCTGGTGGGAGCTTTGGCCGTGAGCGTGTTCTTCACCGCCCAAACCGCCCTCGACTGGCAAGCCATCCAGATGTGGCGAATCGAGTGGCTCCTTGCCGCCATCGCCGCCTTCGTCGTCGGCTGCCTGCTTAAGAAATAGTAGCCAACCCCAGTCCAACCTCAAAATTCAATTCAGTTTCGCGAATGCGCATGCTCCGCCTCCGGCACCCCGCCGCTCGCCCGCCGCTGCTGCCCCATTCGATAGAGATGATGCAACGGCCCCACTCCCTGCCCCAGCGGATGCGCATTCGCAATCGCCGCCGACACATACACCTTCGCCAGCAGCACCGCCTCCGGCAATCCCCGCCCCTGCGCCAGATGGCAGGCCAGCGCCGTCGAGAACGCGCATCCCGTGCCGTGCGTGGCGTTCGAGCGCAGACGCTCCGCCTTGAACACTTCCTGCTCCACCCCACGCCCGCCCGTGAAGCTCAGCAGATCGATCGCCTTTTCCAGATGCCCTCCCGTCACCACCACATTCCGCGCTCCCATGGCATGCAGTCGCTCCGCCGCTGCCCGCATCTCCTCCAGATTCGTCACCACCATCCCCGTCAAGGCGCTCGCCTCGTCCAGGTTCGGAGTCACCACCTCCGCCAGCGGCACCAGCCTCTCCACCAGCAACCGCGTCCCCTCCGCATCCAGCAAATCCGCCCCCGAACTCGACTTCAGAATCGGATCCAGAACCACATGCCCCAGTTTCGCCTGCTCAAGAAAATCCGCCACCGCCTCCGCCACCAGCCCGTTTCCCAGCATCCCGATATGGACCGCATCTAACGCAACATCCGCCGCCAGTTCCTGTAAGGTTTCGGCCACAATCCCAGCATCTACTCCCACCACCCGCCGCACTCCCCGAGTCGATTGCACCGTCAACGCCGTAATGCACGAAACCCCATAACACTCATGCGCCGCAATCGTCTTGATATCCGCCGTCACCCCAGCCCCCGACGAAGGATCAAACCCAGCAATCGTCAACACCACCGGCGGAGTCGCACCCATACCGCCACTCTAAACCGAAACTCAAAATAGAGCCAAGGGTCAGAGAAGGCCCCAATCCCCTTGTCATCCTGAGCGAAGCGAAGGACCTGCTTTTTGCCGGTGCCCACCCTTAACGTCGCGTTTTGTGCGACTTCACGAAGTGAGGTTCGTGCGGAGTCGAAAGACCCCTACCCCCAGCCGTATCCTCAGGGGACGCCTCAACCAGCATCGCGAGGACTGAGTTTTTCTCAGCGCCTTGCGGCGTCCGCCCGTTCGGTTCCGGACGAGACGCTTTTCACCAGTTCCTGAAAGCGCGGGTCGGCGGCGAGCGCCGCCAGGTCCGGGTCGTATCTCATAATCGAGACGTCCGGATCGCGTTCCTGATACGCCCGCTGCAGCCACGCCATGGCGGCATCCGTTTCTCCCAGGGCCACATGTACCCTGGCTAGACTCACGGGGTCGGCACTGCTGTCGGGTTTGCGCTCAACGCGTTCGAGAAGAGCGCGAGCTTCCGTGCGATGTCCTTCCAGCGCCAGCGCCTGAGCCAATCGAAGAAACAACAGGTCCATCGGATAGCGGTCTGCCAGTTGGCGGTAGATCGCTTCCGCCTCCGGGTACATGCCTTTGGCCAGGTATGCGTTTCCGAACGCCCATGAGAATAGAGCGTATTCGAATTCGATGGGGTCGCGGTCCCGTAGGGCGCGCATGGTCTGGATGGCATCGTCAAAACGGTGCCAGTAATAGTAGTTTTCGAACAGGCCCTCGAAGATCATCGGCGACAAGGGATCGAGTTCCTGCGCCTTGCGCAGCTCGGCATTGGCGGCTTCGAACTGGCCCATGGCGGTCAGGTTCTGTCCCGCCCAATGATGGGCGGTGGCGTACCCAGGATTGAGCGCGAAAGAGCGCTGAAATTCCTCCTGCGCGCCCTCGAAGTCCCATTCGAATTTCGATTTCAGCAAGCCGAGTGTGGCGTGCGGTTCGGCCAAAGTCGGATCCAGTTGCAACGCCTTCACCGCCGCATCCCGAACCAGGGGAACGGCAGTCGCGACGGATATCTGCTGACTATTCGTCGCCATCACGATGTACGAATCCGCCAGTCCCGCATAGGCCCGAGCGTAGGAAGGGTCGAGCGCTATGGCTTGCCGCAACAACACGACGCTGCGCTCCACCGCGTCGCGATTGCGTGTGCTCCACAAGTACCTTGCCTGCAAGTAAAGATCGTGAGCCTCGGGATTTTCCACGTGACGGCGGGCCCACTGCTCGTCGATGCTGGCCGACCACGGAACGCGAAGAGCGTCTGCCGTGTGGCGCACAATCTGCTCCTCAACGCTGGGGATGTCGGAGACATCGGCGGTGTAGACGCCCGACCAGAGTTCACGCCCATCCCGGCAGCGAATCAATTGCACCGCGATGCGATATTGTTCGCCGGAGCGCCGCACGCTGCCCCGGAGCAGACTTTCGACATTAAGGCTGCGACCAACCGACTCGGAATCCGGAACCGCCGGCGTCGATGTCAGTCCCGGCGGGGGCTGGGATATGAGTCGCCCGACGATTACCTTCAGCCCGCGCAGTCGCGCCAGTTCGGCGGTCAGCTCCTGTGTGAGGCCGCTGGCGATGTATTGTTTTTCCGGCTGGGCCGACGATATCCCCAAATCTTCAAAAGGCAAGACGGAAACGGATGGCGGCGGGGCCGCATACAATGCCGGCCGCATGGCCTCTATCATCGACCGCGTGTTTGATCGCACTCGGGAACCCAGTGGCGAAACCAACGTGAGCGCCGCGACCATGGCAACCGCCGTCAGCCCCGCAGCGGCATACCGCCATCGCCCCGGGATGGCGTTGCCATTTGCAGGCACTTGAACCGGCTGGCTGCCGTTGCTGGCCTGTTGAACCTCAGCCCGACGAACCTCGGCAATGAACGAATACCCGCGTCCGGGAAGCGTGGCAATGTAGTCCGGCTGCCGCGGGTTATCCTCAAGCACCTTGCGGAGCACGGCAATCGACTGATTCAGGTTGTGCTCGCCCACCGATGTTTCCGGCCATATTCGCGCCACCAACTCCGACCGGCTCAGACTCTGGCCGTGATGTTCGACCAGCACCAGCAGCGTATCGAAGACCTTGGGCGTGAGAATAACGGGAGCCCCGTCGCGCAAAAGGCGGCGTCCGGCTGGGTCCAGGCGAAACGGGCCAAACTCGTAGAAGTCCCGCGCCATATTGAAGATACGGCCTCTTACAACAATTTACTTCTTTTGACTTGCCTGTGAGGGAAGACTCGGGTATCTAGCATACCCGAGGGTCGCGCATTCCAGGCAGTTTAGCACGATTCCGGTGCGCCACTCCCTGGCACGAGACAAAAATCGCACTTCCATGGGGGAATTGTTATGAAGTCGAAGATGTTCGCTGCTGTTTTTTGCCTCTCCGCTATGACCTTAGCGCTAGCCTCTGTGCCATGCCGCGCGCAGGAGGCCCCGGAGGCATCACCGGTAGTAAAGTCGCTCAGCACCGTTACGGCCGAGCAATATCAGACCATCACCATCAAGGGCACCGGCTTCGGTACGATGGCCCCTTACACCGGCGATTCGTACTACATTAGCTTTTTTGACCTAAGAACCAGCCCTCCGGGTTGGCAGGCCGGATACACCGGATACAACGACACCATCACTCTCATTGTGAATTCATGGACCAACACGAAGATCGTTCTGGGAGGTTTTTCAGGGGCATGGAACCAAGTCGGCTATGACTACACGCTCTCCGTGGGTGATCCGATAGAAGTGCAAGTGTGGAATCCCCAGTCAGATCTGGGGCCGTCGAACATATACTCTACGGTCGTCGCCGAGAAAACCACGACCACGTTGACGTCTGCGCCGAACCCGTCTGACCTTGACCAGGCAGTGACCTTTACCGCAACCGTCAATTCCAGCGCCGGTGCTCCGCCAGATGGCGAAACCGTCTCGTTCATGCAAGGCAAAACTGTGCTCGGAACCGGGACGCTGAGCAGCGGCTCGGCGACCTTCATCACCTCCACGCTGAAAGCAGGTACGCACGCGGTCACCGCAGACTACCCCGGCGACGCGAACTTCGCTGCCAGCAAGTCAAAACCCGTGAAGCAGGTGGTGAACTAAGCCCCTCCNNTCCCTGGAAGTCGCCGAGCAGGCGCTGGGCGGCCACCCCGAACCGGGTGCCGAGTGCTGGGAACCAAGTTCTGCCCAAACTTATTTTCCCCACAGCCCATACCTAACTCATTGATTCATAAATACTTTACCTCTAACCCATTTAAACTCAAAGACCTGGCGG
>PLUW01000114.1:20311-31655 GCA_003162935.1 Acidobacteriaceae bacterium
ATCGTCTGACAAAAGGAGCATACGACCAAAAAACGACTTTCCTCGATTGAGAGGTATCTGAATGCGACGACGTTTAGCCGAAGGTCTGGCGGTGCTTTTATCCATCGCCTCTCTGGGGGCCGGAGCCGCATCCGGGCCAAGCAGCCTGGAAGCCGCCATGGTCACACAGCCACCGGTGTTTGCCACCGGAGGGCACAACTCAAACAAGACGAACACCCCCAAGCCGAAGGTCTCTCCCGTCAAGACCTATCAGGTAGGCACCGCCTCCTGGTATGGAGAGCAATTCCAAGGCAAACAGACTGCCAGCGGAGAACCCTTCGACATGCTCGATTTCACCGCCGCCCACCCCAGCCTTAAGCTGGGCTCGTTCGTCAAGGTCACCAACCTGAGGAACGGCAAGACGGTCGTGGTTCGAATCAATGACCGGGGTCCCGTAGTAGATGGCCGGATCATCGACCTCTCCTACAATGCTGCGCGCGCTCTCGACTTTCAGGAGCGCGGTGTGCAGAGGGTCCGCCTGGACCCGTATCAGCCCGCGAATTCCCGGCCGAACTTCCGGCCATCGGACGTGGCGCTGCTGCAACCCGTAGCCAATCTGAACTAAAACCGATACACTCGGCAACGAAGCTTTCGAAAACGCAGCCTCGAAAACAAAGGCCCGAAAAAATGGACCCGCGCCAGCGTCTGATCGTTGCCTTGGATGTATCGACCGCCGCGGCCGCCCGGAAGATCGTGGCGGCCGTCGGCGACTCCGCCCTCACCTACAAAGTCGGCATGCAGCTCTACACCGCCGAAGGCCCCTCGATTGTCCGCGAACTGGTGAGTTCCGGCCGCCGCGTCTTCCTCGACCTCAAATACCACGACATCCCAAACACCGCCGCTGCCGCCGTCCGCGAAGCCGCGGAACTCGGCGTCGATATGCTGACCGTCCACGCCTCCGGAGGCGGCAAGATGCTGCGAGCCGCAGTCGACGCCGCCCAAGCCAAACCGGGTTTGCTGGTGCTGGCAGTCACGGTGCTCACCAGCCTGGACGATGTCGAACTCGGCAAGATCGGCCTGCGCGGAGGAGTGCTGGACCAAGTCCTAAGACTAACCGCCCTGGCGCTGTCCAACGGATGCAAAGGCGTAGTTGCCTCCGCCCACGAAGCCGGAGCCTTGCGCCACGAGTTCGGCCGTGAGTTTGGCGATTTCGCCATCGTGACCCCCGGAGTGCGCCCCGCCGGCAGCGGACACGACGATCAGGCCCGGGTAGTCACTCCCGCCGAAGCCATCGCCGCTGGCTCCTCCCACATAGTAGTAGGTCGCCCTATCACGGCAGCCGCCGACCCCGCCGCCGAAGCGCGCGCAATCCTGGCGCAGATTGGGTTAGAGGCAGCTGTCAGGTCTTAGGTTTTAGGTCCCAGAAAAGCAAAGGCGCGAACAATAGTCCGCGCCTTCACCGTCTCTGAAGCCGGTTTTACTGACAGCTGAGAACTGACAACTGACAACTGGTTCTTACAGCTTCTCAAAGAATTCGCAGCCCGAGCACGAAATATAGATTCCTCCCGGCACGCCACGCTCGCGATCCTTCATGCGCTTGACGATACGGGTTTCCTTGCCGCACTTCGGACATGCGGTCGATTTCGTGGTATCCATGACCTTTTTCCGGTCGGCTGTCTTTGCAATCTTCGCCATCTAGTTTCTCCTGACAGGAATGTGCCGCCAGCCCGAAAGCTGCGGTTCTACCTGGGAATTGGGGAGTATCGTTTAGGGTAGTGTCGCGCGGAAGCCGTGCACCGTACTCGCCTCTAGAATCTTACACGAATTTTCTCCGCAAAGTGCGGACCGAGGCTAAAAGAANNGTTTCGCTAAGTGACCCGCTGCCAGTTGCTCCCCTCGCTTGCCCGTCTTCCCTGCCGTTGTTAGCATGGAAGCTCTGCAATATTCCCAGGAGGCTTCATGGCGACCGATACCCTAACCACCCCGGCGATCACGGGCACGACCAAAACCACCAAAACCAAGATCTGCAAGAACTTCATCGACGGCGAATGGGTCGACTCCGCCAGCGGACAAACTTTCGAAGATCGCAATCCCGCCGACACCCGCGAAGTCGTCGCCACCTTCCAACGCTCGAACAAAGCCGATGTGGATGCCGCCGTCGACGCCGCCAAGCGCGCCTATGCCAAGTGGCGCCTCGTTCCCGCTCCTCGTCGCGCCGAAATGGTCTTCCGCGCCGCCGAAATCCTCATCGAGCGCAAAGAAGACCACGCCCGCGACATGACCCGCGAAATGGGCAAGGTCATCAAAGAAACCCGCGGCGACGTGCAGGAAGCCATCGACGCCGCCTACTACAACGCCGGCGAAGGCCGCCGCCTCTTCGGCCCGACCGTGCCGTCCGAACTCCCCAACAAATTCGCCATGGCCGTCCGCCAGCCCATCGGCGTCTGCGGCATGATCACGCCCTGGAACTTCCCCATGGCCATCTCCTCGTGGAAAATCCTGCCCGCCGTAGTCTGCGGCAACACCTGCGTGATCAAGCCCGCGCAGGACACGCCGCTCTCCACCTTCAACCTTGTTCAAGCGCTGACCGACGCCGGCATCCCGAAAGGCGTCATCAACATCGTCACCGGCTTCGGCACCGAAGTCGGAACGCCGCTCACCGAGCATCCCGTCGTCCGCGCCATCTCGCTCACCGGCTCTTCGGCGGTCGGCAGAATCGTAGGCGCGACGGCCGCCAAGAGCTTCAAACATTGCTCGCTCGAACTCGGCGGCAAGAATCCCATGATCGTGCTCGACGACGCCAACCTCGACCTCGCCATCGAAGGCGGCCTCTGGGGCGCCTTCGGCACCACCGGACAACGCTGCACCGCGACCAGCCGCATCATCGTGCAGAAAGGCGTCTACCGCCAGTTCGTCGACCAGTTCGTCGCCCGCGCCAGGAAAATCAAAGTCGGCAACGGCCTCGACGAGACGGTGGAAATGGGACCGGCCGTTAACGAAAGCCAGCTTAAGACCGACCTCAGCTACATCGACATCGGCAAAAAAGAAGGCGCAAAACTCGTCACCGGCGGCAACCGCCTCGACAAGGGCGAATACCAGCATGGATGGTTCCTCGAGCCCACCGTCTTCATCGACGTCGATCCCAAGATGCGCATCGCGCAAGAGGAAATCTTTGGCCCCGTGGTCTCCATCATCCCCTGCGACAACCTCGAGAACGCCATCGAAATCGCCAACAACATCGAGTACGGACTGTCGTCTTCGCTCTACACCAAAGACGTCAACAAAGCCTTCGCTGCCGTTCGCGACCTCGAAGCCGGCATCACCTACATCAACGCTCCGACCATCGGCGCCGAAGTCCACTTGCCCTTCGGCGGCACCAAGGCCACGGGCAATGGACACCGCGAAGGCGGCATCGGCGCCATCGACTTCTACACCGAGTGGAAAGCTGTCTACGTCGATTACTCCGACACGCTGCAAAAGGCACAGATTGACCGGGTGGACTAGGTTGTAACTTCGTAATCGGGTAGTTACGCAATTGGAAGATGTCCGCTCATGATCGCGGCATGGGATCGACTTGGGTTGCAAATTACCCGATTGCACAATCCACCGTCACGCGGTAACCACGTCGCGTTTTGGGGCGTCTCCAATCGTGATCTAGCCGCCGGATCTGCGCCGACCCTACTCTGGATCGTTAAGGCTAAGTACGCTCCTTGACCTCCGGTGGATACGGCGTGACTTACGATCTCGGTTGCGGTTCCCCTATCAGACAGTCGTTGCAGAAGTGGGCGCTCGCCCGTCTTTCGCTGCTGATGTTCTGCCTTACCCTCGGCTTGGCGCCCGCAGTCTCTGCCCAAACTCCTGAGCACCCCAGCCGTAAGGTCATTTGGCGGCAGAATCCTGACTATCCCCCGGTTCTCAAGAACGCCAAGATCGGCGGTGTCGTTCGCCTCAATGTAGCAGTACTCCCCAATGGAACCGTTCGCAGCGCGGACATTTTGGGCGGCAATCCGATTCTTGCCGACAACGCCGTCAAGGCCGTAATGTCCTGGAAATACGCGCCCGCCGCGAAGACAACCAACGAGATTGTCAGGCTCGACTTCAATCCCCGCTGAACGACGATTCCTTTCGGATATACCGAGACTCGCTCAAGCAGCCCGATCTGGATTTTCCCAGCACCCGCCGCGCCCTCTGCGGTTAAAATCTCCGTATGCCCGTAACTCAGTTGCGCGAAATCGCCCCCGCTGCCCGTCTGGAAAACGTCCGCTACGCCATCCGCGATCTCGCCTGCATCGCCGACGAAGTCGCACGCCAGGGACACAAAATTCTCCCCCTCAACATCGGCGACCCGCTCAACTTCGACTTCCAGACGCCCGCGCACATGATCGAGGCCGTCTACCAAGCCATGCGCAACGGCAAGAATGGATATTCGAGTTCTTCGGGCATCGCGCCGGCCCTCGAAGCCATCCGCGGCGAGGCGGCCCGCAAGGGCATCACGAACATTCAGGATGTCTTCGTCACCTCGGGCGTCAGCGAGACGGTGGACATCTGCCTGACCGCGCTCCTCAACCCCGGCGACAACCTGCTGACTCCCTGCCCCGACTATCCGCTCTACTCCGCGGTTCTGGCGAAGCTCGAAATCGGACTGAACACCTATTACCTCAACGAAGAAGACGGCTGGCAGCCCGACCTCGACGACATCAAGAAAAAGATCACGCCCCGAACGCGCGGCATCGTGCTGATCAATCCCAACAACCCGACCGGCTCAGTCTGCTCAAGAAAAATGCTCGAGCAAATTGCCGAACTAGCCCGCCAGCACAACCTGATCGTCTTTGCCGATGAAATTTACGACAAACTCATCATCGACGGAGGTGCAGAAAATGACCCGCATGTCGCCATGGCCGCGGTCGCGCCCGACGTGCCCGTCATTACCTTCGGCGGACTCTCCAAGAATTACCTCGCCCCCGGATGGCGCATCGGATGGGGCGTTGCCAGCGGCGAAGCCTCCGTCATCAAACCGTATCTCGAAGGCGTAAATAAACTTCTGCGCTCGCGTCTCTGCGCCAACCACCCCGAGCAATACGCCATCAAGCCCGCGCTCGAAGGCCCGCAGGATCACTTGATCGAAGTGAAGCGCAAGCTCCGCAGCCGCCGCGATCTCACCATGAAGTGGTGCGCCGAAACCAAGCGTGTCAGTTGTGTCGCGCCGCGCGGAGCTTTCTACGCCTATCCAACCATCGACATCCCGGAAGGCGACGACGTCTTCGTCACCGAACTAATTCGCCAGAAGTATGTCACGGTCGTGCACGGCTCCGGCTTTGGCCAGCGCCCCGGCACAAAACACTTCCGCATCGTTTTCCTTCCCGACGAAAAAACATTGGCCACCGCCTACGCGGCGATTGGCGATTTCATGCGGGAACGTTACAAGTAGAAGTGCTGGTTCGTCGTTCGCTGTTCGCTCTTCACTCTTCATTCTTCACTCTTCACTCTTCGCCCAGCGGAAGTGTGAACGGCGAACCGCAAATCGCGCGTGCCGAGTCTTACACAATGCAGTGTATCGATCTATACTTCATCCATGGAACCCGTCATCAAAGGCGCCATTCCCGTTCTGCCCGCCGCTGACACCACGGAGTCGCTCAAGTGGTGGACCGAGGTCTGTGGCTTCAAGGAAACTTTTCGCGACCGCACCCCGCCGACCTACGCGGGGATTCAGCGTGGCGAGGCCTACCTTCACATCGCGGGCATGGATGACAAGACGCTTGCACGCCAAATCGGCGACCAGACAATGGTGCGAATTGCGGTCAAAGGCATTGAAGCTCTGTATGCCGAATACCAGGCACGCGGCGGCAAGGTACATCCCAACGGTAGCCTGCAAACCAAGCCTTGGGGCACCAAAGAATTCAGCACGATTGACCCCAACGGCGTCTGCGTAACCGTCCAGGAGTGAGGCCGCACAGAGCCTGCCTCCGCCGGTCGTGCCATCGGGTGGAACTTTCGTAACTCTACATTGCCCCGCCTTAGTTTCTATACTGATTCCAGCACCTTTAAGAGAAAACCACCCATGCGTCGAACCATTCTGTCGTCAGTTCTCGTGCTCTGCAGCGTGCTGTCCTTCGCGCAAAGCACGTCTCCCGACGCTCTCTACGAGCGTGGGATGGACGCCATTACCGGGATTGGGGTGTCGCAAAACGACGCTCTGGGGGTTGACTACTTTCGCCGCTCCGCCGACCTCGGTTACGGACCAGCCCAGATCGCGCTAGCCTACTATTACGAAACCGGAACATTTCTTGCCAAAGATCCGGCGCAGGCGCTCGAGCTCTATCGCAAGGCGGCTCGGCAAGGCGATCCGCTGGCCGGTTGGCTCGCCGGACGTCTCTACCTCCTCGGCCCCGTCGCGTTGCGCGATCCCGAAGCCGCCCGAAAATCGCTCAAATTGGCCGCCGATCAGAACAATGCGTACGGCGCCTACTACCTGGGCCGCCTCATGGCGGATAAGGATCCCACCAAGTCTCCCGCTCTCTATAAAATTGCCGCCGACCAGGGACTTCCTCAGGCGCAATATTTTTATGCCAAGACTCTCAAAGACGGCCACGGCGTCCCGCAGGACCGCCTCACTGCCTATATCTGGTTCAACATCGCGGCCGACGCCGGTTATACCGCTGCCCTCCAGGACCTGAACGAACTCGACCGCAGCGGCTCTTTCACCATGGATCAAATTTCGACGGCAAAAGCAAAATCTCGCGAAATGGAACAGTTCGTGATCCGCGCCGTCACCGCACGCGGCTGCTCCGGATGGGACGGAGAGTTCGATGAGTTCCCCACCCCGCCTCCGCCCAAACTACAGCGCTTCTGCCACTAGGGCGTCAGTAGAACTTCCCCATCGCTTTCAATGTGTCGGCACACCCTTTCACAAATTTGTCATCCTGAGCGAAGCGAAGGACCTGCTTCTTGCCGCGATATCCGGAGTGGCCCACCTCGATTTTGCTTTGAAAGGGCGCGGCTTCAGCCGCTGGGGATGTGGTTTTCAAACCGCCGCCGTGCTACACCATCTCCGTTCCCCACAAATCATGCAGATGCACGATCCCGAGCAATCGCCGGCTATCGTCCACCACCGCAAGCGACGTGATCTTAATCTCTTCCATGCGTGCCAACGCGGTCGCCGCGAACTCCTGCGCCCCAATCGTCTTCGGATCACGCGTCATGCAATCCTCGGCCGTCAGGTCGAGCGCGTCCTTGCCGCGTTGTCCCAGCAGCCGCCGCAAATCGCCGTCGCTGATCACGCCCAGCAAACGATCTCCATCCACCACCGCCGTCATCCCCAGCTTCTTGCGCGACATTTCGTAAATCACGTCCGGCATCTTCGTCGCCGCCGTCACTCGCGGAATAGCTTCCCCCGAGTGCATCAACGCCTCCACCCGCGCCAGCCGCTTGCCCAGCTTTCCCCCAGGATGCAAATTGGCAAAATCTTCTTCTTTGAACCCGCGCCGTGCCGAAAGCGCCACCGCCAAAGCATCACCCAAAGCCAGCATTGTCGTAGTCGAAGCCGTGGGAGCCAGTCCCAGCGAACAAGCCTCCTGCGAGATCGAGCAATCCAAAGCCACGTCCGCCGCCGCCGCCAAAGTAGACACTTTCCGCCTCTTCCCAGAATTGTCATCCTGAGCGCCGCCCGAGCCGCTCGGCGGCGAGGGCAAGTCGAAGGACCTGCTTTCCCCGAACTCATCGCAGGTCATGGCGATCAGCGCAACCTGCAGCCGCTTAATCGTAGCCAGCAACTGCAAAATTTCCTCCGTCTCGCCGCTGGCCGAAAGCGCCAGCACCACGTCGCCGCGCACAATCATCCCGAGATCGCCATGCAGCGCCTCCACCGGATGCAGATAAAGCGCCGGCGAGCCAGTCGAACTCAACGTCGCCGCGATCTTGCGCGCGATCAGCCCGCTCTTCCCCATCCCTGTAACCACCACCCTGCCCCGGCAGCCGAACATCAGATCCAGCGCCCGGTTAAAGTCCGCCGCCATGGGACCCCCCAGCCGGTCCGCCAGCGCCCGCAAAGCCTCCGCCTCAATCCGCACCACGTTTTCGCCAATGCTTTTCATGAATCACGAATGTTAGCAGAAGCGCGCAACTCCGCTCGGGCGTTACCGCTCGAGTGACGCCCGATCCCACTTCGCCAGAATGGCTCCCGCCTCGTAGGTGCTCTGCGCAAACTCCAAAATTTGGTCTCGCGGAGACGCCGTGCGCCGCACATCGTCGTACATCAGCACAAACTCGCGCAGCTTGGCCTGATACGACCCGCCTGCCGGACGCACTGGCTGCTCGCTCGACCCCTTCGGCTCCGGAGCCGTATAAGCATAGAATGCCGGTCCGGCCACATCTCCGCCTCCGGGCCACCAGCCGACACTGCTGCACTCATGGGAATAGGATTCCGACGTGATGACGCCCTTTCGCGGCGGAGCGCGCCGCCCGCTGAACCGTGTGCAGCACAAATCGAAACTGCCCCAAAAAAAGTGGCTCGGACTCGCCTTGCCGATGAAACGCGCACGAAACTCCCGCAGCACCATATCCGTGGATCGCAGAATGCGTCCCAGACGGTTGGCATACTCTGGGTCGTAGGAGGCATGCGTATCATCCTGATCCAGAGCAATCGGATTGGGAACCTCCTGCGGCTTGGTGTTGATTTCAACCTCGATGCCAGCTCCGCGCAACAGCCCAAACAATTCTCGATAAAAAGCGGCCACCGACATGGGCGCAAGGGCCATCGCCCGCTCACACTCCGGTGTGCGAAGCTCGAGGCGGTGGTTCACAAAATCGAACTGCAGTTCAAACGCGCCTCCGCGGTACGGGATCGGCCCCGTCGTCAAACCTCGCGTGGTCACATCGAGAGCAACGTTCCAGAAATGGTTCTCCAGCGGTGTCAGGCGCAGCAGAATTTTTCCCACGATCTGGGTCCACATGTGCAATGTGCGATACGTGGCTTCCCACTCCTCCAGCGGCAAGGCGGGCCAGTATTGATCGACTGCATTCATCGCGGAAGGCTCCTCGGGAAGCGTCGCGTGCTTGGCGGCGGCTACGGCAAGCCCTGCCGATTCCGGCGTCCTTGAACATTATATTGTCTGCGACGAATAGCTTGCCGCGGCGATCTTCCGAACCTTCCATACAACTTTTTCACCCCTTCCGGGTTCAATACTATGTAGAGGTGTTATTTCAGGAGGAGATCGTGAAAGCATCGCGCTGGCTGGGTCAAGCAATCGGTTCCGGAATGGCGGCAAAAGCCGCTCTTTTATCTCTTGTGTTAGGCGCGGCGGCATTCGCCGGCGCCCAGACGGGCGCCATGTCTCCGAACCAGGGCGAATCCGACGGCGTCAGCGCCGGCGGCAAGTGGCTGGAGTTTGCCTCCACCGACAAGATGACGGGCGCGAACAAAGTGCGCTTTGAGCTCCAATCCGACAACTATTTCAAGGAAGACTCCGGCTACAGGCCCAGAGTGAATCTGTATTGCAGCAACGGGAAGCTCAAGCTCGCCGACTTCAATCCCGGAGTCCGGCTGCTTCCGCCGAACCGCCCCGGCTTCTGGGGACAGCCGCAGTTGGAGGTCGAAGTTCGTGTCGACGGCGTCCACTACTTCAAGGGTTGGAACTGGCTGCGCGGCCACTACCTCTCCATGGACAAAGGCACCGCGCGGGGCTTGATGAGCGCCCAGGTTTTCAACATCGCGCTGCCCACGAGAAGCGGCCGGCAGATCGCGGAGTTCACACCCGGCGGCCTGAATTTCGATCGCGTCAAACAAGCCTGCGACCTGACGCCGAAAAAGCCGAGCAAAGACTAGAGGCGGCGGCAGTTACGGCGCGCCGGGAAATGGGCGGGGTTTGTGGTTTTGACCCCTGGGTCAATCGGAAAAAGAGCGCCCCTTGAATTCAATACCGCCACCCTTCGTCCCACTCTCCCAGCAGAAACTTGCCATTCCCGCTCGCGTCGCGTTCATAGCCCAGCACGCTCAGACCTTCGCCGAATGCCCGCTGGAACCGCTCCCGATTGCCTCCCTGTACAGCCAGCGCCCGCTCATGCATCGCCGCATCGGCCTTCCACGCGTAAATTTCCGCCGGAACTTCGACTCGCGCGCGGCATTCAAATTCCGCCCGCGGAGCCTCCGCCAGTACCGCCTCGACCCGCTTCGACTTCATCCACCACTCCGCGATCAGGCGGTCCGTGGGCAAACCTCCCTGCAGCGGCGACGACGTAATCCCATACTGATTCACGTTGTAGCGACGCGCGATCGCTCCCAGCTTCTCGATATTCAAATACGCGTTCTTGATCTCCAGCGGATCGAACGTCCACTCCATCAGCTCGATTCCACGCGCCAGGGCGTCGTCACGCTGATAGAGCTTCATCCGCCGCCCCAGTCCCCCATTGCGGTACGCCTGACGAACCGCCAGCATCTGCGAATGCAGATATGGATGCCCGTTCCGCAGTCCAGGAATGGCCAGCGCGAAGCCGACTAATTCCCTCTCCACGAACGCCCCCATCACCTGCCCGCCGATCTTGCTTGCCACCACGAAGAGGCGCACCGGAATCAATTCCGCATCCGAAAACTCCCACACCTCTTTCTGCAGCCGAAAGCAGGCCTGCATCTCCTCCAGCGTTTCACACTTGCGGATAGTCAACGCAGCGGCGATCATGCCCGTTTTTCCTGCTGTTTCGCCTGTTGCCATAGTGTTTCCAGTTCGTCCATGGAAGCCTGCTGCGGCCCCCGCCCATCCGCCCGCAGGCGTTCCTCCATCCACTGAAAGCGTCGCTTGAACTTGCGATTCGTCTTGCGCAGCGCCGACTCCGGATCGAGCGACAGATACCGCGCAATATTCACCAGCACAAAGAACAGATCCCCCACTTCATCTTCCAGTCGCGCGTGCACCTCCGCAGCAAACTGCGGCTTTCCCGACCCCGCGATCCCAGTCCCAGGAGGCCCCGCAAACGGCGAGGCTTTCAATTCTTCGCGCAACTCCGCTGTCTCTTCCGCAAGCTTCTCAAACAAACCTTCCATCTCCGGCCAGTCGAACCCCACCCGCGCCGCCCGCGAACTAAGCTTATAGGCCTCCATCAGCGACGGCATCTTCGAAGACACACCCGCCAGCACCGACTGAGCGTCGTCAGCCTTCGCCTTGTCTTCTGCCAGCCGCTTCTTTTCTTTCTCCAGCGCCTTCAGCGCCTCCCAGTTGCGCAGAACTTCCGCGGAGGTATCCGCCTTCGCATCGCCAAACACATGCGGATGCCGATCCACCAATTTATTGGAGAGCCGGTCGAGCACGTCATCCAGCGAAAAATGTCCCGCCTCGCGCGCCATCTCGGAATAGAACAGCACTTGCAGCAGCAAGTC
>PLUW01000087.1 GCA_003162935.1 Acidobacteriaceae bacterium
CGAGTCCTACCTGAGGAGCCAACTTTTCAATAAGATAGGGGCACCCGATAGTGGGTGCCCCTTCTGATTGTCCGCTTTCTGTCCGCCTTTCACTGAATCTTTGCGGGTTGTTGCGGCATGACCGTGATCTTTCGGTTTGTACGGAGTGCTGCTGCCGTTAAGCCTCTGTTGCCCGCAATGCTTCACTCTGGTCGCGTTCGTTGCAGATGTCATATCGCTGGAACATGGACCGCGTCTTGTGGCCCGAGATGCTCATGGCGACGGTTTCAGGTACACCAGCGCGCACCATGTCGCGGAACGGCGCTACGCCGAAAATCGTGGGAGAGACGGCCTGAATACTTCAACGCATCCGTATTGCATTCATAACACTTGCGACCGCTTACCGGCTGACCGCAGGCCTGGCACGTGAACTTGCTCAATCCTGCGACAACGCAGGCGGTTGCCCAAGCCTTACGGATGTCCGCGATTGAACTTTTGTGCCGCCCTTAGCACACCGGAGCCATTCCCACTGCGGGGGGCAGAGCAATAGGCTGGTGATGAGCAGACTTCGGGGGAGGGCTGTTCAGACTAAAGCGCCCCATGACTCTAAACGGAGTCACAGGGCGCTTTTGTTTGTTTCAGACCCGATGAACCTGAATGACTGCTGGTTCTATACGGTGGCTCTGTTCGCCTTCTGTTGAATCATCTCCGACTCGGTTTGCAGCCAATCGTCCAGTTCGTGCCCATAAGCTCTCCCGCGTTGCTCGTAAAGTTCATAGGCGCGACAACGGATTTGCTCCTGAAGTTCACGGGTGGATTCGGTTGTTTGTTGGGCTGTTCTGAGCGTAATGGGAATTGTGTGCGTAGATTTCATTGTGGTCTCGCTCCTTCTTGTACGTAATAGCTGACGGTGCTTTGTTGGCGCTTCCTTGCCAAGCTCGGCTAGGCAGATTGAATCCTCGATGCTGTAAATCGTCACCCGGTCGCGTCACCTTTTAGAAAAAGAGGCAGCCCTTCAACGAGGCTGCCTCATAAGGCGGATGGTCCCCCTTACACTGCTACGAGGGCGTTATGGAAGGTCGAGGTGACGGCTTCAAACGTCTGAACCTTCGGCGTTCCATCGATCACTCTTGCGAGGGTTTTCAACACTTCTGGATAGGCACTGGTGTTGTAAGCCTCTGCATTGGCTTTGCTTTCCCACAGACTGATCGAAATTACATCCACGCTGCCGGGATTTGCCAATGTGATTTCGTCCTTGAATCCCTTCTGCTTGTGCAGTAACGGAAGGATGTCATGCTCGAAGGTTCGGGTGTAATCAGACAGCATGTTGGATTTCAGGCGAAAAGATACATTGCGTGCAAACATATCAACCTCCACAGGTTGTTGTCGCTAAGAGGGGGGAACTTCAGATGGGCTGACTTAGTTTCAGGGAACCTGAAAGAGGAGAACAATGCTCACTCCCCCCAACTGTTGCATTCAAGTGGCCCCGCACGCCTACCGTGCAACTCATTGTTTCGGTACGTCATCGCGGATATCCGGCCGGCACAGTGTGGGTTTCGGTCGTGTACTTTTGGCGGGCGGCGAGCACAAACGGCGACCCTCACTGAAAGGGAATGACGGTCGCAAAGGGCGGGGCAGCAGGTCGGTGCGAATCGGTGCCCAGACTCAAAGTAGCGTTTCGACTTCTGCCGCACGAAACGCGTTGCCAGTCCTGGCACGCCCGTGAAATTTGAAAGCAATCACGAGACTGAGCCACTGATGAAGTGCAACCGCGCCTGAGCTTTCCGCTGATTTCAGATCGGTTTGGGACCCTTAGTCGCAACCAGCACCGCCAATATAGTCGCAGTGTTGCGAACGCTTTCTGCGACAGTTATGAGTGGTTCCGACAGGAGCGGATGTTGCTCCGCTAGTGCCTCAAGACGCGTGCTAACGTTATGGAGTTGATCGACTTCGCGCAAGATCGATTGAAAAGGCATGGGCACACCACTCTCTCGCTGAAAAACCTAAGGTGGGAGAACTTCAGATGGACTGGCTTAGGTCAGAAGACCTGAAAGAGGAGAAAGTGGTAACCACCCCGCCGCCACTATAACACGCCAGAAAGTTGATTTGCCCTGAGGCAACTTGCGCCGTCCAGAAGGTGGGCAAGGGAGTTGGCGGTGGGCACCCGATTCGATTCGGTGCGCCTCAAACGGTGGGGTTGGTGGATATTCCCACCCGTTTCACATCGTGCCATCGCATATCGCCGCGGAGATACTGCCAGATGCCCTGCAGCCGCCAGAACATCGTCAGTTGCCGGTACGGGAAATGTTCAAAGAAACAATAAAAGATTAAACGAGTAACCTCGCGCCAGTCACTGTATCGACGAAAAGTCATTTCTTCCAGGAGGACGGATCCGATTGAGATCATGGTCGCGAAGGCGTATCCAAACAATAGAAACTGCACAAAAAATGCCTGACTGAGCTCGCCCAGTACGAAAGCAGTGACGATGGTCGAATATCCAACCAGCTCAACCACCGGGGCGAAAAACTCGAAGATCCACATGTAGGGCAAAACCATCCAACCCACGCGTCCGTAACTGGGCCGAAAGAGCATGTCGCGGTTTGGCCATAGTGCATCGATCAGGCCTTTGTGCCAACGCGCTCGCTGTCGCGCCAGCGAAGCCAAGTCTGAGGGCGCCTCCGTCCAGCAGGTAGGATCGGGAATGAAATTGATGTGATAGGGACGGCCCTCTTCCTGGAGGTGGCGATGAAGCCGAATCACAAGGTCGAGGTCTTCTCCGACGGCGTGAGTGCGAAAGCCTCCGACTTGCTTCACCAGGTCGCGCTGGAAGATGCCAAAGGCTCCGGAAATGATCGGCAGCATGTTAAAGCCGGCCCAGGCTTCGCGTCCTACCAGGAATGCGCGCAGGTACTCAATCACCTGCAACACCTCAATCGGTTTCTTCGGGAGGCGCACTTCTTTCAGCTCGCCGTTGGTCACCGTGCAGTTGTTCAGGATGCGCACAATCCCCCCCACGGCAACGACCCGGCTGGGATCGGAGAAAACGCCGGCCATGATGCGCATGAGAGATTCCTTTTCGAGGATCGAGTCGGCGTCGACTACACAGATGTAAGGGCTGGTAGCCGCGTTGAGGCCGGCATTGATTGCGTCGGCCTTACAGCCAGCCGCCTCCTTGTCCAGAACCAGCAGTTGGGGTTCGGTCGGACTGCGGTAGATTCCGCGCAGTGGCGCGGTCGCAATGTCTGGAATGTAGAGAACCCGAGCCGTTTGAAGTTGAAACGCCAGCTCCAGTTTTTCCAGGGTACTGTCGCTCGATCCGTCGTTGACCACAATGACTTCCAGGGCGGGATAGTCGAGGCTCAACAAAGCCCTGACACTTTCGACGATGCTGCTCTCCTCATTGTGAGCCGGGACCAGCAGCGTGATCGGCGGAGTAAAAGGAGAAGCCTTAAGCAGTTCAAGTTTCAGACTGGCCAGGCGGTGACGGTGGATCGTGTTCTTGAAGATGGCGGTAATCAGCAAGATCAGGTAGATGAGATTGGACAGCAGGTAGTAAACAAAGAATGTGTCATTGGAAATCGACAGGAATAACCGCATTAGTGTGCACCTGCGGCGACGGCCAAGGCTTTGCTGTTCACACCCACGCGGTCCCTCGCGGCCGCGACCACGTCGCGCAAGCTCTGGGCGGAACCGCAACCAGGACCCAATTCCATTGCGCTGACGATGTTCTCGATCGCTCCCGAGCGCTCCAGTTCTGAGATTAAAGCCTGCAAAGCATAGTCGTCGTTGGTCGCCACCACATCTTCGAGAATCTGCTCCAGTTGCGGCTCCATGCGCGCGAGTGCCCATGCGGCACGTTGACGAACGTAGCGATTGGCATCGCAGAGCGCGTGCAGCAGCGTTCGGATTTTTCCGATGTTCTCGACTTCGCCCAGAGCGACCACTGCCCGCAAACGTACAAACCACTCCGGATCGTTCGCCAGAGAATGGAGCGCGGGCAGAGTGAACGACGTGTTGGTACGGCCTAAAGCTCGGGCTGCGGAACCGCGTACTTCCGGGAGTGGGTCGGCCGCCAGCACAAGCAATTCCTCGCCCAAGTCAGGCGATGCCAACTCTCCCAGCACGCGGGCCAACAACTGCCGGACCGCACCGTGGGACCGTTCCACGTAGTTGACCAGGATGCTGGGGTGGAGATTACAACATTTCACCAATGCGCTCTTCAGAGTATGTTCAGGCACGTCGAGTTGCGTCAGCATGCGTTCCAGGATGGGAATGGCGGCGTCCATACGCGCGATACGCCCCAGCCCGCGAACCGCGGCAATGCGGGTTTCTCTGGAGCGCGAATCCAATGCTTCGGCCAACGGAGGGATGGCCTCGAAAGCCCGGGTGCGGCCCAACGCAATCAGCGCAGTCCGACGGCGCCATCCCCGTGCCGCCCGCGTCTCGCACACTCGCATATCAAGCAGACCACTCTTGCGCAGACAATCCAGCAGGCTGGGAAGCGTCTCTGGAGTTCCCATCTCAATGTTGTCCAGCAAAATGGACTCCACAATGTCACAGTCGAGGGGGTTGAAGCGCCAGTTGCGCGGCGGTACTTTGCCCGAAACAATGTCATCCCACTGCGCCCGCAATGCGATTGTGCGCTCGGTCTTGCGGCGGAAATAACGTCCTCGGTACCAGCGTCGTAGAACGATGAAGCCAACCAGCAACAGGATACCCAGCAGCGACCCGAGGATCGCCTTCAGCACCATTTCCGCGGGCCCGAGTGTTTCGATCGCGCTAGAAATGAATCCCATAGCTCAGTCCGAAACTCGTGATTGTCTGGTTTAGCTTCAGGTCCTGGCGCGACACGTATCCGGTAATATCCTGCCGTTCCGCCATCTGGTAACGGAGACCGCCCCCATAAGTGTGTCCAGCAATCCGGCCGATCTGGTCGATCTGCGAGAAGTTTTCTGTGCCTACCGCATAGAACACGTTACCCGTGAAATGACGGGGCAGGGGGAACCCAATCTTGCTCCAGCCGGAGGGTTCCCAGGCCACGGGAGTGCCGGCGAACCCGGTGCGTGCTCCGATCACCGCAAGCGTCCAGGTCCAGTCCCTGGGGAGGTAGACAATCTGATTGGTCGCGAACGTCAGAACATGTGCGCCGTTATACCAATACCAATGTTGCTGGAAGGAACCTTCCAACCCTCGTATCCAGTGGTCGCGGAAGCGGAAAGTGTGTCCGTACTCGAAAAATGCTTCATGCGTGGGCACCACCTGCTGCTGGTTGGCCACGGCGCCGCCCACGTTAAGCCAGTTGTTTGGGGTAAAGTGAAATGCCGTACTGGCCAAGAACTTAGCTGCATTCTCTCCGAAACGCTGGTAGATGCTGGTCCCGAAAACGGTCGACCATCGCTGGTTCCAACGGGAATTCAGGCTGATACCCTGGGTCTGAGCTGCACCCGTGTAATTGAAGAAATCGACGTCATCGCCAATTCGGAGCTCGTGGACGGTGTTTGGTCCAAGGTCCGCCATTGCCGTCCTGGCATCTTGGTTGTTGGGATCGAAGTGGAGGGTCTCCCGGTATTGCGAGCGAGCTTCGGGCACATGGCCCAGCAAACTCAACACTCGTGCGCGACGCACTAGAACCTCGGGGTCCGAAGGAGAGATCTTTCGTGCCTGATCGAGAATCTGCAACGAATCCTGCCACTTCTGTTGCCAGAGCAGAACGTCAGACAAGGAGGTCAGAACCTCCACGTCCTTTGGAAAGCTCCGTAGAACCAACAGGTATTCGGCTTCGGCTTCCGGCCAATGGCCTTTCCACGCCAGTAATCGGCCTCGCCAACCGTGGGCCTCCAGATCGTCGGGCGCTTGTGCCAAGCGCTGCTCGACCACGGCAAAAGCGGCATCCAGATTCTGCGCTTGGACTTCCGTGCGCACGCGCGGCTGCCAGTCATCGCTGGTCTGTCCCGATGCGGGAAATGCCGGCAGGAAAAACAGAATCGCGATGCACAGTGCGATGAACCATTCCCCTGACAGGTAACTCGGTTTTATTTCGATTGCACTCAAGGCCAAACCTGATGACTTCGATCGACGATCTATCTGTTGAACGCCCTCATGCGGAACTAGGGCAGGGCGTATAGCTAGATTGTCTTCTTAAGAAGAGCGGTATGTAAGTTACTGAGGTAACGCAGTTAGTATCAAAGCGGGATTGGGAAAACTAGGACTGCGGACAAGGACTCTTAACCCAGTGCCGAGCCAGGAAGCACCACCTCAAGGATGATAAGTCACATGCAGGGAAATTGTTTGGCCCGGCGTTAACGCAGGGAGAACAATGCGCCGCTGGTCTGCGGATACGGTTGCGCCTCCACTAACACTAGCGACACGACGCTGGAATTCAAACGTGAGACCGGCTACGGGTTCTTGCGAGGTGATCTGCAGATCGGCGGTCGCACTCGAGGCGGAGATCACACCCCACTGCAAACCGTCACGGGCACGCCAGAATTTAGCAAAACTCAGCATGTCCGTCTTGCCGATGTCGGGAGGGAGTTGCCGAAGCATTTCGTCTTCCGCAGCGGCTTTTGTCTTGGACTCATTGCTGTGGACGAGAACGACGCTGATTGCACCATTCTCGGCATTGGCGCGAATCACTTCCAAGGCCTGCGGCACGCGCCGCGCATAACCGGGAGGCTCTTCGTCCTCGATCGTAACCGGGAACTCGTAAATTCCGCTGTCCTCCTCGAATCCGAGGTCGAGAGGTAGGGCATACGGAAAGTTGCTGAGCACGTCATCCGCGGTAAAGGAGGAGTCGAACTCATAGCCCGAACGCACCAGAGCCTCGGCCAGCGAACGCGGAACTCGCAGATGTCCGGCACGGAAGAAGATCGTCTGCTGACCTGGGATTTCTCCATCCAGGAGTTCCTTGCTGACGCGAACCTCCCCAAACACGGTCGCGCCTGACGCCGTGTCAAATCCCAGTCCGCGCGGCTGGTAGGTGGAATATGTTTCCTGACCAGTTCCCAGGTCGAACTTGTTGAAGCCGCGCGAGTGAATAATCGAGTGGCTGCCGATACTGGCTCCCTGCTCCTTCAGTTCCCGAAGAAATGTGAGATCGGGATCGAAAAAAAATGCTTTACTGTTGGCGTCGTCGACGTACTTGGTCTGGATGAAAAAGGTACTGCTGGCCCGATTCGCCTTCTCCATGCGCACAAAATCCAGACCGGGCTTGAATGAGTCCTCCCAATCGACATCGTGAGAGAGCAAGACCACCGATCGCTGGCCATCCGGGATTGTGGCTAAACGAACCCAGTCCTTGGCATAGCCTTCATACCAGGCCCTGATCACGAGCAGCCACACGTCCGCACCGGGCTCGAACTCATTCACATAATGCCGCTGGGCCTCGAAGTCACGGTTGCTCTGGCATCTCAAAACAGCGTCAACCAGACTCATCCCGAGGAGGTACGCTTTTCCCTTGCCCAACGCGTTGCTGAACAGAGCTGCGGTTCCATCCTCAAATCGTGCCAGCACCTCGGTCCCAGCCTCAGCCGTATAGCCGTTCGTCCAGATGACCTCGGGAACGTCCGGGCTACCCAGGCTGATCTCACGTTCCTCTGGCCGGTTCAGATACTTCATGACAAAATCCGACGTGGAAGTGAACACTAGGCGATGGCGCTTGCGCGAAGCGGTAAAGTCGCGGAAGCCGAAGAGCGGCTTGAGCCCACCCCAATACACGTTCTGCGCAAAGATGTTTCCCCCTTGCTTGACGAACGCGAGCAACTGCTGAGCGTCCGCTTCGCTGAACGTCGTCGGACCCACCTCAGGATAGAGAATGACCATCCGGTGTTTGAGCGCCTGGTTCAGGTTGCGCGTAATAAAGAACGGAATCCCCATTTCCTTTAGTACATGCACAAGAGCGAGCGGAGTCTTGGGGCCTTCTTCCGTGGGCATCCAAAACACAGCTACCTGCAGCGGGAAAGATTCCGGGAACTCCTGCTCGGGATTCAGATCGTGGTGTGCAAGTGGTAGCAGAGCTAGGCTCGCCGCATGCAAGCGCGGCGTCGAGTGATGCATCTTCCACGCCACTCCGGCGCCGAGCAATCCAAACGCTACGATCACGTAGATGATGTAAGGTTTCAGACCAGCATCCTTGAGACTTATTGTATTCCTCGCCATGAGTCGGCAAACCGGAAGCTATCCGAGCCTCCAAGTCGCCAGCTTAGCTGGCGCAAAAATGGCCGTGCTCGATGCCAATGGAAAGCTGATTTACAGCCAGAAGAACGGCGAATTTGAGAATGCGCGGGCACTCTCCCCCGAAGATGTGGCCGCATTCCTGAATCAATGGAAGCCTGCAGCTTGAGTTCGCGCGCCAAGGTGTTTTTCACGTCCTGCACCAGTTTCGGAAAATTCCTAACCACGACTGTTGGTCAGGCTACCCGGCGACGTGCTTGAGACGCTGGGCGCGGACTTTCAGAGTTTCTGGATCTCTGTCCGCGTTTGTATTGGATCACGCCGAACAGCCCACCCAGCACTGTGAACGCGAGCAGAACGAAAAGCACATCCCAGTAGTAGAGAGCGAAAAACCTTACGATGTGCCGCCCGTAGTGCGCCCCGAGATATCCCAGGAGAGCGAAGCGAATGCCGCGGCCAACGGCTAAGGCGGTCAGAAACTTCCTGGTGGGATATTGCATGGCGCCCGCCGCCAAAAGCATGGGCACGATGGGAAACGGCGGCGGCAGAAGAGCGGGGATCGCAACCGCGGCGAAGCCCCAGCGTTCAAAGATCGCATATACCCGGTTGGTCGTACTCCTGGAAAACCTCTTCTCCAGAGTCTCTTTACCGCCTTTGCGAGCCATGCGATAGGTAAGATAGCCGCCGAGAACGGCTCCCGCCGTTGCCATGAGGGCATAGTAGGCCCAGATGTTGCCATGATGGGCGGCCAACAGGACGGTGACGACATCGGTGCTGCCGGGCAGAGGGATCATCGAGTTGTCGACGAGGCCCAACAAAATGAGGCTCGGGCCGCCGAGATGGATCAGCCATCGCAGGGCGCTCTTTTTCGAAACGAGCAGGACGATCGCAAGCAAGTGCATGTTCTACCCATTCGAGCAGGATTCCGGCTGCTGGATTGTCACTTGGAGCGCATCATGTGCTTGTGATCCTAGCTCGCTTTCTTCAGAACAACGACAACGCACAGAATAAGCAGAACAAATGCAATCAACGCCAGTTGCGCTCCAAGAGTTGTCTTCATTTCTAATCTAAGCACTTGCCCGTTTCGTAGACCACGCCGGAAGGAAAAGATGGCAATAGTTGGCGTTGCCTTCGACCACAGTGTGGTTCTTACAGACGGTGATCTTTCGAGCCAGGCCGAGGTCGGAAATTTGCAGGCGATTCAGTTGCATTTCGTTCCCTTCGGCGATGGACTTCGCACCGGTAATCTGGGCAATTTCGCGAAAAATGCGGGCGCGCTGCTCCCCGAAGCCGGGCACCCTTACGGCAGCAACCTGCAAGAGACCGCGCAACTTGTTCACGACCAAAGTCGCCAGCACTTCGCCCCCGACATCGTCGGCGATGATGAGCAGCGGGCTGCCGACATTCTTAACCTGCGCAAGCAGCGGAAGCAAGTCTTTCCTGGAACCGATCTTTCCCTCGTAGAGGAAAATCCAGGCATTCTCGAACGCGACTTCCATACGCTCGGGGTCGGTAATGAAGTAGGGTGAGAGATATCCGCAGGCAAAGTGCACGCCGCGCGCCAGCGGTTTTTCGCTGGAGATGCGGGGAGTCACGCTCCTGGGGCCGATTGTGCCAGCATGTTCCATGCTAGCCAGAATGCAGTCGTCTACTATAGCAAGATTCGCAGCCATACTGATTTCTCATTTCGAGCCTGTGTTCGGCATCGCTTGTGAGTATGTCGGATTTCAGCGTTGCATGTTGGTCAGTTTTGTACACACTGTGGAATAAAAGCCGGCTTAGGGTCCGCGGCCCTGTTTTTCCAGAGGTGAAATTCCTAGCAGACGAAAACGGCGTTCATAGTTTTGACACTCGTTGCCCCCCGCCAGCACTGTTCCGCTCCGGCATTGTCCCGCTCCAACAATTCCCGGAAGTGTTCCATTCTGCACAGTATTTCGAACGAGGGTGAGCGAATCTGGGAAGGGTTCGAGAGGTCACTATGGCGAAAACAGCAGTTGGTTTATTTGAGAATACAAATTCGGTCGACGATGTCGTTCGCGAACTCGAGGCGAGCGGTTTTCCCCGGAAAGACTTGCGAGTTCTAGGCGAGCCGAGGGAGATGGCGGGCAGCGGAGTCCTGAGCACTCCGCACACCGATTTTGAAGTGGGTTTGATTCGGGATCTGAGGGCGTTCGGGGCCAATGAGGCCCACGCGGAAGCGTACGTCCAAGGAGTACGGCGTGGCGGAGTCATGGTTTTCGCAACCGGTTCGGGCGCAATGGCGGACAACGCCGCCGCCATCATGAATCAACATTGTGCGGTGGAGATTGAAGAGGTCGGCGGTTCGCAACCGTATCTTCCCGGAACGGCGAACGACGAGATTGCGCAAAATCGCGATGTCTCGTCCCAAGCGGGGAGGGTCCGCACCTCGGGCTCCGGCGCTCGCTTGTTCGTTTGGTAGCTATTTCACAAGAAACGAAATGCTCGGAGTTGTAAAGCCAGGCGTTATAGAGCAAAGCAATGAAGATGAAGAGGAGATTCAAGAACATGAACACATTCGGATGTGGTGACGGGTTCTCAAAGCGTCGATGGCAGAGCCTGGTTTCGCTGTTGTCGGTCGCGGTGCTGTGCGCGGTTGGGACGCCGCAACTTTCGGCCATGCAGGACGCGCCCGCGACGGCGCAGGGCGCGCAAGCGCCCCCCTACGCGCAACAGACTCCCCAGCAGTTGCAGCGCCTGGTCGCGCCGATTGCGCTCTACCCGGATTCGCTGGTCGCGCAGGTCCTGGCAGCGTCCACGTTTCCCGAGCAAGTCGTAGAGGCCGACCGATGGGTGCAGGCAAATCCCGATCTGAAAGGCGATGCGCTGGGCAAAGCTGTAGACCAGCAACCGTGGGATCCTAGCGTCAAAGCCCTGGCTGCATTTCCCTCCGTCCTTGGAAATATGGATAAGAACCTCTCCTGGGCGTCATCGCTCGGCGACGCCTACTTCAATCAGCAGGCGGATGTCATGGACGCTGTGCAGGTGATGCGCCGGCGTGCGCAAGCGGCCGGCGATCTCAAGACCACCGAGCAGCAAACCGTAACCACGCAAGGCTCGACGATCGAAGTAGCTCCTACCAACCCCGATGTGGTTTACGTCCCCGCGTATGATCCATGGCTGGTTTACGGAGATCCCATCATGGCCTGGCCGGGGTGGTATCCGTATCCCGGAATCTGGTTTGGCGGGCCGTACCTGTCGTGGGGCGGCGGCTTCGGAATCGGCTGGTTCGGCGGTTATGGATGGGGCTGGGGGCATTGGGGATTCAATTGGGGTGGCGGATACGCGATGTACGGCGGCGGCCGATACTACTCCCGCAGCAACACATTCTATAACCGGAGCAGCTACTACCGAGGAGGCGGCGAGCGGGGCGTAGCAAGGAACGTGCAGCGCGGAATGAGCGGCAACCGCGGCGGAGCTGGCGCTCGCAACGAGGGGGCCAGAGCCGGCGGGGGGCGCGGCGAAATGAACAACCGTTCCGCGGCGACGAACCGGGCTTTCAACGGAAATACCAAGGCAGCGCGAGGATACGCTGAACCCCGCGGACAAAGCGGCACACGCACGGGCGCCTTCAGCGGTTATGGGAGAGGCGGGCAGGCGCGAAGCGCTTCGTCCCGCGGAGCCGCGAGCATGGGCGGCGGAATGCGTGGCGGCGGTGGCGGCGGATCTCACGGCGGTGGCGGCGGACGGCACTAAACTGGCGTGCGGTCGTGTTCCTGGCAGCTTGTAAAACTTGCAAATGGAGAGAAGACATATGCGGCGAGCAAACGTAGATACCGACAACTTTCTTTGGACCGCTCTTCCTGAGTTGACTGTGGCTAAGTTGACTGTGGCGGCGATTCTTTTGACGGCCTTCCTTTCCGTCCGTTCCATGGCGCAGCAACCGGGCCAGAAAACATTTTCATCGCCGGAAGACGCGAGCACCGCGCTGGTGGCGGCCGCGCAGAGCAACGATGAAAAGGCGATGCTCGACATCCTCGGGCCAGACGGGAAGCAAATCGTTTCGTCGGGAGATGACACCGAGGACGCCAACAACCGCGCCAATTTCGTGAAGCGATATCAGGACATGCACCGTTTGGTGGCTGAACCGGACGGAACCACCACTTTGTATATCGGTGCAGAAAACTGGCCTACTCCCATACCGCTGGCGAACAAAGGCAACGCTTGGTATTTCGAAACCGAAGCGGGCAAGAAGGAAATCCTGTACCGGCGAATCGGCCAGAATGAAACATCGGCAATTGCCGTGTGTCAGGAGCTGGTTGCGGCGCAAACGGAATACCACGCCGCGCAGCACGAAGAGTACGCCCAGAAGATCTTCAGCGATGAGGGCCAGCACAACGGCTTGTATTGGAAAGCTGCCAACGGCGAACCCCAGAGCCCGATCGGACCGCTGGTGGCATCTGCCGTGGCCGATGGCTACGCCAAGAGCCAGGACGGCGCACCGACTCCTTACCGCGGCTATTACTTCCGCATTCTGACGCGGCAAAAGAAAACTACTGCGAGCGGCGCGAAAAATTACATGGTCAATGGCAAGATGACCGAAGGCTTCGCGTTCGTGGCTTATCCCGCGGAATACAGATCGTCCGGCGTGATGACGTTCATCATCAATGAGGATGGAGTGGTTTACGAAAAAGATCTTGGTAAGAAGACCGACGTTCTAGCCAAAGCCATGAAGGAATACAATCCCAATTCCAGTTGGCAAGAGACGAACGACCAGCCGGAAGAAGATGCCAGCGTCCGGGAAACCAAGTAAGACAAGGAAAGCACCATGAAACCGCCTTCAATTCGCACTGTCGGCCAACGGATCGGGTGAGCCTTGTGCTTTTCAGCAACAGCGAACTTTGTGGGCAGCGGAGTTCTGGGCGCCATCGGCGTGGTCACCTTGACAAAGGTGAAGCACAGGCGCGAACTGCTGTTCGCAGCGCTGCCCACGCTATTCGCCGTTCATCAGTTCATCGAGGGATTCGTCTGGTTGGGACTCGATGGGATCCTGTCGCCAGCAGTGGCGCACAACATGGGCGCGGCGTTCATCTTGTATGCGCAGGGGTTGCTTCCCTTCCTGCTGCCGCTGAGCGTGCTGCTGTTCGAGCCGGACGTTAAGAGCCGCAGGCGGATGCTGCCGTTCGTTGCGCTCGGCGGAGCAACTGCGCTCTACACATTGTGGGGATTGACGGCCTATCCATCTCAGGTGTATGTCGAAGGAAATAGTATTGTGTACATCAATCCAGCGACGCACAAAACCGCGATTGCGGTGCTCTATGTGATCGCGACGTGCGGCTCGCTATTCTTCTCGAAGGTAAGAGCGATGGTGATCTTCGGCGCGGCGAATTTCTTGATCCTGATGGCCGTAATGGCGGTTCGGCGGTACGCCTTCACCTCGCTGTGGTGTGCGTATGCGGCGGTCGCAAGCATCATCATTCTCGTCTACTTCTGGAGAAGCAGCGGCAGCCGGCCATTCCGCTATGCATAGCGAAACCAATTGGTCTATCACGGTCCCGGGAAAATGCGGCAAAGAATGGCGCGCTTAAATTGATCCTCACGAATCACGCGTCGTGCTGACGGGTTGATCGCCACCGGCGCCACCAAGCGCACGTGGATCTTCATCGACGCTGAGCAATACCGAACAGTATTCCGGCGCCGCCGCTGTCATAGTTTGAGCGGAACTTATGGAATGTTCCGAGAACAACGGCAAGTTGCCGAGGAGACGAACAAAATGTCTACAGAAAATTCTGTGGTTGCGATCTATCGCCAACATAGCGACGCCGATCTGGCAATTCAGGAGTTGCAGCGCGGCGGAGTCGACATGCACAAATTGTCGATCGTGGGAAAGGGTTATCACACCGATGAACAGGTGGTCGGCTACTACAATACCGGCGACCGCATGAAGTATTGGGGCAAGGTTGGAGCGTTCTGGGGCGGTTTTTGGGGGCTTCTATTCGGATCTGCTTTCTTCATGATTCCCGGCCTCGGCCCAATCCTGGCTGCGGGACCGGTAGTTGCGTGGATCGTGGCAGGGTTGGAAGGCGCGGTGGAAGTAGGAGTGTTGGGTGCTTTGGGAGCTGGCCTCTACAGCATCGGAATTCCCAAGGACAGCATCGTGAAATACGAAGAGGCGCTCAAGACCGATCAATTTCTGGTGATCGCTCATGGGACCGCGGCAGAAGTGGCCACAGCAAAGAAGATCATTGAAAACACGCATCCTCTTTACTGCACGCTGCACACACACGAACTCGTAGCAGCCTAGGGCCGCACGTCCCAATTCGTATTGAAAAGTGCGTCGAACGAGTTTTACCCAGCGGCAGAAGCTCTGACACCTTTAAGGGTTTCAGAGCTTCGCCAACCTCGGTTGGGTTGGACAGGGGCAATGGGTAACGCACCACAGTCAATGGAGCGGAAAATATGCTTAAGAGAGACAGGCAGCACGAAAATGAACTTGGACCCGATTCAGCCGGGCAGTCCGGCGACCTTCAGGGAATATCGGACATTGCCGGCGCGGATTCCGAGAGTTTGACGGAATTGCTGGAAGAGGGAAACTCGTTCGAAGCCGAGGCGGTGGATGGCGTGGAAAACGCCAAAGACCCGGATGTGTCTGAGGTCAAAACGCGGGAAGTGCCGGAAGACGACGTTCCCAAAGAATATCGAAACGCCAGCTAGGCGCGCTACACCAAAGTGAGCGCAGCCGTCATCGTCCGTTCAGCAGAGGAGAAACACCATGCCACAGAGTCCACACAATCAGCTCGCAGAAATGCATAATTTTGCGGCCCACGCTCACGCCGCGGCTGCTGTCGCCCACGGCAAAGGGGACCACTTGTCCGCGCACGAACTCACCAGGCAGGCGCACGAGCATTCCATGAACGTACACAAGCTGGCTGAAGAACTCGCCACGAAGGACGCTACAGCCAGCAAACAATAGAATTGGATGAGACTCGGAACTATATCTTGCCGAACTAGGTCTTGCCCTGCGCCACGCTATTTTCACGCCAACTCTCTTACCGAGTCTCTGCGTTAGGCATTTTGATGGTCTTATTTTCCTAGAGCTGACTCTCACACGATCCCGAGGCGATTGAACACCGGGACTTTGACAATATCCAACGCGAATGCGAAGACAACTGCACCCGCAAGCAGGGCTCCCATCACGAATAGTGGTAGAGGCGACATAGCGATTCCCCGATTCGCCAAGACCGAGGCGATCAGCAGATCGGTTATCGAGGAGAGCAGCAGCCAGGAGCTTGGTCGAGTTGACCACAAGCGCTGACGAGTTCGATTTGTGTACATCGTCGCTTGATTGCCGAACACAATGACCACGAAGGCAAGCGTTCTCAGTGTCTCGATTCCTAGTCCCAGCCGGAATTTCCCGATGGCCAGCACCGCAGTGCAAAATAGCAACTCGCCGATGCCAATAAGAACGCCTGCGATCGTCAGGTTGCCAACTCGCCACGCATTTGGCGTTGGGGAAGGCCGCACGTTGTCAGTCGTCAGGGACATGCCGAGGAAATCGCCAGTGATCATGATAATGACCATCAACATTGGCGTCAGGATTGCGTGTCCGGTAATGACCAGACCCGCTGCCAGGAAAAGCACCTGCACAATCTTCTTGGTGACGGAATTCAAGGTGTAGGTCAGGATGCGCTGGAACGTTACCCGGCCTTCTTTTACCGCAGCCACAACACCTTCGAGTCCGGGCTTGGTCAGCACAATTCCGGCCGCCGATTTTGCAACGTCGGTCGCACTGGAAACTGCAATTCCCATCTGCGCCTGGCGCAGCGCAGGCGCATCATTGGCGCCATCGCCGCACATGCCGACGGTGTGTCCGCTCTTCTGAAACGCCTGCACGAGGTGATACTTGTCCTCGGGCAGAACTCCGGCAAACACCGCGAACTCTTCTGGGCGAACACTCGCCGGGATTGGCCCCGGCGGGCAGACCGCGCCCTCGAGCCCCACTTCTTGCGCAATGATCGCCGCCGTGGCCGGTGCATCCCCGGTCACCATCACCATGCGGACGCCCAGAGTATGCAGCTCCTTGATAAGCTCGGCCGCATCCGTGCGCGGTGGGTCGCTCAGCGCAATGATTCCTGCCAGCCGCATTGTCGTCGGTGTTCCTACGGCAACGGCCAGAACCCGAAAACCCTTCACTTCGAGTTCGTGCTCCGTCGCAGCCGCGGTCGGCGTTGGTTCGGTCAATTTGATCACCGCCGCAAATGCCCCTTTCACGACGCGCAGCGTGCCGCCGTCCGTATCCACCGCTGTCGCTTCGGAGATCTTTGTTGCAGGATCGAAGGGAACGAACTTGGTCAACTTGTAAGTAACTTTCGACGGATTGGCCGCGTTTGCTTTCGTGGCAGCAGCACGGATCGCGGTATCCACGGGGTCCTGTCCGCCATCGGAACTCGCCAAAGCCGCCATCGCCAGTAGGCGGGCGTCATCGAAGCCCGGCTCCGGATGGACGACGGTTAGGGTTAGTTCGTTGCGAGTTAGTGTCCCCGTTTTATCCGAGCAAAGAACGTCGAGAGTGGCCGCTTCGTCTACAGCGGACAAGCGTGTCGGAAGCACACCCAAACGTGCCAGGGCTTTTGCACCCAGCGCCGCCGCGAGCGTAAACGTAGCCGGCAGCGCGACCGGGATCGACGCCAGAATTGCGGTGAGAACCAAGGGGATAATCTCACCAATCGACATATTACGGCCATGAGCGTAGACGACCAGCAAGACGATGATTGCGCCATTGAAGATGGCGAGATTTCGCACCACGCGCACGACGGTTTTCTGCTGGGTGCTTTCGACGTGGGCGGTGCGGACGAGTTCCGCAGTATGCCCGAACTTTGTACGCGCCCCGGTCTCGGTCACGATTCCCGTGGCTTCGCCGCGCCGCACCAGCGCGCCGGCATAAGTTTGAAGGCCCGGTCCAGCTTCGATGGGGACGGATTCGCCGGTGAGCATGGACTGATCGAGTAGGATCGATCCCGCGACCAACTTTACGTCAGCGGCCACGACACCGCCGAGCGACAGCTTCACTGTGTCGCCTGGCACCAACTCAGTGGCAGGTATATTTTTCCACGCGCCGTCGCGTAACACCGAAGCCGTAAGCGCGAGCCGCGATTTCAGCGCGGCAAGGGTAGCTTGCGCGCGTCCTTCCTGGAAGAACCCGAGCGCAGCGTTGAATACCAGCAGCCCAGCGATCACCGCAGCTTCGACATACTCGTGGAGCGCGGCCTGGAGGATGATTGCAGCTTCGAGCATCCATGGAACCGGAGCCCAGAATTTGGCCAGCGCCATACGCCATGCCGGTACCGCGGTGTCCGGCATTGCGTTCGGGCCGCTTTTCGCCAGCTGCAACCTCGCTTCATCACTGGTGAGGCCGCGCGCGAGGTTATCTTCGCCGCCAGGGGTTGCTGTCTGCGCCGGAGCAATCGAGATGGCGGTAGTGGAAGGCATCATCTCACCAGGACTTTCGAACCGTCACACTGCTGTCGTCGCGGTCACGGCGGTACCCCTGTCAGTTCGGTTTTGCGTTTGCCGAAGCCTGGACCGGTTGGTCGGAGGTTGTTTTGGATTGAATCGCGGCCGGTATTTGCTTGTTCGGCGGCATCTCGGTTCCAGCTGGATAGATGAAGATCTGCACCGTACCCCAGCCGGCATCCGAACCCGCGTCGGCCTGTTTGCCCATTCCCAGAGTCTTGAGCTGACTATCGTCAAACCCGAAGTTCTCCACCAGATACTCGCGTACAACCATGGCTCGGGCTTGAGTTAGAACCAGATCCTTCTGAGTATCGCCTTCCATGCCCGAGGAAGCCACGATCACCGCAAACCCGAACTGGTTATTCGCAAGAAACTCGCCGCCAGCGCTTAACGATTTCTGATTTTTCAGCTTGGCCGAATCTTGCTTGTCGAAAAGCTGCTTCGCCGGATAGGTGAACTCCTTGGTGGGTGCTGTTTCCGGCAGGCGATCAATTGCATTCTGCGCCAGTTCGCCGGAGTCTTCGTAGCCACGCTTCTTGAAGTACCCGCGCAAGAAGAAGTTGTGCTTCAGCGCTTCCATATTCTCCGCGAAGTCGGTAACCCCTGTTTGCGCCTGGACCATCGTGGCCTGCATGGAGCTCGTCGTTTGTTCGAGGTTGTTATAGAGCTGTTTGTCGTTGACCAGGGCTCCTACAGTTCCCTGCCCCGTATTAATCTTGGCGCTAATCGAGTCCAGGTTGGCCGTCGCCCGAGTTGCGTTCTGGATGGCTTGTTGGCTGCTATCCAAAATGCCGCTTGTCTTTTGAAGCAGGGCTGACATTTCGAGCGGCGGTTGGCTCGCGATGGTATCGCCATTCCGTACGTCGGCTTTCCCGGCGGATCCAAACGAGATCGCCAGATATTGGTTGCCTAGCAACCCTTCGGTTTCGATGGTGGCGACGGAGTCTTGCTTGATGATCTCGTGTGTCGACTTGCTGAGGTCCATTACGACGGTGACCTGCTCACCCGGCTTGTGGGGCAACACGATGCTGCTCACAGTTCCACTATGAACCCCACCCACCCGCACATCGCCACCAGCATCCAATCCTGCCACGTTATCGAATTGCGCCTTCAATTGGTAAGTGGAGCTGAAAAGATACTCCTTGCTGCCGATGATGAAGATACCGGCCACTAGAATTGCCAGCGTTATAACGATGAAAGCTCCCAACCGAGCCGCTCTCGACATATGCCCTCCATGCTTACTGGATACTTCCTACGACGAATGCCCTAGAAACTCACGAACAAATGCAATGTCACTTCGTTGCAGTTCTTCAAAGCTGCCTTCGATCACGACGTTTCCCTCATTGAGCAGAGCCAGACGGTTCGCAATCGTCTTCGCGCTGTGCAGATCGTGAGTGACCACGATGGATGCCATGTGATGCTCCGCCTGGAGTTTGAGAACCAAGTCGTCGATCTCCGCGGCGCTGATGGGATCGAGGCCCGCGGTGGGTTCGTCGAGCAACAGAATGTCCGGGTCCAAAGCCAGGGCACGCGCCAACCCAACTCGCTTTTGCATACCTCCCGAGAGATCCGAAGGCATCTTTTCCAGATGGCCCGCCATGCCCACTTCCGCCAGCAGTTGCCGCACCCGCTCACTCTGTTCAGACTTCGACGCCTCCTTCTTATGGTGTTGCAGCGGAAAAGCCACATTCTGCTCGACGGTCAGCGAATCGTAAAGCGCGGCATGCTGAAACAGAAAACCCATTTTCATTCTGATTTCGCCAAGTTGGTCGAGGTCGAGGCCGGCGAGGTCTCGACCGTGGATGCGAACCGATCCCGAGTCGGGTTTCTCCAGACCAATGATGAGCCGCAGCAAAACGCTTTTGCCGGTGCCGCTGCGGCCCAGCACCGCGAGAGTTTCGCCGCGCTTTACGGCCAGGCTGATGCCGTTCAGAACCTTTTGGCTGCCAAAGGACTTGTGCAAATCCTCGACGGCGATAGCGGGCGCAGTGCCGTCTTTCTCGGATTCTTCTCGCTTCACCGCAACTTGATCGATTGTCTCCATACATATTTCACGAGCGGGTTCGTCGTCGTTCACGGAAAAAATATGAGAATGAGCTTCACCAGCACCACATCGGCCAGGATCACGAACAGCGAAGACAAGACCACCGAGCTCGTGGCGGCCCGACCGACGCCGGCTGCGCCTCCCTGTGTGCGCATACCCTGGAAACACGCGATCAGCCCGATGATCAGGCCAAACACCATGGTCTTAAATGTGGGCGGCAGGAAATCGTTGAAATCGGCGCCCTTAAACCCTGCGGTGATGAACTGATGGAACGAGAGCGGCTCCACGAGTGCCTGCGCAACCCAGCCCATGAGCAGGCCG
>PLUW01000082.1:0-25860 GCA_003162935.1 Acidobacteriaceae bacterium
ATCCCGGCGTATCGACGTTCGCGAGATTTGAGGCGATCACTTGATGACGGTAGGCGCTGCGGTCGAGCACGCGCTCCAGCCCGCGCATCAGCGGGGTTTCGATCATGGACATGGTTGCTCCTTGGAATGGCGAGGGTTGGCCGGGCGACGGTCGCCGGCGGCCGCAAGCTGGTTCCGGTAGTTGCCCCGCGGCGGCAGGCCAAACTCGCGGACTTTGTTGCGCACCGTGCGCAGGCTCACCCCCAGCAACTCGGCCGCGCGCGCCCGGTTGCCGCCGGTCGCGTCGAGCGTCATGGCAAAAAGCTGGCGCTCCATTTCGCCGAGCGAGAGGCCGGGCTTCCAATCCCCGGGTTTCCAGTCAGGCGTCGGCGGGGAGAGCGGGGACAAGCTGCTTCCCGACGAGCTCTTCGCGTTCAGGCTCTTGCCATGATCGAGCGCTTCCACGCCGATCTCGCCGCCGCGCGACAATGCCACCGCCCGCCGCACGAAGTTCCCCAATTCGCGCACGTTGCCCGGCCAGGCGTTCGTTTCGAGACGAGCCACCAGTTCTTGCGAGAAGCGCGGACTCGTTCCCGGCGCGGCATAGAGCCGGGCGAAATGCTCGGCCAGTTCCCGAACGTCGCCCGGGCGCTCGCGCAGCGGCGGCAGCGACAATGGAATCACATTCAGTCGATAGTAAAGGTCGGCGCGGAATCGGCCCTCGGCGACCGCGGCTTCAAGCGGACGGTTGGTGGTGGCAATCACCCGGATATCGACGCGTACCGTCTGGTTCGATCCCAAGCGGTCGAACTCGCGCTCCTGCAGCGCGCGCAGCAACTTGGGTTGCAGCGCCAGCGGCATCTCGCCCACTTCATCGAGCAGCAGCGTTCCGCCGTTCGCCGTCTCGAACTTTCCCGGACGCGCGCCGACCGCCCCGGTGAACGCGCCGCGGGCATGCCCGAACAATTCGCTTTCCAGCAGGGTTTCGGGAAACGCGGTGCAGTTCAGCGCCACAAACGGCCCCGGCTGGCGGCGGCTGAGGCGGTGAATGAGGCGCGCCATCAACTCTTTGCCCGTGCCGCTTTCGGCTTCGATCAGAACATCGGCGTCGGTCGCGGCCGCCTGCCGCGCGCGCTCGAGCGCCCGCTCCCATGCGGGAGAAGTTCCGATGAGGGTCTCCGTGTCTTTGCCAAACTCTTTGCTGGAACGCTCGGCCCGGCGCAACACCTGCTCCACGGCCAGCTCCAGTTTCTCGAAGCACACCGGCTTCACCAGATAATCGCAGGCGCCGTTGCGCATGGCTTCGACCGCGTCGGGCACGCAGCCATAAGCGGTCAGCAGAATCACCGCCGTGCGCGCCGACGAAGTTTGCACCTCGCGCATCAACTCGAAGCCGTCCCGGCCCGGCATGCGCACGTCGGTGATGACCAGCGAATGCTGTCCGGCGCGAAATTTGTCCAGCGCTTCCGTGCCGTTCACGGCAACGTCGACCAGCCAGCCGCGGCGCTGGAAGCGCGTCTCCAGGGCGGCGCGCATCCCGGCATCGTCGTCGGCGATGAGCAGCCGCTTCATTGCCCGCCTCCCGCAGGCTCGGCATGGTCCACGACATTTCCAGACGAGAGTTTCGCCGCGCGCTCGGCCGCCGTCCCATCGCCCGGCAGCCGCAGCCGGAACGTGGCTCCATGACCGGGACGGCTCTCGGCCGTGATCGATCCCCCGTGCTGTTCGAGAATGCGGCGGCAGACGGCCAGCCCGAGTCCGCTGCTGCCGGGCCGCGTGCTGAAGCCCGCCTCAAAAATGCGGGGCAGATCGTCCGGCACAATCCCCGGCCCGGTATCCCGCACCTCGATCTCGACGCCTGCTTTACTGTGATCGCTGCCGCCGCCCGCGCTGCCCCGAATCGACAGCCATCCCCCGCCCGGCATGAAACGGAACGCATTCAGCGCGAGGTTGAGCAATACCTGCTCCAACCGGTGCCGGTCCGCCGGAATGACGACGCCAGTGAGCCCGTTGACGATCTGCATTTCCACCCGCGCCTGCTTGGCCAGCGGCAGCAAGAAATCGTACGCCCAGTCGAGCAACTGGCCCATGTCGCTGGGCGCGAACTCGGGTTCCGGCGTGTTGTGCAGGTGCAGCACGTTGTTGACGGTGGCCGATAGCGTGCGCAGGCCGGCCTGTACGTGTTCGATCCAGCGCCGGCTTTCCCCTTCCAGATTCGCTTCGGCCAGCAACCCCGCAAACAGTTCCAGGCTGCCCAGCGGGTTGCGGATCTCATGCGCCAGCAGCGCCGACATCTCCACCAGCGCCTGCTGCCGCCGCAGATGCTCGCGATCCTGTTCCAGCTTCTTCGCCTCGCTGACATCGCGCACAATAAAAACCGAGGTGGCATGGGCCTCGTTTCGTTCCAGCCAGGCGTGGCGGATCGCGACCCAGAAGGGCCGGGCCGCGGGGGAACCGGCCAATGACCATTCGCACTCTTCGCCCGTCCCTCGCGCCCGGTCGAGCGCGGCGGAGAGCCCGGCCGGCAAGCTGTCCACCGACTCGAAGCTGCCCCCCGCCAGCCGCGCCGCTTCCGGGTTGACAATCGCAATCCGGGAGCCGCCTTCCACCACTAGCACCCCGCAGGGCAGGCCCTCCAGAATGCGGCGCAGACGTTCGCGGATGCGGTGGTTTTCCTCGAGGCTCTTCGCCAGGTCGCGGTTGGTGACTTCGAGTTCCTTACGAAGATGCGCCACCTGGCCTTGCAGTTGTCCATAGGTGCGCTCCAGCGAACCCGCCGCCTCCGTGAAAGAAGCAAAGGCACGGGCCAGAGGATGCTCCGGGTCGCGGGCAAGGTCGCGGGGTGCGGGAAAATTGGCGGACATAAAGATCCTTCTGCAACAGCATTGCCAGCCCGGCATAAATTGCCTTAGAACATGCTCATGCCGTGCACATACGAAGACGACCAAGAGCGTGCGTAAGCCGGTTACCAAACCTAGAGACGCGGCTTGCCGCGTCTCCGGAAGCGGGGGCGAGACGGGGCAAGCCCCGCCTCGACGGGAAGAGGCGCTTCACCCCGAAGTGCGCGGGCTCGAGTCCGTAAGCAAAAGGTGTTCGGGGCGAATCACCGCCTGGTTTTCGCAGAGGATCAAGGCGCGTTCGATCACGTTTTGCAGCTCCCGTATATTGCCCACCCAGGGATAGCTCTTGAGCAAGTTCAAGGCGGCAAGCGACACCTGCGGCGCAGGCGAGGGCGCGGCAAATTTTTCAAGGAAGTGCGTGGCCAGTTGAATGATGTCTTCGATTCGGTCGCGCAAAGGTGGGATATCGATGGGAAAACCGCAGAGCCGATAATACAAATCTTCGCGGAACTTCCCCTCGCGGACCAGCGACAACAGATGCGCGTTCGTGGCCGAAACGACGCGCGCATCGACGCGCACCACTTCCGCGCTGCCCAGGCGCTGCAGCTCTTTCTGCTCCAGAAAGCGGAGCAGCTTGGGCTGCAGGCTCAAAGGCATTTCGCCAATTTCGTCGAGAAAAAGCGTGCCGCCTTGCGCTGCCTGAATTCTTCCCGCATACGACTGCATGGCTCCCGTGAAGGCGCCTCGGGCGTATCCAAAGAGTTCGGCTTCCAGCATGGTCTCGGGAATGGCAGCACAGTTGACGACTGCAAACGCGCGACTGGCGCGCGGGCTCAAGTGATGAATCGCGCGCGCGACAACTTCCTTGCCACAACCGGTCGGCCCGGTGATCAGGACAGCTGTGTTGCGCGAAGCCAGCAGCCGCGTCAGACGATACACTGGCTGCATAACACGTGAGTTCCCGATCATTCCCGGCAGGGGAGCGACGAAAGTAGACGCCGTGTCGGAGAAAAGCTGGTTCGAAAGAAACCTGTCACCGCCGGCGTCAACTTTCTTTCCGCCTTTTTCCCTGAGCTTGTCAGCGTCATCGCATTGCGCCAGACCCATTTCTGGCTTGTCGTCTTCGATCTCGATGGTGGCGCCGGCATCGCGCTCCGGATCCAGCAGCACCACTTCGATTCCAGGGAAGCGCTGCCGCACCGTGTCACTTAGTTCCTCCGCGTCCAGATCGGGCAGCCGGCGATCCAGAAAAAGCACCTGCCAGAAACCGCTTTCCAAATGGACCAGCGCCTCGGCCCCTCCCGTCGCCTGTTCGAAGTGGCGGACGGGGGAACGGAGACTTTCGAGGATACGTTGGCGCACCACCGGGCTGGGACTGGCCACCAGAATGTGGTTCGCATAGTCAGCACGGATGTTAGGAGGAATGTTGGAAGGCGTGCTAGGCGGGATCGGGAAGCTCGTCATACCCCGATTGAAAACCGACTCGCTTAGAACGAGATTAGAAGAAGATTAGAAAACTCTATCGGAAGGAAACCATCGTGTAGTCGGCCCGGCAAATTTTGCTTTACAACCGGAAGCATTTAGTCCCCGGCAATTCCTGCCGCGTCAATCCCAGCCCGCTTCATTCGACAATGGCCAGCACGTCGCCGGGATTCACCGCCGCGCCCGGAGTCGCCATGATTTTTTTCACGACGCCCTTTTTTGGCGACTTGATTTCATTCTGCATCTTCATGGCTTCGACGACGACGATGCCCTGCCCGGCTTCCACCTCGGAATTCTCCGCGACTAACAAACGCACCACGCGGCCCGGCATCGGCGCCAGAATTTTCTTCGGTCCCTTTTCGTCGCTGCCCGCCTTCTGGCGCGAGCGCAGCGAGCGCGGATCTCTCAGTTCCACCGCGAAACGCGTGCTGCCCACCCACATGTGCAGATCGGTCGCAGTCTGCTCGCGCTTGATCTCGTAGGCGTGCCCATCCACCAGCAGCGACAACACGTCGCGTCGCGGCAGGACCGCATCGATATGCACCACTTGCCCGTCCAGTCGGCACTCCCATCCCTCCGCGGCTTTTTCCAACTCGAGCCGGTGTGGCTTGCCGCTAGTTTCCCCGCCTGCTCCACCGCCCGCTTCTCCGCTAACGACAATTTCATACACCATAAGAATCAGCGCAGCGCTTCCGCGCGTCCCTTCTGCTTCCAGTTGGATGGCACCGGGCCCGCTTCCCCTGCGCTCCCATTCTTGCTGCCAGGTGCCGACGGCTCCAGCACGGCAAACATGCCGGAGGCAATCGCCGCGATTCTTTCCAGCTTTGTCGACTGCGAATCCCGTGCCGCCGATGCCCCCGCCGGCGCAGCTTTTGCGAGCAGGCGATCCAGGTATCCGGTGTCGAGTTTTCCCGCCCGGAAATCATCGTCGCGCAAAATTCGCCGGAACAGCGAAATGTTGGTCTTGATGCCGGCCACAAAATATTCGTAGAGCGCCCGGTCCAGTCGCATGATGGCCTGCTGCCGGTCGGTCCCGTAGCCGATCAGTTTCGCCAGCAGTGGATCGTAATCCATGGGAACGTTCCAGCCTTCGTACATCCCGCTGTCCCGCCGGATTCCCGGCCCCGCCGGCTGCAGCAGCACCGTGATCTTGCCCGGGCTGGGAAAATAATTGTTATCGGGATCTTCCGCATAAATGCGGCACTCGATCGCGTGCCCGCGAATCTGCACGTCGGACTGCGCGAACGGCAACTTCTCGCCCGCCGCGATGCGTAACTGCAAATGCACCAGATCGAGCCCCGTAGTCAACTCCGTCACCGGATGCTCCACCTGCAGGCGCGTGTTCATTTCCAGGAAGTAAAAGTTCTTTTGCTCATCGACCAGGAATTCAATCGTGCCGGCATTGGTGTAACTGGCCGCTTGCGCCACTCTCACCGCAACCTCGCCCATGCGGCGGCGCATATCGGGATCCACAATCGGCGAAGGCGCTTCCTCCAGTACTTTTTGATGACGCCGCTGGATCGAACACTCGCGCTCGCCCAGCCATACCGTGTTGCCGTGCTCATCCGCCAGCACCTGCATTTCGATATGCCGGGGATTCACGATCGCTTTTTCGATATAGACTTCGCTGTCGCCAAAAGACCGCTGCGCCTCGCTCTGCGCCGATTCCAGCGCCGAACGCAGCTCCTGGCGAGTATGCACCAGGCGCATCCCTTTCCCGCCGCCGCCCGCCGCCGCTTTCAGCATCACCGGATAGCCAATGCGCTCGGCTACCTGTTCGCCCTCTTCGGCGGAGGCAAGTCCGCGCGAGGTTCCGGGAACGAACGGCACACCGGCTTTTTCCATCTCCCGCCGGGCGCTGGTCTTCGAGCCCATCAGATTCATGGAGTGCGGCGAGGGCCCTATAAACTTCACCCCCGCATCGGCGCACGCTTGCGCGAACTTCGCGTTTTCCGAGAGAAAGCCGTAGCCCGGATGAATGGCCTCGGCGCCCGAGCGCTTCGCTACGTCGAGGATCTTGTCCATCCGCAGGTAAGACTCGGCTGCCGGGGCCGGGCCAATCGGATACGCTTCATCGGACTTGCGGACATGCAGCGCGGCCCGGTCGACGTCGGAATAGACGACGACGGTCGCGATACCCATTTCGCGGCACGCGCGTATGATGCGCACCGCGATCTCTCCACGATTGGCGATCAGAATCTTCTTGAACATTCTCGAGCAGGATACATCGTACCGCTCTGATTCTAGCCGTCAGAGGGCGAGATTGCAGGTGTCAAATCACGGCATGTGGTGACATTACGCACAAAAGTCCGTCAGAGTCTTTCGAGCCCAAAAACAGCTATAGCCAGCTTCTCAGCGGCGTAACTCCACTGAGTCACTGGCTACTAGCTAGCAACTCCTAGGTATTCGCTACTGTTTCTGATCCATCACGATGCCGCCCGCGCCCGGCTGCTTTTCCGCCTTGGCTTTCTTGGTGGCCATGGTTTTGTCGACCCACTCGTCGGCCGTCTTCAAATCGGCCGCGCGCGCCTCCAGATCCCCGCACTGGATATCGGCGTGTTCCCGGTACATCAGGTTCATGTAGGCCATGGCGTCGTCATAGTCGGGACGAAGCTGGAGCGCTTTATTCAGGTTATCAATGCCTTCCTGAACGTTGGCGGTGTTCTTCTCCTTGACTATGGCACAGACCTTCTTGTCCTTCGCGGGCAGGGAGTCCTCGGGTTTCATGCCCAGTTTGGCGCGTTCTTCCTGACGCGGCACATAGGTCTGGGTCCAGTCGATCACCGCCACCGAGTAATACGGCTCGGGATCGTTCGGATCGACCTCGGAAGCCTTTTTGTAAAACTCCTTCGCCAAGTCGAATTTTTTCATCTGCAGATACAGGTAAGCGATGCCCTTAATGCTGTTGATGTTCTTGGGATCTTTCTGGAGCACTTGCTTGTACTGGTCGATCGCTTGCTCGCCGTAGTGGTTGTTCTCGGGAGTATCGGCGCCCGGAATATACTGCTGCGCATAAGCCGTGGCCAGATAGAGCCGGGCATTGAGCAACGTCGGGTCCAGGGCGACCGCTTGCTGAAAGTGGTCGATCGCCTGTTCGAACTTGGAGTTCTTGTAAGCCTGCACACCTTTGTTGAGGTGGTCGCGCGCCTGCAGTTTGGCGCATCCGGTGCTCGAGAGCATCACCAGCGCGGCGGCGAATACCACCAGGAGTTTTTGCGTAGTTTTCATTGCTTTATGAATCTCCTTGCTGCGGAGTAAAAGAACTGAGAGGGAGCTCCGGGCGTCCCCGCCCGGCCGCCAATTTGCTGGACGGGCAAGACGCCCGTCGCTCCACCGTTAGACCGAAGGCCGATTCTACCCGCCCGCTTCGATCTTGGCTGTGATCAAGCCCACCTTGTCGACGCCGGCCGAATGCGCGATATCGATCACGCTGGCCACGTCGGCAAACGGCACGTTGTCGTCGCCCTTCACGAACATGACCTTTTCGGCGCGCGTCTTGAAAATATCTTCCAACCGGCCCTGCAGCGTTTCCCAGGTGGCTTCGTCCTGATTGATCTTCAGTCCCGGAGGATTCCCCGCGCCGTGGTCGATCAACTGCACGACGATCGTGCGATCCGTCGGAGGCGGCGTCTTCTGATTCGGTGGCGGAGGCTGCGGCACCAACGCCTCCAAACCTTTCGGCGTCAGCGGCGTGATCACCATGAAAATGATCAGCAGCACCAGCAGCACGTCAATCAGCGGCGTGACGTTCATGTTCGCGCTTTGGCCCCCTTTGGGGCCGACTGCCATACTCATACTCGATCTCCTGTATTGCTACTGCTGTATTGCGCTACCCTGCTATTGCCCGCCCGTTGGCGCGGCGGCGGCTGGCGGCGGCGCAAACGATCCGGATTTTTTTTGCTCGGTCAAAAGTCCCAACTGGTCGACACCGGCGGCGCGAACATCGTCCACCACTACCACCACCCAGCCGAACTTCGCCCGCGCGTCGGCCTTGAGAAAGACGGTTTTGTCGGTGCGGTTCGCCAGCTTATCCTTGATTTTCTGCGTCAGATCGTCCGGATTGATAGGATCGGTCCCGAAGAAAACCTTGTTGTCGCGAGTGATCGCTACCTGCAGCGCGTCTTCCTTGTCGGCGTCGTGCATATCGATCGGACTGTTGACTTGGGCCATGTCCACTTGTTTGCCGTGTTGCAACATCGGCGTGACCACCATGAAAATGATGAGCAGCACCAACATCACGTCCACCATCGGTGTGACGTTAATGTCGGAACTGACGTTCGCCCCTTCGTTCCGCTTTGCTAATGCCATGGAATTCCGTCTCCTGCCTTGCCCGTACCTGGCTACCCCTCCCGAAATTTGCTATAGGGAGTGCCGGGCGTCCCCGCCCGGCCCCTATCAGCAACTCATGGGTAGCAACCAGCCAGTAGGTCCGAAGCCGAAGGTCCAAGTCCTGAGACCTGGCACCTAAGACCCGAGACCTGCTCTTACGACCGCCGCATGCTCCGGCGCTTCAGGAAGTAATCGATCAGTTCGCTCGACGAGTTGTCCATCTCTACATCGAACGCTTCCACGCGACCGGTCAAGTAGTTGAACATCATGACGGCCGGAATCGCCACGAACAGGCCGACTGCGGTGGTCACGAGCGCTTCGGAAATGCCGCCCGCCACTGCTGCCAGGCCGGTTGCCTTTTCCTTGGCAATGCCGTTGAACGCGTTCAGAATGCCGACCACCGTTCCGAACAGTCCCACGAAGGGAGCCGTCGAACCGATCGTCGCCAGACCGCCCAGGCCACGCTTCAGTTCCGCGTGCACGATGGCTTCGGTGCGCTCTAACGCGCGCTTCGAAGCTTCAATCGTCTCGCCCGGAATCTCGCCCGGGCTGTCCTGATGCGCCTTGAATTCCATCAAGCCCGCCGTGACTACCTTCGCCAGGTGGCTTTTCTTGTTGCGCTCGGCGACTTTAATCGCTTCGTCAATCTTGCCTTCGCGCAGCGCGCCAGCCACAGCCGGAGCGAACGAGCGGGACTGATTGCGGGCGGCGTTAAAAGCCATCCAGCGGTCGATCATCACGCCGATCGACCACCCCGACATGATGAACAGAATGATAACCACGACTTTCGCTAGAATGCCCATCTGCTTCCAGAGCGAAATCGGGTCCCAACCGACCGAGCCCTCGTCAAAGAGCCAGGCGGCGAAAAGGTGAAAATTACAGAGCGCGACTGCTGCCAGGTTCACTACCATGAGTTGCTTCTCCTCCTCAGAACTGTTTAGAACTCTTTACCAACTGCTTCTTGAAAATCCTGCCGAGACGGAGCTTGCTCCGTTTCAGTCTGTGGCAAAAGACGCGCGCTAGCCGCGTCTCTGCGGAAAAACCGAAGTCCCGACCCCCCTCGCCAAGCGAGAATCAGACCTCTTCCGCAGCCGCACAATCAGAATCGTTTGATGCAAGAAATCGATCATAGGCGGAACTGCCCGCAGTGCCCTGAGCACCATCTCTCCCCGTCNNTCTAGCCTCCGGACAAGCTAAAGTTCACCACTACCTGCGTCTCCACCGCCACCGGTTCGCCATTCAGCAGGTAGGGCTTGTAACGCCACTGCTTCACGGCCTCAATCGCCGCCGGCGCCAGCATCGGGTGCCCGCTGATCAACTGCAGGTTCTGGATCGTGCCGTCCTTGCTGATTTCCGCCTGTAGCACAACCTGGCCCTGAATTCGGGCCTGCTTTGCCAGTTGCGGATAGTTGGGCTGAACCTTGCGGATCAAAAGGCCGGTCGACACACCCGACGACACGCGCACGCGTTGCGGGGTCGCGACTTTGGGAACGGCCACCGGCGTCGAACTAATAATGCCGCCGATCACGCCGCCCGCCGACCCTCCCGGCACGCCTCCCGGAACACCGCCCGGGACGCCCCCGCCCAGATCCGGCGGTGCTTCCTCTTCCTTGATCATCTGAATCTTGTCTGGAATCTTGGTTGGCGTCCGCAGTTGGCCGTTGTTGATCTCGCTCTGTATTTTCACCACTTTAACCGGAGCCGCCGCCGGTGGCGGAGGTGGCGGGGGTGGCGGAGGCGGCGCTACCAGAAAGGTCATAAGGTTCCCCTTAGGCAGCGCATCGGTATAGATCAGAGGGATCAGAATCAGAATCCCGATGAGGCCGACCTGTAGCGCGAACGACAAAATCGTGGTGCTCAACCGCCGTTTGGCCTTGAATCTGTTCCCTGACTCAATGAGACTGTCTTCAAACATAGGCTTCTCCTACCAGACCGTACGAGAGATTAGACACCGGCCACATCCTCTTTGCTCCCGCCAGCCGATCTGCCAACCCTGCCTCTCTGGGCAGTGAAGATTCTACGCCAAAAACCGGGTCTTAGACCTTGGCTTTTTCCTTCGGCTGCGTCCCGCCGTTGCCCGATCGCAGCGGCATGGCAATCGGCGTCTTGCCCTTCTCGCCCCGCCATTCCTGGTACGCCACCAGAATCGGAGCCGCAATCGCAATCGAAGAATACGTCCCGATCAGAATGCCGACCACCAACGCAAAGCTGAAACCGCGCAGCACCTCGCCGCCAAAAAGAAACAGAGCAAGCACGGTAAGGAAAGTCAGGCCTGCTGTCAAGATCGTTCTGCTTAAAGTTTGATTAATACTTTTGTTGACAATGTCCGCCAACCGGTCCCGCCGCAGCAGTTTGATGTTTTCCCGTATGCGGTCAAAGACCACGATGGTGTCGTTATTCGAATATCCGATCAGCGTCAGGATCGCCGCAATCACTGTCAGCGAAATCTCCCAGTTCAGCAGAGAGAACGCGCCCACCGTAATCAGCGTGTCGTGGAATACCGTCAAAACCGCGGCCACTCCGTAGATCCATTCAAAGCGGAAGCCCAGGTAGATCAGCATTCCGCCCAGCGAATACAGTGTCGCCAGGATCGCCTGCTTGCGCAGTTGTTGTCCCACCTGCGGCCCCACGATCTCGACATTGCGGATGCCAAAGTCCGAGACAAAAAAATTATCCGACAGCGAGGTAACCACGGCGGGATCGGCCGCCGTCTTCAGTTCCTCGATCGACCCCAGCACGCCGCCTTTCGTCTTGTCGCGATAGTCGACAATGGCCTGCGCGATGGCCGTGTAGCGCGGGTTGGCCTCAGTGCCGGAACCGAGCTGCAGCGGATCCTTCTCCAATAGATAATTTTTAATGGCCAGTGAGCTGGTGTTGTTGAGATCCTGCTTGCCCGCCACCGCGTTGCTTTCGAGCGCCTGTTTGATCTGGTCCTTGCCATTGCTCAAGTCCTGCTCGCTGGTCTCCTGAATGTCGAGCCCGATCAGCACTTCGTTGTTGCCCGGCGCTCCATACCGCTGCACGCGCGCGTTCTTCAGCCCGGCGCGTTCGATTTCGTTATGGATCGCGGACGGATCGGGGGTATGCGCGTACTTCACATACACGAGTGTGCCACCGCGGAAGTCGACGCCCAGCGGGATGCCGTGCCAAAACGCCATGGATAGCAGTCCGGCCACGCTGAAGATCAGCGAGAAGGTGAGGAAGTACCACTTCTTCCCAAGAAAATCGATGTTTGTATTTCTAAAGAATTCCATTAAAACCCCAAGTTTCAAGGTTTCAAGGTTTCAGGGTTTCAAGGTTGTAAGGGCTACAGATCGCACTCACTTTGAAACCTTGAAACTTTGAAACCTTGAAACCTTCTAAATGCTCAACGCTTCACCACGCTGTTTCCGAGACAGCACCCAATCGAAAATCACCCGCGACACAAACACCGCTGTAAACAAGTTTGCCAGCAAACCAAAAACCAGCGTCGTGGCGAAACCCTTGACCGGCCCGGTTCCAAAAATAAACAGAATCGCCGCCGACACAATCGTCGTGACGTGCGTATCGACGATCGTGATCCAGGCGTGACTGAAGCCCTGCTCCACCGCCGACGGCGGCGTCTTCCCGTTCCTTAGTTCTTCCCGGATGCGCTCAAAAATCAGCACGTTCGAATCCACGCCCATGCCAACCGTCAGAATGACGCCGGCAATCCCCGGCAGCGTCAGCACCGCGCCAAAGTAACCCATGAACCCCAGCAGAATAATCAGGTTCAGGATCAGCGCGATGTCGGCATTCACGCCCGCCCACCGGTAATAAATCAACATAAAGATGAGGACGGCCAGCATGCCGTAGACCGCCGCCTGCACTCCGGAGCGAATCGAATCCGCGCCCAGCGACGGCCCCACCGTCCGCTCTTCCAGATACTTGATTCCCGCCGGCAAAGCGCCCGAGCGCAGCGTCATCGAAAGATCCTGCGTCTCTTGCGGCGTAAACCGGCCGCTGATGACGCCGTTCTCGCCGATCGTGTCCTTGATCACCGCAACTTCCTGCACCTTATTATCGAGCACCACCGCCAGCGAGTCGCCGACGTGCGCGGAAGTGAAGGCGCGGAATTTCCGCCCACCCTCGCTGGTCAGAATGAAGCGTACATCCGCTTGCCCATTTTCGTCGGTGCCCGGTTCCGCCGTCCGAAGATCGCGCCCGGTGACCGCCGAGGCGCGCGTGATGATGTACCACGATTCGCCGCTTTCCGTATCGCGCTTCGATCCGATGCTCTTGCCCGGCATCAAAATCGCGTCCGGAGGCAGCACGCCGCCATGCGCCTGTAACGCCGCCTGCTCGCTCGAGTACGACGTCTGTCCATCCAGCGATTGCTTGATTTCCAGCATCGCCGTGGATTGCATGATTTCCTTCACCCGCGCCGGATCATCCACGCCCGGAAGTTGCACCAGAATCTGATACTGCCCCAGTCCATGCTCCTGAATTACCGGTTCGCTCACGCCCAATTGGTCAATGCGATTGCGGATCGTCTCGATGGCTTGCGAGACGGCGCGATTTTTCAAATCCGAGAGGCTTTGCGCCTTCATCGCCACCGTCCACGAATTCTCCGCACCCGACGTGGCGCCGTACTCCGGCAGTCGGTCGGAAACAATGCTCTTGAAATCGCTGGTCTGGTCGGGAGTAATGCCCTTCACCACGATCGCTTCCGGATGATTGATCGGATCGGGCTTGGCGATCTCGGCGTAATTGATCTTGCGCGTCCGCATGTCTTCCTTGAGCCGCGCAATCGCGTTGTCGGAATCCACATTGACTGCGTCGTTCACCTGCACCTGCAGGATCAAGTGCGTTCCGCCGCGCAGATCGAGCCCCAAATGAATGCGGTCGGCGATCGAAGCCAGAATGCCCTTGCCCGACCACTCTTTCGGAATGCCGAAAATCCCCGCCAGAAACACCAGCAGGATGCCGACGATCGCCACTAACTTCCAGCCAAGATTCTTATTCATGAAAATCCAGTCGTTTGTCGCTGGTCGTCAGTCGTTAGCCAAAACCACGGCGGTCAAAATCCCGGCCGCTCCGCGAGCGGCCAACGACGAGCGACCAACGACTAAGATTTCGTTCCTTCCTCCGCCGTCGTCACCGTAACCACCGATGCGCGGCTGACTTCAAGCTTCAAATTGTCCGGCGGCACCCGCAAAACCACCGCATCGTCCTTGAGGCTGATGATCGTCCCGCGCAAGCCCCCGCTGGTCACGATCTTGTCCCCGTTCTTCAATTCGCCCAGCATCGCCTGCCACTTCTTCTGTTTGCGCTGCTGCGGCAGAATCAGCAAAAAGTAAAAAATCGCGAAAATAAACAGCAACGGCGCCAGTTGGAGCAGGCCGATCCCACCGGATGTCTGCAACCACAACGCCAATGCGCCGCGCCCGCCCGTTAAAATGATTTCCACCGCCAAGTTCATCCTCTGCAATGAATTACAAACCCAAACCGCAGCCGCCCAGGAAAGCCTTTTCAGGCCCGACGGACGGGAATCGGCACAACTTTGCTTCTTTCGCCGCCGTACCTTCTCCGCTTATTCTGCGCGCAATTGCGGGGATTGTCTTCTTCTAGGACCGGAGATCTTCAGCCTGCAGGCCAGAACCGGCAATGCCGCATCCCATTTTCCGATCGGGATGGCACAGAAAGAAACGGACCTTATCCCTAAGCTCAATAGAATGCCGGACTGCTAGCAAGGTGTCAAGGTCGATACGCCGAAATTGTCGGCGCTCCAGGAGAAAGAACCGTGAGAAAGGACCGTGAGTGGGATTCCACAACCGCCGACTGCATTGGCATTTGACTTTCATTCGTAGCGCCACAGCGTTGCATTGAAAAAATCCCTGCACCAACTCAAAAAAAGTGGCCCCTTGCGGGGCCAGTCTTTTCAAAGAGGTTAAAGGGCGGGAATCAGAGGAAACTCATTTTGGCGCCGATCCGGGGAGTGGAGCGGACGGGGTGAAGTGGCGTAAACATCGAGAGTGAAGTTGTTCCAACGTTGAACCTCTTTAGTATAACGAGAATAAGCATTTGCCGAACCAAAGCCGATGCCGCCGCCAACGTGAAGATGCCATTTCTGGAACCTATTCAAAATCAAGATGTTAGGGTGAATCCCCTAGGGAAGCAGCTCCGCCCCAGATCACGAGCCAATGTGATCTCAGATGCACAATGCTGCACTTTCGCAGAAGTTCCGAGCAGAAGGCAGAGGCTCGAAGTCGCGTGCTAGCGGGCCTACGCCCCGCTTGGACAGCGCCACCTCGACCCCGCGCAAAAAGTATAAAGCCCCCTCGAAAGGGGGCTCTGGATAACCCATCCGCGCTTCTAGCTGTCGCCCGCCACCGTCCGCACCTTCCCCGGCAGGAAGTGGTACGGCGGCCATGGACCCGTCACCACCATCTCGCAGTTCTTGAGTTGCTTGGCGGCCGTGCTGTAGCGGTTCTGATATTTTTCAATCGACTTGGTGTCGATCAGGTGCGCAATGTCGAGCAGCATTCCGTCGGCGTCAACCTTCTTGCAGCTGACCTCTTCCTCCAGCGGATTAAACAGCTTGTGTACCTGCACCGACAGCGCCCGAGCCTTCGTCTGCCGTTCCCGCTCGCGCGAGGCCTTCTCGCGCAACTTCAGCAGATATTCGCGCCCCACCGTATCCGGCAGGACGATCTCTTCCATGTGTCCGCGCAGCGACCCGTCCCGCACCGTCAGCTTGATGCGCATTTCCGACTTGCCGCGCAGACGCGCCACGCTGTCGCAGAAAGTTCGCCGGTTCGACCGCACCGCCTGCCGGATCGCGTCTTCCGTATCGAAGATCGTCCCGAAGCGGAAGGGAAGCACCGTTGCGGTCCGGAAACTCTGGCTCACCACCCGAGCGTGCTCCAGCACCGACTTTTCGTCGAGTTTGGAGCTAGCACGGTCATATTCGCTGACAATCACCGCGAATTCCCCGCTCGGATAGCTCATCACCGGGGCTGAGTTGACACCTTGAATTCCATCAAGAAGAAAGGGACGACGGGCGCGAACACCATTGGCTAGGGTCGGGTGTTCCGTGAGGCAGTACGCGTACCACGACATGCATTCTCTCCGAATTGCACCGGGGCGTTGGGCACCCCTTTAGATTTTTAGACTTAGGGCTGCGCTGCTACCTGGGATTTTTGTTTTTTGAAAAACAGATGACGCGAACTTCCGCGTCCAAACCCATAGTACTGCCGAGTGGACTTATTTGCAACCTTTCTTACAAGAGCCGCATCGCACCGCGTCTCAATCTGCTACCAACTCCATTTCATCGCGCTAGCAGGGCCTTTTCAGCCATTCCGCCAGTGACGAAAGCGCCGCGCGAATTGCACAAAAACTGTATTTGCCGGACTCACCCGGCGCCAGACCCGTAAGGGGCGACCAAGCTAGCCCAGCGCTAGCGCTGGGAACATTGGAATGAATGATTAAAGTCCCGTAGGGACGACCCAAGCAACTCCGACCCAAGCAACTCAAAGCTTCACTGCACCTTCCCATACTCCGCCGTCGCTTCCTTCAAGATGGGACCATCCGAATCGGCGTCCTTCCACAGCGCCAGGAACTCCTTATACGCCGTCCGCGCCCGCACCCGCGCGGCATCGGCATCCGCTCCCTGCCCCTGTCCTTGTGACGTCCTCGACTGCAATGCGTTCGCCCGTGCCACTCCCAGTCGCGCTAGCGCCCCCGTCCAGCAGTTCCACACCAGCCCGCCATGATCCAGAATCTTCTGAAACTCGGCCGCGGCGGCATCGCCCTTCCCGTCCGCCAGATACGCTTCCCCGCGCACATACGCGGGATACAGGCACGAACCGTTGATTCCAAACTGAATCATCCCCATCTCAAGCGCCGCGCTAGCGGACTGCAAGGCCGCCAGAGCCTCGGGAGCCCGCTTCCTGTTCAACGACAACTGCCCCTCGATCGCCGGCACCCAGACGGCCTGCATCTGCGTATCCAGCGGATAGCGGTGCTTCAGGTCCGATTCCAAAGACTCGGCGCGCCCGCTATCGCCCGCCAGCGCAAAAGCCAATGCCGCTTCGACCTCCGCGCCCTGGCTCGCCGGAGCCAGCCTCAGAGCTTCCGCCCCCCGCTGCCGCGCCTCCGCGGGATTGCCGAACGCGGCTTCCCGCTGTGCCGCAATCGCCAGGTAGATCGCCGCATTTTCTTTGCCGTCGGATTTCACTGCCGACTCCACCGCCTGCCGCGTCAGTTCCCGCGCCTTGCCCAGATGTCCGCCATACGCCTCGCTATCGGACTGCAACGCGAGTCCAAAATTCTGGTAATCGGCGTTACCGGCATACCACTTTTGCTGTTGCGCCATACCTGCCGAGTCCGACGCGAGAAACGCAAGCGCGTACAGAGAATTGTGCAGAATCACATCCTCAATGTTCCGAGCCTGCGCTTGCTGGATGATCTGTCGCGCTTCGTCGAAGCGCTGCATGCCGATTTCGTAGTTGGCAAGGTTCAGATACCCATCCGCGCGAGTCGGCGCCCGCACCATCACTTCCCGCGAATCCTCCGCCGCTTTTTCATACTGCCCCAGCGAGGCATAGGCGATGCCCGAATCGTGGGATCCTCCGACCCCGAGCTCGACCCTCGCGGCGTGCCCGCATCCGTCCTCTTCGCCAGCCCGAAGTCGAGAACCTTGGCGTGCCCCCGCTTGGTAATGAAGATGTTCGCCGGTTTGATGTCCCGATGGATGATCCCCGCCGCATGTGCCGCGTCCAGCGCGTCGGCGATTTCGATCGCCAGCGCCAGCAACACGTCGGTCTCCACCGGACGCCCCGCGATGCGGTACTTCAGCATCACTCCGTCCAGATACTCCATGGCGATAAACGCCCGGCCACCCTCTTCGCCAATGTCGTAAATCGTGCAGATATTAGGATGATTCAGCGCCGATGCCGCCTGCGCCTCGCGTCGAAACCGCGCCAGCACCACCGGGTCGCGAGCCACGTCCTCGGGCAGAAACTTGAGCGCGACAAATCGCTGCAACCGCGTGTCTTCCGCCTTGTACACCACGCCCATACCCCCGCCGCCGAGTTTCTCGACAATGCGGTAGTGCGAGATGGTTTGGCCAATCATGAGGGAACTTGGGACTCAGACCGCAATAGTAAGGACGCGAGGACTCCCAGTCAACGAGGGTGGGATTCCATCTCCGCTTGTAGCGTTGGATTTTCCTGGAAGGAGAGGAAGCGCCTCCCCTCCCTATGATTACATACTAATATGTACGCACAATTATACCTCTACAAAACGTTTCACGTGAAACATTGTACATACAATTGGAAGCTAAAGCCTTTCGGTTCAATGCGCGATGCGCTCGTCAACCCTTCAATTTTTCGGCGGCTTCTGCGCCGCCCGTTCCTGCAAGGCGACCGTCACCGCGCGCAGCATATCGCCGACCGGAGCCGGCTTCCCCGTCCAGATTTCAAACTGCCGCGCCGCCTGCTGCACAAACATCTCCACGCCCGGAATCACGCCGATCCCCTTACTCCGCGCCACCTGCAGCAGATGGGTCTCGACCGGGTCGTACACCATATCGAACACCACGCGAGCTTGAATCTCGTCGTCTTTCAGCGGACATTCCCGCGTGTTCCCCATGCCCACCGGAGTCGCATTAATGATGACGTCGAAGCCAACCTTTTTTAGTTCCGCGCGTTTGAGCGTCCGAGCTTTCGCCTGCCGCGCCAGCTTCTGCCCTTTGGCTGCGGTGCGATTCAAGATCCAGACCTCAGCGCCGCGCTCCTTGAGCCCAAACACCGCCGCCCGCGCCGCGCCGCCCGCGCCCAGCACGAGAACCTTCGCGTTCTCAATCGACAGCCGCTGCTCCAGCGGACGAAGGATGCCCGCGATATCGGTATTGAATCCGTAAAGCTTGCCTTCCGCTCCTCGAACCACGGTATTGCAGGCGCCGATCTTCGTCGTGTGCGCATCCGTGTTGTCCAGATACGGCAAGATCGCCTGCTTGTACGGCATCGTCACGCTGAGGCCATGCAGCGGAATCTCGCGCACGCAATGGATCAGATCCTTGAGCGTCTTGGCGTGCAGCGGAAGATAAACGCCGTTGACGTTCTCGCGCCGCAACGCCGTATTCATGATGACCGGCGAAAGCGAATGCCCGATGGGATCGCCCGCGACTCCGTAAATGCGAGTGGCAGCGTCGATCTGATCGATGCGGTAAATGCCGCGCAGATCGCGCGCGCTGATTTGACCCGGTGCAGTTTTTAGGTCGGCATCGGCATCGACCGCGCCAAACGTGAACGCGCTGCCCGCGCGCGCCCCGAGCACGCGGCTGATAATACCCTGCTCTCCCATGCACAGCCCGATCAGCGAATGCTGACCGCTGTGCGTCTGCAGGAACTTCATCATCGCCACGTTGTCCGAGAGCGTAGTCGCGGTGCTGACGATCTTGTAGAAATCGGCCGGAATCTTCAGCATCTTTTCGAGCGTATCGTCGAGTTTGCGAGTGGCGTGGAAATCGTGGAATGACAGGATCAGTCCGGCGCGGCTGCGCAATTTCGCAATCGCTTCGGGCTTCGCTTTCAGCGCACTTTGCAGTTCCACGTCGACGAGTTGACAGCCCCCGGCATTGGCCTTGGTCAGCACTTCCAATTGCGCAGCCAGCGATCCCTTGAACTTGCCGCCGTTGTCGGCACGCCGGCACGTGCCGATGGCCGTGACGTACTGGTGCGTCTCCAGAAAACGGTGAATCTTCGGGACCGCGGCCAGCGGCTGCTTTAAATAGTCCAAACGAAACTCGAGAAATGGGTTTTCGCGAGCCAGCGACTCCGCCGTGGCAAGCATGTCTTCAATCGTGTCCCCGCCGACCGCCAGACAGACCTTGGGCAGGCGCTGGGGAAGAAAACGGGGCGCGAGAGTGGAAGACAAAGCCAAGTCCATTTGTTTTCAACAACGGCGCCGATATTACAGGGGAGCAGCCTCAGATGCAACTCCGAGGATTGCCGGAGAGTCCGCAAAACTTTCGGACACAGGGGCTAAACACCCTCGTAACCTTGACCCCTGCCCACGCGCTTGTTACTTTTTGGCTGTAACCCTTGTCTTCCCTAGGAGATAGCTGGGGCAGCCCCGAAGCGGTGGAAGTGGGAGATAACATGAAGAAAACAGGACTGTTATTGCTATTGACGGTGGCGGCGACCCTGGCGGTCGCACAGCAGGCGGTGACACCGGTCACGCCCGATGCGGACGGTATCGTCCATACATACGTTAACGTTCCATTCGTGCGTTTTCAGACGCCCACCGCGGCCGATATTTATTGCGCCGGTTTTCTTACCAAAGAGCGGATTCCCAACGCCAACTACGTCAACGGCGGACTGGAGACGCCGACTTCCACCAAGTTCGAAATCGGAGAACTGGTCTACCTGGCGGGGAGCGGCTACCAGACGGGGCAACTCTATTCGGTCGTTCGCCAAATCCGCGATGTGAACGAGTATGAAATTTATCCGGGACAGAGAAAAATCCTGGCCGCTGCGGGACAACCCTACGGCGAAATCGGCAGAGTACGGGTGGTGGATACGCGCAGCCACAGCGCCATCGCGCAAGTGGAATTTAGTTGCGATCCCATCAACCCGGGAGATGTCGTCCTTCCTTTCGTGGAAAAACCGCCGGTGAGTTTCCACGTCCCCGGCCGTTTCGATCGCTTCGCGCCTGCCAATGGCAAGCTGACCGGGCGCGTCGTTCTCGGCAAAGACTTCGACGGCGTGCTCGGCACGGGCATGAAACTCTATATGAATATGGGTTCGAACCAGGGCGTGAAGGTTGGCGACTACTTCCGTGTGGTGCGTTCCTATACGGCCACCTTGAAGGATCCTGTCGACTCGCTCTCTTTCAAAGCGCAGACTTCGGAAGACACGCAGAAGGTTCCGCCCACCTTTGAAGCCAATCGCTTCACCCGGACCAAAGGGCCGAACATCCATGTGGCCGATCTGCCGCGGCGCGCCGTGGGAGAAGTGGTCGTCCTCAACGTGACCCCGACCGCGTCCTCCGCCATGGTTGTCTTCGCGCTCGAAGATGTCTACGCCGGCGATACGGTGGAACTGGACGAGCAGCAGTAAGCTCGAAACAACTTCAATCGAAACGAGGGGAGAGAAATCTCCCCCCCTTTTCTTTGGGACGATGAACTAGGGTGGCCGCAAAGGATAGCTTCCGGGCAGCCTTTTTAGCAGGCTTACGATCTGCTCAGCGAAAGAAACGGATTTCCGGATTCCCCGGAATCATCGCGCTCGCGACGACGATCACCACGATCACAACTGCGAGTTCCATGTTGACCTCGTAACGCTGACCTCGTAACGCCGCTTCACTACCAGGGCGCCAGCGCTCAGATTACGTCGTTTGGCGGGGAAGGCAACGGTACGGAAGTGGGGGACACGCGCACAGGAGTGGAAGTGACAAGCCCGCGAATGGAACTCGTGGTAGAGGATCAGCCGGGCACTTCGACATCGGCGTCGGAGAAGACCTCGGCGGTGAACGCCTCGATGGTTGCGTCCCTGCGCCAGCAATCCACCGGCAGGCCCGCTTTGCGGCAGGTTTGCTCCAGAAACGTCTCCCGGCCCCACGCAAACTCGACCGGAACCTGCGGCAGCAATAACCCGCGATGCGACTCCCGCGAGATGACCAGGCCGTGGCGCCCGACCTCCACTGCATCGGGATGAATCGGGAACAGGCGCGAGAGCACACTCAAGGAAACTTCGAGTTGGGAAGCTTCTTCTTTTGTCACCGGCGAGAACCGCGAATCGTCGAAGGCGGCGGCGCGGGCCGTTTCGGCAACCGCGCGATACAGCGCAGCGATGGGTTCGGGATAGCCAACGCATCCCCGAAGCTCGCGCCGAACTTTACTCAGATGTTCAACTTTCAGATAAAGAGTAGTGAAGACGCCGCGTCGCTCCGAGAGTAAGGGGGAAGTCGGCGGCTCGTCGGCGAGTTCCCGGCGCTCTACGCCCGAGAGAATCGCTTCGTGCGCAATGCGCAACAGAATCCGGCGTTGTTCGAGCGAAAATTCCGGTGGCCGCGACAAGTCGCTCGCAGCCAGATTTGCGGGCAGTCGTTCCGAAGGCGTATCAGACCGCTTGGACATCGCTCTTTCTCCGCCGGGCGAGGACGAAAGTCCGGCGCCGCCGCTTTTCCGACTTGCGATCGATCCGCGACCAGAAGGCGATAAAGTAATCGAGCGCGGAAACCAGCGACAGCAGCACCATGAACCAGATCGCCAGCCACGCGATCCAATAGACCGGAAAAATATAAATTCCGCCGACCGGCCACTCGTGCCAGCGGTGGGCGAGAATCACCGCTACGACAGAAATAATCTGCACCAGCATTTTGAACTTGCCCAGTTCGCTTGCCTGAATCGTGAAACCTTCCGAGGCGGCAATCGAGCGCAGTCCGCTGACCAGGAATTCGCGGCCGATGACGACCACAGCCATCCACGCCGGTACCAGCGCGGGATTGAACTGCACCAGCGTGATGAAGGCCGCCGCCACCAGCAACTTGTCGGCCAGCGGATCGAGCAGCATGCCCATGGTGGTGATCTGTCCGCGTTTGCGCGCAAGATAGCCATCAATGCCGTCGGTGATCGAAGCCAGGATGAAAACCGCCGATGCCAGAATCTCGCGTTGCCCGGTGTGCTCGTTCGCGAACCGCGGAGTGCACAGAATCCATATCAGCAGCGGGATCGCGGCGATACGAGTGAGCGTGATGGAGTTAGGGAGATTCACGCGATGACCGAACCTGGGCCGCGGCGGCGGACTCTGTGATTATCCTCTACATCGGGAGGCAAGGCAACGGACCAGAAGGACTGGTAGTAGCTCAGTCTGAATTTGCTTTGCAAGGGCCCGGCACTCTAGCCACCGCTGCATTGGGTGTAGACGGATCAAAAAAGAAATGGCGCACGACTCGAGGAACCGTGCACCATCTGAATTTAGGACGCTTTCGTCCCAAGGTTCTTCAGCATGCTGGACGCCATCTCCAGAACGTTGCCGTGGTCGGGTACCGATCCATTCGGCGTCAGCTTGTCGACCAGTCCGGGCAGGATCTGAGCGATCGCCGCGCCGGCGGTGTCGGGACTGATGCCAGCCTTGGCGGCGAGCGCCTTAACCTGATCGCTGCCCAGAACCTGATGAACCTGGTCGGAAGAAATCGCAGGATTCGGTCCCGTGCTAACCCATTGGGACACAATTCCACCCATCCCTTTATCGTGAAACGATTGCACCAAACCCTGCAATCCGCCGGGCTGGTTCTGAATCATCTGCAACAGGCCGGACGCCAGCGGATTCGAACTGCCGCCGAGCACGTTGCCTAATGCCTGATTTTCTAAATTGTCGAGTAAACCCATAATCCCTCCTGAAATCTTTACGCAAAAAACGCAGAAGCCCGGCAATGCGTGCCCGATTGTCCTCTGCGTTCTCTGCGTTAAAGCTCTTACTTCTGTTTCGCGATGATCTTGTCTTTGATCTTCGCGTAGGTGGCTGCGGGAACGACCTTCTTCTTCGTCAAGTCGGTCTTCTTCGCATAGGGACGGCCATCGATGATCTTCTGCGCGTACGCGTCGCCGATGCCCGGCAGCGCGTTCAGCTGATCCTTGGTCGCCGTGTTGATGTCGACGAGATCCGCGTCGGCAGCTGCGGCCGTCGTGGCCTTGGCTGATGTCTTCGCCGCTTGCGCCACTGCCATTCCGCTGATCAGGCTGAGCGCAAAGAGTGCAATGAGAATCCTGGAAATCAGTTTTTTCGCCATCGTCGTTTCTCCTTATTCCTTCTCGGCTACTTTATAGCCGGCTGCTTTCGCGTCCGCTTCGGTCATGAACTTCCCTTCCTTCGTCTTGCCGTACCATTCGCCGCCCTTGTGGTAGACGCCGCTCTTCGTATTGACCCAGACTTTGCCGCTGGCCTGAGCGGCGGCGATATCCGAACTCGATGCCGCAGGCGTTGCCTTGCTCGCGCTCTTCGTCGNNCGGCGCAGCCATGTTGTTGGAGGCAGCCGGAGCCGGAGCAGAAGCCTTCGCTGCTGGTGCCGGAGCCGCAGCCGCTGCGGGTGCGCTCGCCGGTGCCGCACTGGCATCGGCCGCTTTGGATTTCTTGCTCTTCTTGCTCATCGCGTCCGCGGGCGCAGCAGCATCAGCTGGCTTCGCGGCGCTGTCATCGGCGGCAGCAGCCTTCTTGCTCTTGCGCGACTTCTTCGTAGCGGTCGTGTCGTCGGCCGCGGTCTTATCCGCGGCAGCGGTCTTGTCGTCCGCAGCGGCCGCGTCTTTCTTGGCCTTTTTCTTTGCCTTCTTGGTTGTGGTGGTGTCGGTGGTAGTGTCGGTCGAACTCGCCTGCGCCTTCGCCATAGCCGGAGCCAGGACGATGGTGAGCATCAGACAGAAAGCGAGCGTCCACAGAGTAAGTTTCTTTTGCGAGCGATTCATTTTTCCTCACGAGATTAAGAGGCATTAAGCCCCGTTTGTCTTACGGATCAATACCCAAACACTGGTCTGCGAAAAAAGTGGTGCGGGAATGCCCCAGCATGATTACATCGGGAGGGACTTCGGGTCAACCAAAACTATAAGGGGCCTCCGGCCAGAGACCCCAGAAAATATGGCTAGGCATAGATTCCGCGCTGGCGGATGGTGTACGCCACGCGGTCGATGGCCAGCATGTAAGCGGCGATCCGGTTGTTTACGCCGTGTTTTTCCGCGTACCGGACGACATCGTCGAACGCCGTAACCATGATATCTCCCAGACGCTCATTAACTTCCGATTCCTTCCAGAAATACCCCTGGCGATCCTGCACCCACTCAAAGTAAGAGGTCGTGACCCCGCCGGCGTTCGCCAGAATGTCGGGAATCACAAAGACCTTCTTCTCGGAGAGAATCGCGTCGGCGGCCGCGGTCGTCGGACCATTCGCGCCCTCGGCGAGGATCTTGCACTTCACCCGATCCGCATTCTGGCTGGTAATCTGATTTTCCGTTGCCGCCGGAATCAAGATGTCGCACTCGGTCAGCAAAAGTTCCGCCGGATCGTACTTCTCGGCCCCGGGGAAGCCGTGGATCGTGCCCGCGCGCTCGCGGAACGCCCACAGCGCTTCCATGTCGATGCCATCTTTTTTATATAGGCCGCCGCCTACTTCGACGATGCCAATGACCTTGTATCCCGATTGCGCCATCAGGCGCGCCGCGTTCGAACCCACGTTGCCGAAGCCCTGCACGATGACCCGCGTCGTATTGCGATTCAGCCCCAGCTTCTTGATCGCCTGATCGCAAACCATGAGCACGCCGCGTCCGGTGGCCTCGCGCCGCCCGCGCGATCCGCCGATGTTGATCGGCTTGCCGGTCACCACCGCGGTGCACGTCTGCCGCATGTGCATGGAGTAGGTATCCATGATCCACGCCATCGTCTGTTCGTTGGTGTTCACGTCGGGCGCGGGAACGTCCTTTTCCGGCCCGATGAAATCGAAAAGTTCGGCCGTGTAGCGGCGGGTCATGCGCTCCAACTCGCCCTGCGACATTTTGTGCGGATCGCAAATGATCCCGCCCTTCGCCCCGCCAAACGGAATATTCACCACCGCGCACTTCCACGTCATCCAGCTCGCCAGCGCGCGCACTTCGTCGAGGTTGACATCGGGCGCGTAGCGCAAGCCGCCTTTCGCCGGACCGCGCGCAATCGAGTGCTGCACCCTGTATCCGGTAAAGACCTCCAGGTGCCCGTCGTCCATCATCACCGGAATATGCACGATAATTTCACGGCTCGGACTGCTCAGCACCTTCCACAGTCCCGCATCGAGATTCAGCTTGCGCGCCGCCAGGTCGAAGCGGGCNNTGCCGCACCGAGTCTTATGGATAAGCCTCGCAAAGTATATTGCCGCGCCAGCAGGAGAGGCAAGGGCGGGAGTGACGAATTGGGAACATGTATTTACAACGTGCGCACATTGGTGTACACTCATTGTAAGTACAGGAGAAACCGATGCCAGCCACCGGGACAGGCGCCAAGACGCGGAAATACCGTGATGAGACCATCAACCTGCGCGCCAGCCAGCGCCAGAAATCGCTCATCGACAGGGCGGCCGATGCGCTCGGCCGCAACCGCTCCGACTTCATGCTCGAAACCGCGTGCCGGGAAGCGGAAGCCGTCCTGCTCGACCGCCGCTATTTCGCCTTGTCGAACGAGGAATTCAAGCGCTTCACCTCGATGCTGGACAAGCCTCCGGCGAACAATGCACGCCTCCGGCGGCT
>PLUW01000082.1:25867-27615 GCA_003162935.1 Acidobacteriaceae bacterium
TGCGACGCCGCGCTCTCCAAAATGAAGAGACCGGGGCCTCCCGTACTTACGTAGTGTGCGCCGGGCAGCAGGTGGTCGGCTACTATGCCCTGGCGGTTGGCGCCGTGGCGTCTGCGGAGGCTCCGGGCCGTGTCCGCCGTAACATGCCCGACCCTGTTCCGGTCATGGTCTTAGGCCGACTTGCTGTCCATGAAGATTGGCAGGGGAAAAAGATTGGGCCCGCTCTGCTCCGCGATGCCGTTCTGCGCACATTGCACGCCGCGGAGATTGCCGGCATCCGCGCGATTCTAGTGCACGCGATTTCAGAACGAGCGCGGAAGTTTTATGAAGATTGCGGATTCGTTGCTTCCCCGATGGACCCGATGACGCTGATGATCACAGTTGCGGAAGCAGTGAAGGCGTTTGTGGGAAAGTCGAATCCCTTGTAGAGACGGGGCTTGCCCCGCCTCCTCTCGCTCAAACCTGCGAATTCATGCGATCCTAAAGCACTGCTGCGAAATAGAAATGATCCGCCCCGACTACAAAGAGTTTCTCCGCCTTTCTCGCGATGCGACGCTCGTCCCCGTCGTGAAGTCGATCTCCGCCGATCTGCTGACCCCGGTCTCCGCCTTCCTCGCTGTAGCCGAAGGCGAGCCCGACGCCTTCCTGCTCGAATCCGTCGAAGGCGGAGAAAAAATCGGACGCTATACATTTCTCGGCGTGCGCCCTTTCCTGCGTCTCGAATCGCGCGGCGCAGAAATCACCATCGAACGCACCCACAGCAAGAAAGTCGAGCACCTCACCGGCAACGTCTTCGACGTCATCAAAGACCTTCTACAGCAGCACCGCCCCGCCGCCCACTCAAATAAACTGGAGGGCCTGCCACCCTTCACCGCGGGCGCGGTCGGCTATTTCGCCTATGACATCGTGCGCCGCCTCGAAGACATCGGAGAGCATGCCACCGACGACCTCCACGTCCCCGACTGCATCCTGATGTTTTTCGACCGCGTGCTCGCCTTCGATCACCTCCGCCACCAGATCCACATCGTGGCCTCGGCCGTTATCACCCGCGAATCTCCCAAAGCCGCCCGCAAAGCTGAATATGATCGCGCCGTGAAAGACATCGCCCGCATCGAGAAAAAACTAGCTGCCGGATGGAAGCCCGCGCACTGGCGCAAAGCCGCGACCAAATCCAAGCTGGCGGTCAAGTCGCGCACTCCCAAGAAGAAATTTCTCGAAAGCGTCCGCCGCGCCAAAGACTACATCGCCGCCGGAGACATCTTCCAGGTCGTGCTCTCGCAGCGCTGGGATTTCGAGCCCGGCGTCCCTCCCCTCGATCTCTACCGCGCCCTGCGCACCGTGAACCCGTCGCCCTACATGTATTTCCTCCGCTTCGGAGGAATCTCCTCCGTGCCTCTTCGTGCGCCACGTGATTCAAGCCCTTCGCATGCGTCAGCACGAACCTCGGCCAAGAACGCCATCCACGTTCTCGGCTCCTCTCCCGAGATGCTAGTCCGCGCCACCGGACGCAAACTCGAATACCGTCCCATCGCCGGAACCCATCCCCGCGGCCGCGACGAAGCCGAAGACGCTGCCCTCGAAAAGAAAATGCTCTCCGACGAAAAAGAGCGCGCCGAGCACGTCATGCTCGTCGACCTCGGCCGCAACGACCTCGGCCGCGTCAGCGATTACGGATCAGTCAAAGTCCGCGACCTGATGTACGTCGAGCGCTACTCGCACGTCATGCACCTGGTCTCCGCGCTCGAAGG
>PLUW01000082.1:27715-28442 GCA_003162935.1 Acidobacteriaceae bacterium
ACCTGCAAGCCGGAGCCGGAATCGTAGCCGACTCCGATCCCCAGCGCGAGTTTGAAGAGACGGAGAACAAAGCGCGGGCGGTGCTAAGGGCGGTGGAGATGGCTAGGGGCAGCGGGTAGAGCTGATTTTGGATGATGAGCGCTATGGCCTCGATAGCGCTCATTGGGCGTCGCCGCAGATTTGTAATGGGTGATTGGGAGCGCGGAGTGGTCAGCGCCCACTCATTCGCAAACGACGAACGAGTGGGCACCCGACTGGCATCAATTAGCGCTTGCCGACTGCGTGGCCGCGTCCATCGCGCACTTCGTTTCCTTTGAAGTGGGCAACCTTATCGAGACGTTTTCCCGGTTCGGGTTTATCGCCACGGGCTGGCCTTGGCCCGCTATAGCCGTGCTCAGGATGGAAACGGTTATTTACATGGCCATGGAAGCCCTCTGGGCCATGAAACCACGGGCCGACCCCAATGAAGACGCCGCCTGTAAACCATTCCGGGCCGTAGTACCCGTAGGGGGCGCAATCGTACGGCGCGACATCGTAGTACCCGTAGGGACACACGGGCGCAACTCCGATTTCGACGCCGACCTGAGCCTGTGTTGAGGGAGTAGCTGCCGCGAAGCAGATTCCGGCAACCGCAGCTAACGCGACAATTCTAAATCTGTTCATTAAATTATCCTCCTTCGTCAGATTGTCCTCCATCGTCCCCGTGGTCGTCTACCTACGCACGCAT
>PLUW01000006.1 GCA_003162935.1 Acidobacteriaceae bacterium
GGAATGAATTCGGGAACGGGCGTTGCCGGGACCAGCAGCGCCACGAAAGCGAGCAACTGAGTGCGAGGCATTTCTCCAGTCGAATACCGGTTGATGCTGCCGATGGTGGAGCTCACCATTTTCGCGCTCGGCATTCTGCTGATTGATCTGATGATTCCGGCGGGCTGGAAGTGGATCAACGCGGTGGGCGCGTTTGTCGGCGTAGTGTTCTCGGCGGTGTGCGTGTGGCAGATTCAGGCGACGCTGCCGCCCAGGGGGTCGCTGGGGTTCTACAACGCGCTGCTTGTGGACCGCTTCGCCATCTACTTTTGGTATTTGTTCTTGGTGGGAGCGGCGATCGCGATTCTGGGGTCGGTGCACTATCTCGACATGGAAGGCGAACAGCACGGCGAATACTATTCTCTGCTGCTGCTTTCCGTGGTGGGTATGATGTGCATGGCGGCGGGGATCGACATCGTGCTCCTCTTTATTGGGCTTGAGCTGATGGCGATTTCCACCTACATTCTGGTGGGTTTTTTGCGCCGCGACCGGCGCTCGAACGAAGCGGCGCTGAAATATCTGTTGCTGGGGGCATTTTCGTCGGGCATCTTTGCCTACGGACTTTCGCTGTTCTACGGCATTTCCGGCGGCACCAACCTGGCGGTGATTGCGCGCGCGGTGGCGGCGCAAGCTGCGCAGAATCCGCGCAACCCGGTGGTGGTGCTGGCGCTGCTGACGACGATGGTCGGATTGCTGTTCAAGATCGCCGCCGTCCCCTTCCATCAGTGGGCGCCGGATGCATACGAGGGCGCGCCTACCAGCATTGCGGGTTTCATGTCGGTGGCGGTGAAGGCGGCGGCATGGGCGCTGCTGTTGCGCATACTGATCTATGGCTTGTATCCGCTGCGCACGGTTTATGTCCCGGTCATTGTGATCGTCGCGATCGCCACCATGACCGGCGGCAACCTCGCGGCGCTCACGCAGACGAACACCAAGCGTCTGCTCGCCTACTCCTCGATTGCGCACGTTGGTTATATGCTGCTGGCGTTTGTGGCCATGGGAACCTCGCCGATTGGTAGCGCAGCCTTTTACGACGGCTTCAAGGGAATCCTGATCTACCTGTTGGTGTATACGTTCATGAATCTAGGCGCATTTGCGGTGATTGCGTCCCTGCGGCAGCGCAATGTGATTGGCGACGAGATCGACGACATGGCCGGGCTCTACCAGCGGGCTCCGGTGGAAGCTGTGCTCATGCTGCTGTTCCTGCTGTCGTTGGCCGGGATACCGCCCGCGGCCGGGTTCCTGGGCAAGTACTACATCTTTCTCAGCCTGATCGAAAGCCAGCATTACTGGCTGGCCTCGCTCGGCGTGCTCTATTCGCTCTTTGGACTGTATTACTACCTGAAGATCGCGAATTCGATGCTGGTGCGTGCTCCGGTGGAAACGGGGAAGCTCCCGATCAGCGTGGGGATGCGCTTTGCAGTGGGCATCGCGGCGCTGGCCACGATTGTCATCGGCGTGTTTCCCGAGCCCTTTATTCACGGCGTGAACTGGTCGCTGAATATTGCGCAGAATCCTCACGTGGCGGCGTTGGTGAAGTAGCTGCGAACCCGCAATTAAGAGTTCTTCCTTGGAATTGCGAGAGTAAGCGGTGGGCCTTTTTGCATACTCGAGGGGTCTATGAGGATAGTCGCTTGGTTACAGCTAGTTACGACCAGTTTACCCCTGACTCTGGCACAATCGGGCCAAGTCCGCTAGTAGATCAAGCAAGGCGTTATCCGTAAAGCTGGCGGAGCACAAACCCAAGGGTTCGGCGATTGGCCTTTCGTGAAAAACAAGAGATCCTGGAAATGCTACGATCACGCCAGCGTAACTCAGTGGGCCGAATGAGGGGATCGAATGGTCGCAGATCATCGCCCGATCGTCCTGTTAACAGGAGCGTCAGGCTACATCGGGGGGCGCCTGCTAAAAGAGTTGGAGAAAGCGGGCTGGCCAGTTCGCTGTCTGGCTCGACGACCGGATTTTCTCAGAGCGAAAGTTGCCGCTTCCACGGAAATTGTTAAAGCAGATTGCCTGGATCGTAGTTCACTGGCGCCGGCGCTGGCAGGAGTACACACGGCGTATTACCTGGTCCACTCCATGGGATCTCCGGGTAAGTTCGAACAAGAAGACCGCCAAGCCGCCCAAAATTTCGCCGACGTGGCGCGCGATTCTGGAGTGCGACGCATTGTCTTTCTCGGCGGATTGGGAGAGCAGGACCAAGCGCTCTCCGCTCATCTGCGCAGTCGTCACGAGGTTGCCGACATCTTACGAAGTTCCGGGATTCCTACCGTCGAATTTCGCGCATCGATCGTGATCGGTTCCGGTAGTCTTTCATTTGAAATGATTCGCGCGCTGGTACAGCGGTTGCCGGTGATGATCTGCCCGCGCTGGGTTGCCGTCAAGGCCCAACCGATTGCGGTCGAAGATGTGGTGGCGTACCTGATGGCTGCTCTGATGTTGCCGGAGGAACAGTGCAGAGTTTTCGAAATCGGGGGCACCGACCAAGTCAGCTACGGCCAAATCATGCAGGAATATGCCCGGCAATGCGGCCTGCGCAGGTGGATGATCCCGGTTCCAATTTTGACACCTCGCCTTTCAAGTTTGTGGTTGGGTTTAATCACGCCCGTTTATGCCCGCATTGGCCGAAAACTCGTCGACAGTATGCGCAACCCAACTCTGGTGCACGACACCTCCGCATTAGCCGCCTTCGATATCAAGCCGAAAAGTTTGCGAGAAGCGATGGAGAGAGCTCTTCACCATGAGGACCAGGAGTTTGCCCAGACCAGTTGGTGCGACGCTCTCTCCTCGGCGGGCAAGCCGCAGTCGTGGGGTGGAATGGAGTTTGGCACCAGGCTCGTCGATTCCCGAACGGTGCGAGTATCGGTTCCCCCCGCGGCAGCTTTTGCTCCGATCCAGCGCATCGGAGGTTTGAATGGCTGGTACTTTGCCAATGTTCTTTGGTGGTTACGAGGCGCAGTGGATCTCATGGTTGGCGGCGTAGGACTGCGCCGCGGCCGTCGCGATCCCCAAAAACTTTCCGTGGGCGATGCTCTGGATTTCTGGCGAGTAGAAGCCTTTGTGCCGGGTCGCGAACTCGGTCTGGTCGCTGAAATGAAAGTACCAGGCCGCGCGTGGTTGCAGTTTGAGGTGGAACCAAATAGCACAGGCTCCGTCATTCGGCAGACCGCTATTTTTGATCCTGCTGGATTGGCGGGCCTTCTCTATTGGTACATGCTTTACCCTGTGCATCGCTGGATTTTCAGCGGCATGCTCAATGAGATTGCCGCTGCCGCAGGACGGAAGACAAGTATTTCCTCGCTCGGGGCATGACAGTCAGTTTCCACAGAGTCACCTCATAGAATTAACACCCGGGCCGCAGCAGGTCTAACCCCCTCTCCTAATACTTCAGAGTCTCTTGCGTCGGCGCGACTGTCAGTCCGTAGCCGCATTTGGGCTTTGTGTTTGTACCGGCCGGAGCCGCCGTCCAGCTTGGACTTGAAATCACGTTTAGGTTCTGGTCGTACACCTGCGTCGTAAAGACAGTGCTCTTATTGCCTTTTGGAAAATCCGAGCATTCTGTAACGCCATAGATCTCCATCACCGCGCCGAAGGCCCAATTCCATATCTGCCCATCGCTCGGAGTCTTGCTCAACGTCGTTTTCTTCCCCGTCGTCTGATCTTTACTTACTATGTTCCACTTGGCGCAGTAAGTGGTTCCCGCCTTGCAAGAGGAGCTGATCGTTCCGAGAATTGTATCTCCTGGGTTGACAGGCACCGGCGTACTCTCCACCGTGATGCCCTTGAG
>PLUW01000012.1 GCA_003162935.1 Acidobacteriaceae bacterium
AAGCCGGGATACTACCAGGTCGACAAGACCGACGTAAATCAAAGCAACATTCAAATGGTGGCGCTCGGCATCACGCGCAAGAATCCCGATTACTTTGCTCTCTCGGTGTTCAACGAAGCTTTCGGCGGTGGATTTTCGTCCCGCTTGTTTAACGACATTCGAACCACCAAGGGCCTCGCCTACGGGGTCGGCGGCGGTGTGGGTTCGGCATGGGACCATCCCGGAATGTTGCGGCTCATGGTAAGCACCAAGAGCAAGACCACGATCGAATCCATTCAGGCCCTCGATGAGGAGATCGCCGATCTAGCGAAACGTCCCATCGACGACGAAGAGATTAAGCGCGCCAAGGATTCGATTCTGAATTCTTTCGTCTTCCGCTTCGATTCGCCAGAAAAGGTCTTGCAGGAAAAAATGGCGTATGAGTTTTACGGCTATCCGCTCGATTTCCTGGAAAACTACCAGAAGGAGATCGAAAAGGTCACCCCGGAAGACGTAGCGAGGGTCGCGGCGAAATATCTGCATCGCGACCAACTGGCGGTGTTGGTGGTGGGCAACGTTGCTGAGTTTGACAAGCCCCTGTCGTCGCTCGGAGCGGTCACCAAACTGGATATAACGATTCCAGCGCCGCCTCCGGGTCTGATGACGGAACCAGGCGATCATCCGTAGTCTTCTGCCGTAGTCATCTGCGCGGCGGCCTATAATGATTCGTCTGCCATGACCTCCCATCCGCAAGCGATTCCTCCGCCAAATCGAGCCCCAAGCAAGGCCCGGCGTTTCTGGCTTCGCGTCAGCGAAGGCATGGCTCTCAACCAGCTCTGGTCGCAGTTCGAAAAAGACGCGCGCTCCAGTTACCGGCTGTACTCGGCGGGGCTGGATCATCTACAGGAGGAGCCCTCCAGATTTCGTCGAGCCTCGCGGAAGGCAAAGGCGCTGTTCTGGGCGATCATGGAAAAACTGACCCCGGCTCGGCGAGTGCTCGTGCTGCTGGGACTGATTCTGCTATTTTTCCCAACCGGCGAATCTACGTACAGAACCGGCGAGAGTCACGTTGAGATCCACGTACTGGACCTCCACGTTTGGGGTGGATTGCTGCTGTTGCTGGTGCTGCTGCTGGAACTCGCGGATCGCGTCGTGATGAAACGCGATTTGGAAATTGCCAAAGACATTCAGGCATGGCTGTTGCCGGGCGCGCCGCTGCAGATTCCGGGATATCAGATTGCTTACGCTACGCGGCCGGCCAACACGGTGGCGGGCGATTATTACGATGTCATCCTCCGTCCGGGGCAAGTATCGGGCGGAGTCCCGAGCGAAAGTCCAAACCAAGATCGCATTTTGTTTGTCGTCGCCGACGTGGCGGGAAAGAGTATTCCGGCGGCGATGGTCATGGCCACCTTCCAGGCCAGCCTCCGAACCTTGTCGACCAGCGGCGTCTCGCTGCCGGAGATGGTGGCCGGCGTGAATCGCTATTCGTGCTCCAACAGTCAGGGTGGCGTTCGCTTCACCACCGCTTTCCTCGCCGAACTCAACCCGGCAAACGGCGACATAGCTTATATTAACGCCGGCCATAACGTCCCGGTGCTGCGCAGAAAGTCTGGCACAGTGGAGCGGCTGGAAGCGGGGGGCATTCCGATCGGCATTTTTGCAGAATCGCCTTACCAGGTGGGAACCACTCGCCTGGAAAACGGCGACTGGCTGGTGATCTTCACTGACGGAATTGTCGAGGCGGAGGATGGGAAACAGGACGAATACGGCGAGCAGGAGTTGATCCGCCTAGTGGATCGCGAATCGGGCTCGGCTCCGATGGAAATGCTGCGCAAAATGCTCGAGGAGTTGGACGTGTTCGTGGGCAACACGCCGCAGCACGACGATATGACATGTTTACTGCTGAAGCGAGGAGGTTGAGAAAGTTACCCCGGCATCCGCTCCCGGTACATCCGGTGGAACGCGTGCACGCCTTTTTCCTGCTTCACGCTGTAAGCCATACCCTGCTGGAAATTCGACTTTGCTGTTTGCCAGTCCGAGGAAGGTCGCGCCTTGTCAATTACCTTCGTGCTCATTGGGGCAGCGCCGTTCCGCGTGCACCACTTCAGTCGCTGTTACCCTAGCAGCAGAAGGGTCTGGCTCACCAAAGCGCTCGGATTGTGACGCCAATGGAAGCCTAGGATCGGTGCGCGTGAAAATCTGCAATCTATGTTGAATCGCGCGAATACCGTGCGGGTTGCGCTTACGCTGGCGCTCTTCGCCATCGTGTTGGCGCTTTCGTTGAGCGCCGATTTTTACAGCTCCTCCATGGTCGATGCGTTCATGGCCATGGCGTTGAGCGGTGCTGTTGTCATCCTCCTGGTTGTGCAACCGTCGTGGATCAACCTCGCAGCCGTAGCCGTGGGCAGCCTGATCCTGGCGGGTCTCGACTATCGTCTCCTGGGGTTCCCGCCCAAGCTTATGGCTGCGTTTTCCTTCGCAGGATTAAGCGCTCTGGCCGTGCTGGGCGCGCGCGCCGTCTGGACGCCGAAACTGCAGCCCCACCAAAACTACGATCGCACGCTCTTTCTATATGCCTTCCTGCCCGCGGTTTTATTTGTAGCTTCCGAATATATGGCTTCGATGCTGCTGGATTACACCGAAGCCCTGCATCCCAAGACCTTTGATCTTTACTTATATTCCTTCGATTGCAGCCTCGGCGTGCAATTCAGCTTTCTGGTTGGGCGAGTATTCTCGCAGCACTTGTGGTTCCGGTTTGCGGCGCTGGTGTTCTACATTGCCTTACCGCTGCCGCTGGCCTTGGTTTATGCCGCACATCTCCGCTTGCGAAGCAAAGCCGCGTTCCCGATCATGCTGGCTTTCCTGGCGACTGGGCCGCTCGGAGTACTGTTTTACAACATGGTTCCCGCCACTGGACCAGTCCACGTTTTTGGACAGAACTTTCCCTGGCACCCCTTGGTCACGTCGCAAGCCCGGCACCTGCTCCTGGAAACGATCGCGGTCCCGGGCGCGCGCAATGCCATTCCGTCGTTACACATGGCCTGGGTGCTGCTGGTATGGTGGAATTCCAAAGGGCTGGCCCGCTGGATCCGGGCCATCGCGATGGCCTTTGTGGTCTTCACCGTCCTAGCAACGCTCGGAACCGGCGAGCACTATTTCGTGGACTTGGTGGTCGCGTTCCCCTTCGCCGTGATGGTGCAGGCTCTATGCCTGTATCCTTTAACGTTAAAGCACGGCCCGCGGCGGTTGGCCTTTTTGTTCGGGACCTTTGCCAGTCTCCTGTGGATGGCGCTGGTCAGCTTTGCCACCCCGGTTTTCTGGATTTCGCCGATCATTCCTTGGGCCCTGGTGGTGGCGACGATTTCGATCTCGGCCAGCCTGATGCATCGTCTGCAAAAGGCGGAGTGGACGCAAGAAAAGCGAAAGCAGACGTTCCCCGAATGGAGGTTGGAGCGTCCAGCAGGCGGTTCGGAGGGGGAATGGAGCGGCAATGCGACTGGCAAAATTTGTCAATCGGACCGCTGAAAGTGTCATACTGGGAGCATGCACAGTGGCTCGACAGGTGACTACCCTGCTCAAGATCGCTGAAAAGATTGAGTTTGTATAAAGGGGGCCATCTTACTAAGGTCACTTTGGCCTCTGGCACTAAGAGTGCGATAGTACAAGCGAGTTGGTCATCCAACCAAACCAGTCAAACGGAGACGAGGAAAATTCAATGCGGAAACAAAAGGGCTTCTCACTTATCGAACTTCTGATCGTGGTCGCGATCATTTTGATCATCGCCGCGATTGCCATTCCGAACCTGCTACGCGCGCGTATTGCGGCCAATGAATCGTCCGCAGTTGCATCGATTCGCACCATCAACACGGC
>PLUW01000040.1 GCA_003162935.1 Acidobacteriaceae bacterium
TACGGCCTCAAACCCCTGTACAACCAGAAGCTCAATGGCAACGGCCAGGCTGTGGTGCTCGTCGATGCCTACGGTTCCGACACGATTTTGGCGGACGCCGACGCCTTCTCGCAGATCAATGGGTTGCCGGCTGTGTCGGACAACATCGAAATCTACTACCCGACCGGTCCCACCAACTGCGGTGGAAATACTTGTGGCTGGGATGTGGAAACCAGCCTCGACGTGGAGTGGTCGCACACGGTAGCTCCGGAAGCTTTCATCGCCCTGGTTCTAGCGGCGGATGCCTCCTTCACCAACCTGGACCTCTCGGTGCTCTACGCCATCGAGACGGGGCTAGGACCGGTCATCTCCAACAGCTATGGCATCGGCGAGATTGTTCTCGAAACCGAAGATCCCGCCGAACTCACCGTTGAGAACAACATCTTCGAGACCGCTGCCGCGCTCGGTATTTCGGTCAATTTCTCGAGCGGCGACGACGGAGATTTCAGTGTCGCCCTAAAAGGTGTGAAGACCGTTAGCGCCGCGTCGGCATCTCCCTACGCGACTGGCGTGGGCGGCACCAGCGTGTTCCTGAACGGCAATAACTCCATCAAGTTGCAGACGGGTTGGGGCAACAACATAACCCGCATCGCGACTTATCCTCTCACTACAGGGGGAGTCAATCCACCCATTATTCCGCCGACCTTTGAAGGCTTTTACGCTGGAGCTGGCGGGGGCGCGAGCGCTGTCTGGGCGAAACCGTCGTTCCAAGGGAGCTTGCCTGGGAGCTGGCGGCTCGTCCCGGATATCGCATATCTAGCGGATCCCTACACCGGTGTTGAGTTCGTCGACACCGAAGGTGGAACGCAGTCGATCGGTGTTGTCGGCGGCACCAGCCTGGCCTGCCCCATGTTCTCGGGTCTGTGGGCAATCGCGACTCAGGCTGCTGGCGGCAACTTACTCGGCCAGGCGGCTCCAATCCTTTACGGTCTGCCTGCCGATGCGATCACCGATGTGATTGCCCATACCGCGGCGACCAACGCCAATGGCACCACCTACGCCACTGCCTCGACTCCCGTTTCCTACACTCCGGCCGAGTTGGTGGCTCCGGTAGAGACCACCTCTGATTTCGTGAGCTTGCTCTATCAGGGGACCTCCACACGCTGGTACGCAATCAGCTTCGGCACCGACACTTCGCTAAACGTCGGCGCCGGATGGGACAACGTCACTGGACTGGGCACGCCGAACGGCGCCAACTTCGTCACGGCGGTCGCCGCGGCCAAGTAGCCGCAAACGAAACACGACCCAGAGCAGGCCGGGGCAATCCCGGCCTGCTTTTTTGTTGGATCCCGTCATGCGAAACTCACACCCGTACCCACTTGGACCGGCAATCGGAACCCGAAAACTCAAGCCAAGATAAAATGGCCGATCGCATTCGTTCGTGAAACCCATGGCCTCTTCTTCTGCCAAGACAACGAAACGCTCGAAAGGATCCGTGGCGGCCTCCAAGGCGTCTCCACCGCCGGATGAGCGCGGCCTCGGCGGGCAGACTTCTGATCGTCAAACCTTGCTCTTGTGCCTGTTGCTATTCTCCGCTGTGCTGGTCTCCTATAGCTCGGTCATTCACAACCAGTTCCTGGATTATGACGACGATCGCTACATCACCGAGAACCCCAGCGTAAAGGCGGGCCTGACGTGGGCCACCGTGGAATGGGCTTTCACCACCGCCGAGGAGGCCAACTGGCATCCCCTGACCTGGCTTTCCCATGAGCTCGACTTCACCCTTTTCGGTCTGAATCCCGCTGGACACCACGCCGTGAATGTCTTGCTGCACGCCGCGAACGCAGTGCTTCTATTTCTGCTGCTCCAGAGCGCTACCGGATTCCGCTGGCGCAGCCTCATGGTCGCCGCCTTGTTTGCGTTGCATCCGATTAATGTCGAGTCCGTCGCCTGGGCAGCCGAGCGCAAGAACGTGTTAAGCATGTTGTTCTTTCTGCTCGCGCTTTATGCCTACGGCTGGTACGCGCGCAGGCCGCAAATCAGCCGCTACGCCGCAGTCGCGTGCTTCTTCGCTCTCTCGCTGCTGGCCAAACCGCAGGCGGTCACGTTTCCATTTCTGCTTCTACTGTGGGACTACTGGCCGCTCGACCGAATTGGCGCTCAGGACGAGAAGCCGCAAGCAGGGAACACGCCCAGGTTTTCGATACCAAGGCTCTTGCTCGAGAAAGTGCCGCTTTTGCTGCTCTCCGCCGCCAGCGCAGTGGTGACGATGGAGGTGCAAGAAGCCGGCCACGCCGTAAAGGATCTGTCCCTTTTCAGCTTTCCCTTAAGGTTGGAAACCACCGTAATCTCATATGCGCGCTATCTAGGCAAGGCGCTCTGGCCAGCACGACTGGTGGCACCCTACCCGCACCCCATCAACCTCTATCCCGCCTGGCAGGTTACTGGAGCCGCAGTATTGTTGCTGCTCATCACAGCCATCGTCCTCCGCGAACGCCGCAAACGTTATCTTGCCGTCGGCTGGTTCTGGTTCCTCGGCAGCCTGGTGCCGATGATCGGACTCGTGCAGGTGGGAGATCAGGCCATGGCCGATCGCTACGCCTATATCCCATTCATCGGATTGTTTCTGATGATCGTCTGGCGGATTGCCGACGGCGTCGCCGACTGGAACGCGCGACCGACCCATGTCCGGAAAATCCCCACCCGCTGGCTGGCCATTCCGGCGGTTTGTTATCTGCTCTTGCTGGGAACCCTTACTTACCGCCAAGTGCGCTACTGGCACGATCCAGAATCGTTCTGGCGCCGCGCATTGGCCCTCACCGAGGATAACTACATTGCACACGACTCCTTGGGAGCCTTGCTGCACCGCCAGGGTAGAACCGACGAGGCCGTTGAGCAATTTCGTGCCGCGCTCGCCATCCGCCCTGACAGTCTGCGCGCCAACCTCAATCTCGGCGCCTATGAGTTCAGCCAGGGCAAGTCTGCGGCCGCCATCGCACGGTTTCAAATGGTGGCGAATCGCGCGGGTAACGTTCGCCTTCGCTCGAAAGCTTACAGCGATTTGGGATTTGCTTATCGCCAGATGGGGGAGCCGCTGCAGGCGAAGCAAGCTTTCGAACAATCGCTCCAGGTTATGCCCAACCAACCCATGCTCATGGTCATGCTCGGCTTGATCGCGCAGAAAAATGGCGACTTGGCGGAAGCCGTTCGTCAGTACACCCACGCCTCGGCGCTGCAGCACGCCGACACTCAGTACTTGCTGCTGGCGCAGGCGTTGCGGCAAGAAGGACGCCTGGATGAGGCCAACGTCGCCTTCCAGCGCGCGGCGCGTGTCTCGCCCAATCTAGCGCAAGCGCAGAAAACCGCAGAGTCGCTTCTCGCCGGGAAGTGATACGCGGCAGCCCAGCAACTCTCAACCTTAATGCACTAGCGGTTGGCTAATGACCAACGACTAGAGACCACCGACTGCCTTAACGATCGCCCGCCGGAGAAGCCAACGCCCACGGTTTGCCGTCGAAATGCGCAGGCAAGGCGAGGCCAAACAGTTTCAGGATCGTCGGCGCCACATCCACGATCGCGGGCTTGTCTTCGATGAACTTGTGGCTCGAGAACAAGACTCCCGGAACTAGCCGTGGATCGATGCAATGGTCGCCGCTCCAGGCCTTGGTGTTGTCCTCGAAGATCTGTCTGGTGACCTTGCCCATCACTGAATCCCACGAGGCGCGATATCCAGCCCCGTATCCGACCAGCAAATCCGGCGCATTTTCCGTGTATGGACCGCGATAGAACTCGTCCGTAACAAACACGCCCGTCACTCCGACCGCACCCGAAGCCGGATCGACCAACCCGCTCAACCGTTCCCGCAGCTCGTCTTTCAGCGCGTCAGCTTCCGCCGGATCGACGATGCCCTGCTTCTCGCGCCCCTTGAGATTCAGGTAAAGTCCGTTGAGACCCATGGTGTAAGCGCGCGTTCGCGACCAATCCACATCGTCGAACCAGTCGCCACTTTCGCTCTTGCCGTCCTTCAGCGCGAGATATCCATTCTGGTGCAGCCAGGCATTCAGATTCATGCAGCGCGCAAACGATTTGAACCCATGATCGGAAATCACCATCAGCAAAGTGTCGTCGTCGATCCTCTCCATCACGCGTCCGACGAGGCGATCCATGCGTTCGTATAAATCTTGAATCACCTGTGGATGCTCGCTGTGCGGCACATCGCGCGCCGCCGGATGGTCTTCCTCCAGATAGCGCCAGAACATGTGCTGTACGCGGTCGGTCGTATCGAAGACGCACGTGCACAGTCCCTGCTTGGTTTTATCCAGCGCGTCGAACAGCATCTTCTCGCGATCTTCGTGATTACCGTAGGCCTGCGCCAGAAAGGCATCGTCGTCGAGCACATGCTCGTTGAGCGCCCATGTGTCTTCCGCGAGACCGAGCGTCGCATACGGCCCCAACAGCTTGGCCAAATAAATCGAATATGTCACCGGATGCGAGATCGGCAGATCGGGATGGCCCGGATCGATGTTCACCGGTGTGACATACACTTCGACCTCCGGCGAAAGCCCCTTGAGATAGAAGCGGCAGATTCCGTGCGCCGTAAATCCCATGCCAGCCTTGAATTCCGCTGGAACCCACTCGGAATATTCCCCAACCTCTAACGCAAACTTTTCGGGACCAAAAACAAAGCGAGCCGACTTCGCTCTCAAGTCGGGACGAACTTCAAAATCCGCGCGCAGTTCGCCACCCTTCTCGATCAGCGGATTGTCAGGCCCCGGAATATAGGAACGATAAACGCCGTTCTTGCGGTCCATGGGAACCCGCACCCCGCCTTCGCGAAACTTGTCGTCGGAAACGCGCGTCGTACATAGGCAAAAGGTCCCCTGACTGCCCTTCAAGTCAGGCACGCACATTCCGGACAGGAGCACGCCTTGAAACTTTTCCGGCGGAAACGTAACCGGTACGCGAATCACGGAGCTGAAAATTCCCGCCTCGCCCAGCCAATGCCAGAACGGCGTACCTTTCCGCATGCCTTTGATTTGTGTCTTGCCGAACGGAATGGAATACTTCCCGATCTTGATGTGACGCTTCGGCCCCTTGATTTCCGCCGACGAAAGAAACGGGAGATAGTTGTTGGTATCGCGCGCCAGAAAATCGTAGATGTTGTGCTTGCCCGGATTGACTCCGGTCAGGAACGTCGACCAAGCCACAGGAGATATCGCCGGAAACGTCGTGCGCAGTTTGCTGAACGTCCCTCGGTCGCGCAGCTTCGCCAGGTTCGGCAGGCGGCCTTCCTTCATAAAACGCTCGGCGAGGTCCGGATCCATGCCGTCGAAACCCAAAATCACAACCCGCTCAAACTTCGCCCTTCCATAAGCATTGCGCCGCCGCAAAAATCGAACCAGCTGCCGGAACGGCCAGGTCATCAACGCATAGAACGAATAAAGAAACGCGACAAAGATCGCCCAAAACGAAGACAACACCGCAAATCCCGCGCCCGGCCCGGCATAGGCATGAGCAAGCGCGGGCAAGAAAACAAGAGCAACCAGCACAACCCGTGTGGGGCGGGCGCTCCATAAACCCTTCATATCTGAATCCCCAACAGTTCCTTGAAAATAAATCCGGCGACCATCGACAAAATGAAAAACAGCCAAATCCAATTCATTCCATAGCCCGCAATCTCGATGTTGCGATCTGGATAATTAATCGAAATGGACTCGATCGAAACATTTTCCGGTAGCGAAGGTTCCGCCGAAGAGAAAACACGATTCCAGAACTGCCCGCGCAAACGCACCGTCGAAATCCGCGGCAGGCCGCCCCCCACGCAAACGACCTTCTCCACGCTCTGTCCACCCGCATTTATGTTCATTTCGTAGCTTCCATCTCTTGTGCCGGCCAATCGCCAGACAATCTGATAGTCCGCCGCAATGTGCACCGGAGGCGCGGTCATCACGATCTCCGATGGCAGGGCGAGTGTCGCGTCATTCAGCGCGTCGCTGGAGCTGAAGTGCACGGTCAGAAGAAACGGCGCGTTGACAGGAATCGGCGTCTGCCCCAGATAGCGATCCATCTGCACCATCAGCAAAGTGATCGGGACGATGACATAGAGTAGCGGCTTGAACGCGAGCTTCAGGTATCGAACCGTCCCGCGCAGAATCTTGCCATACGATCCCATCACCACCGGAATCTGATCGCGATACAGGCGCACCGCCAGCAAATGCGCCTTCAGTTGATCCTTCGCAATTCCGATCGCCTTCTGATCGGATGTGTAGCCGAACAAGACCACCATCGCCAATCCAACAACCACCGATACCACGATCACGATCGCCAGCGGACCCGTCAATATAGAGATAACCATGGAGAAACTGAAGGCCGCGAAGCAGGCCATCGGATTTGAGAGCGGAGCCAATCTACTCGATGTACCCTAATCCGCGCAGCCGTTTCTGAATCTCTTCCTTCGACGTGCTGCTTTCGTCCGGCAGAATTTTCCTGGTTTCTTTCTCCAGCATGTGGATGACGAATTCGTCGATCGACTCATATCCCGCAGCATCCGAACACTGCTTGACTTTCTCCAGCAGCTCACCTTCGATCTTCACTTTATGTGAACCAAACATAGTTGCTCCCGTTTGTTAAATCGCGCCAGCAGCGTTTAGCGCGGCTGAAAAACCGATTGCCCTTTCATCTCTTTCGCCTTCGCAATCCCGAACTCCGCCAAAATCGTGGGCGCAATGTCAGTCAGTGCCGGAGTCTGCGCGTCAATCTTGCGGTTGCTCAACAGCACTCCCGGAACCTTGGTGAAGTCCATGCAATGATCGCCGCTCCACGCATTCGTGTTGTCTTCCAGCACGTCCGCCGGAAACGCACCCAGAATCGTCTTCCATCCCGCGCGATAACCCCGGTTGTAGCCAACCAGCGCATCCGGCCCCGAGCGCGCGTAGGGCCCCTGATAGACCTCGCTCGCCAGGTCGATACGGGTAATCACCTGCGCGTCATCCTCGGAATTCGCCTTCGGATCGCGCACTTCCAACAGCTTCTGCCGGATTTCCCGCAGCAGCGCATCAGCCTGCTCAGGGTCAACAATGCCCTCTCGCTCGCGTCCGCGCACATTCACATACAGACCGTTCAGCCCCAGCCCATATGCCCGCGTGCGTCCCCAATCCACGTCGGAAAACGGCTCGCTACCCTCCACTGCACCCTCTTTTCGGGCAATGTAGCCATTGTTCAGCAACCACGTATTCAGATTGAACGAATGCCGGTAGGGAGCAAATCCATGATCGGATAGCACGAGCAGCGTCGTGTTCTCATCGACCTTCGGCAGCACCTCGCCGAGAACCTGGTCGATCTGCTCGTAGAACTCCTCGATCGACGATCCATATTGCGGCGCCAGCGCGGCATCATACGCGGGACTTTGCGGATCGGTCAGCCGCCACATCATGTGCGCATTCAGATCGAGGCTCGAAAAGTAAAAAAAGAACAACCCCTCCTGAAACTTCGGGAACTCCACATCGAACGCCCGCCGATGCTCGGCCAGCACCGTCCGCGCCTGTTCCAAATACTCCTTGTCGTCGAGCACTCCGGCCGTGAGCGCTTTTGTATCTTCCGCAATCCCTTGCGTGTGGAATTCTCCGATCTGTTTCGCCAGATCGCGCGAGTAACTCGATGGCGTGGAAATTGGCAAAGCGGGGTCTTCCGGATCGATATTGATGGGCGAAACATACAGCTGAAACCGCGGATGCGTTTGCTTGAGATAAAAGCGGCAAATCCCCTTTACATTGCCGATAACCGGCATCAGCTGAAATTCCACCGGTACCCATCCACTCCATTCGCCTTCTTTCAAGACAAGCTGCTGACCCTGTATGCCGATGCGCGCCACCGCCTCCAGTGGGTCCACATCCACCGTAAGCGGCTCAGTCGAAGGCGGCGAGTTCTTCCGAAACGTGTTGTCCGGCCCAATCAGATGGGTGTCGACGCGGTTTTCCTTGACCTCAACCTGCACCACTTCTCCGCCCTCGACGGCTCCTGCCGCTGCCGTAGGATCGTCCGTGTAGAAAGTAAACGTGCCGTATGTGCCGCGCAGATCGGGCGTGCCCATGCCGGAAAGCGTCTTCCCTTTCGCCGCAATCGGAGGGAAATTTGCCGGAATCCGGTAAACATAATTAGGCACGTTCTGTTCGTCCAGAATCTCCCAGAACGCCTTGCCGTGCCGCAACTGTTCCGCCGAGCCGCTGCCCAGCGGAATCACCCAACTGCCAAGGTGAAAACTGTGCTTCGGCCCTTCGACTTTCGAGGTCGAAAAATACAGTTGGAAAGTTTTCGGGTCGCGGTGAATAAAATCGAAAATCCCGTGGCCGCCGGCATTCATTCCCGTGATCAGGTTCGACCACGCCACCGGGCTTTGCGGCGGGATGCTGGTCGTCAAACGCCGAAACGATCCCTCCGAGGCCAGCCGCGCGAAGTTCGGCATCTTGCCCTCGGCCATGAACTTCGTGAGCAGGTCCGGGTCAAGACCGTCGATCCCGAGGATAATCATCTTCCGCGATGCCGCCGCTCCGCTCCGCGCGTGCTCGCAAGAGACGAGCGCGCTCAAACCCACGGCGCACAGCGCCAGCAGGCACAGCGGACGAAGACGTTTTCTGAAGGGCACGGTCACAGCAAATAGGAAATCTGATCCGGCTTCACGGAGGGCCATCGAGCCTTTCCGGCTGACTTTTCCGCCGAACGATGGGTGGTGTTCACGACATCACCACCAGAGGAGATCCCGAGTAGCACGTACACCGATTGTACGCGGAGATGCACGGGCCTCAAAGCTGAGATTAATCAACCCGCTGTGGTAGGCTGGGCGCTGATGAGGCGGCCAGCCATTTTAACCCGAATTTTAATCACAATCCTTCTCCTCGGGATCACGCCACTCGGACCTCCGGCGCTTGGCCAAACGTCCGCCCCAACCTCAGCCCAGCACAAATCCCCCCCCGACGTCTACCTCATCACCATCGATACGCTGCGCGCCGATCATGTCGGCTGCTATGGATACAAGCAGGTCGAAACACCCGCGCTCGACACACTCGCCGCCGATGGCGTCCGCTTCACCCAGGCCTTCACCCATAGCCCGATCACGAACACTTCGCACATCACGATTCTCACCGGCCTCTTACCCAGCGTGCACGGCGTCACCGACTTTGGCGTCCCGCTCTCGCCCCAGCATGTGACTGCGGCGGAACTGTTGAAAAAACACGGCTACCAAACCGCCGCGTTCATCGGAGCCATCATTCTCGATAGCAACTCGCTCGCCCCCGGCCTCGATCGCGGCTTCGATTTCTACGATAACTTCCCCAAGACCGACAGCCGGAGCGCCGACGGCAGGAATGACGGGCGCTGGGGCCGCGTCGAGCGCCGCGGCATGGAAGTTGTCGAGCACGCTGAGACCTGGTTCGACAAGCACCGCGCGGGACCTCACTTCGTCTGGGTCCACCTTTACGATCCGCACGATCCCTACGAACCGCCGCCCCCGTTCTCGGAGAAATACAAAGACCATCTCTACGACGGAGAAATCGCCTATGCCGATTCCACAATCGCTCGCTGGATTGCATTTCTCAAGAAAGCCGGTGTCTACGACAACGCCATCATCGTAGTCACGGGCGATCACGGCGAAGGTCTCGGCGAACACGGAGAAGAAACTCACGGCCTGTTTCTCTACGACTCGACGCTCCACATCCCGCTGATTCTGAAGATGCCGGGCACCGCTCATCGCGCCACCGTGGTTGATACCCAGGTGCGTACCACCGATATCCTCCCAACCATCCTCGCAGCCACCGGCGTGGCTCCGCCGGCCGAACTGAACGGCGAGTCGCTCTTGCCTCTCATCGCGGAAAACCCTGGCACGCCATCGCCGTCCGGTCGCCCTCTCTTCGGCGAGACCGACTATCCTCTCCGCTGGGGATGGGCGCCTCTGCGAGCCTTACGCGCTGATAACACCAAGTGGATCGAAGCTCCCCGCCCCGAACTCTACGACCTGCAAGCCGATCCCAAGGAGCTCAAGGATCTCTACGCTCCAGCCAGTGCCAAAGCCAGGAGCATGCAGGCAGCGATCGCCGAGTGGGAGGCCAAGCTTCCGCCGCGAAGCGGCGCTGGCAACACCGTGCAACCTCTGCCCGATCCCAAAGACAAAATCGAAGTGCAAAACCTGTTGCACAAAGCCATGCTCGCCAGTGACGATCATCGATCAAGCGAAGCGCGTCAGTACCTCGAAAAGGCCTTGCAGATCGACCCGACCTCACCGACCGCGCACCGCCAACTGGGCGAACTCGAATTCTCGACCGGGGACTTCTCCAAAGCCGCCGTCCATTTGAAGCGGGCGGCCGAACTCCGCCCCGAGGATCCCACCGCTCTCTTCGAATTGGGCGAGGCCATGGAGAAATCCGGCGATTGGCCCGGAGCGCGGGATGCGCTCGAATCGAGTCTGAAGATGTCACCCAGTCAAATCTCGGCCCGGTTGCTGCTGGGCCGCGTTTACCTGCAACTCAAAGACGCGAAGAACGCGGCAGACCAGTTCGAGGCAGGCCTGCTGGTGGATTCGAGCAACAGCGAAGGCCGCCTGGGACTAGCGGAAGCTCAAATTCAGCAATCCGATTTTGCCGGCGCCCTGCCCGATCTAGAGGCTTTTACCAAAACCGATCCTCGAAACGCTGAAGCCCTGCGTTTGCTCGCGCGAGCCTATCGAGGCCTCGGTAAAGAACAAGACGCACAGCGAACTGAGCAGCAGGCGGAAGCGTTGAAAAAATAGTAGTCGAATCTTGGATGTCTAGCGGGTAGCCTTCTGCTTCTCAACCTGTGCCTGCTTGGTCTGCCCGAGATGCTCGTAGCACTGCGCCAGCAAAAGATGCGCTTCCCGAAATTCCGGCAATCGCACCAACGCCAGCTCAAGATGAGCCGCGGCCGTCTTGAAGTCGCCCGTCTTCACCAGGCTCGCTCCCATCTCGTACTGCGCCCACGCGGAACCGGGTCGAAGCTCGATGGCTTTGTGCAGATGCTCGATGGCCTGCGCATATCGCTGCTTCTCAGCCAGAGCGGCTCCCAATGCGTACTGCGCCAGATACATATTTGGCGCGGCTGCAACCGCCTGCTCGAGCACAGCAATTGCCCGATCCGGCTTTCCCTCGGAGATGCTCGCTAGGGCGTTCAGAACCCGATTAGCCGTGGCGATCTCATCCTTTGGGTCCGTGCCCGTCACCGCCGCGTTCGACGCCGACGCCGTCTTTTGCAAACCGACATATCCCAGAGAAGCCAGCTTCTGCATTTCACTCGAAGACAGTCCCTCCGTTGCCGATTTACCACGCAGGTCTCCGAAGTGGCTGTCAAAGGCTTCCAGTTGCGCGGCCAGCGCGGCCAGCGTCGCCTTGGAAGTCTGCGCGAGATTGTGACCGGCACCCGGATCCGCCACCAGATCGTACAGTTCCGCCTGCGGAGCGCGAATATACAAGAACTTTCCCGCGCGCCACGACTCCAAAGCGCTCCACCCGAAAGCCTCCTGCGAAAAATCGCTCCGCGCGTACGCCGACTGATCGGCATCGGGATTCGTCTTCGCAATGCGAACCAGCGACTGTCCCTGCATTTGCGACGGAATCGAGACACCCGCCGTTTCGAGCACGGTCGGTGCAATGTCCAGCAGGCGCACCCGTCCCTTCACCCGTTTTCCTGCCAACTGTTCCTGAGGCATCTTCACCAAAAGCGGTACGTGGATGGTCTCGTCATAAAGAAAAATTCCATGACTGTCCTCGCCATGCGCGCCCAGACTCTCCCCATGGTCGGCGACTATCACCATGAGCGAGTCTTCAAAGAGCTTCCGCATGCGCAGTTCGGCAACGAGCTTCCCCAAAGCCGCATCCGCGCTGGCGACCCCATGATCGTAGGAAGAACGATCGTGCGACGTTCGGCAAGAAGCATCCGCATCGGACAAGTGAATCCACAAAAAGAACGGTCGGCCCCCGTTCCCGCTCAACCACTTGATCGCGCGGGCGGCCACCTGATCTCCCGGCAGTTTCGCGCCACACCCGCCACCGACCCGAAAGCTGTTCTGGATAGGGGCGTCAAACACATCGAATCCGCGATCAAAGCCCGGAGCCATCCCATCTCGCGGATCGAGCGCAGCCGACCCCACGAAAGCAGCCGTGCGATACCCGCGGGCACGCAGCAAATCCGGAAGATAAGGAAGCGTGCCCGGCAGGGGAGTGCCCAGTTCGCTCGCCTGATTCGTCTGCGGGTAAGTACCCGACAGGATGGTAGCGCTCGACACGACCGTAAGCGGAGCCTGCGCGTAGGCCCGCTCGAACACGATACTCTGCCGGGCTAAATCGTCGAGGTGCGGAGTCAACCCTCCGTGATAGCCAAGAAAACCCATGCGGTCAGCCCGCGCGGAATCGACTGTCACCAAAATGATATTCGGCTGAGTCGCAGCCCCGGAAGCAGCGGGGCAGAGAACCGAGATCAAGATCCCAAGAACACACAAGCAAAGCACACAGCGAAACATATCGGATCAGTGTAATGCCTCGCAGACCGCCTCAGGAAAGACATCCGCTGATCATCCCCAGTCAACAAGTCGTCTTGTCGGAATGGAGTTCCAATACAAGGAAGAGACAGCCGAGGCGGCCTGCCTCTCTGATTGCGCCCGTTATCTTCACTCTAGAAGCGGGCGCGCTCGTATTGCTTGGGCCATTGGACTTGCTGCTTTAGAACATGAGCGGCACGCAGCGGCCAGTAAGGGTCGCGGAGCAGTTCGCGAGCCAGCAGGACGATGTCGGCCTGTCCGGTGGCCAGGATGTGCTGGGCCTGCTCAGGCGCCGTGATCATGCCGACGGCTCCCGTCAGGATTCCCGCCTCGCGCCGGATGCGCTCGGCAAAGATAGTTTGATAACCGGGGCCGAGAGGAATTGTCGCCTTGGGAACGATGCCTCCCGAGGACGCGTCGATCAGATCGACGCCCAGGGGCTTCACCTGCCGTGCGAGCGTGATGGAATCCTCGATGCTCCAGCCGCCTTCGGTCCAGTCCGAGGCGGAAATGCGGAGCCACAACGGCAGACGCTCGGGCCAGACTTTGCGAACGGCTGCGATGATCTCGCGCAGAATGCGGGTGCGGTTCTCAAAGCTGCCGCCGTACTGGTCGGTACGGGTGTTGACCAGCGGCGAGAGGAACTGATGGACGAGGTAGCCGTGAGCTCCGTGGATTTCAACGAGTTCGAAGCCGGCTTCGAGGGCGCGGCGAGCGCCCTCGGCGAAAGCATGGGTGACGCGCGCAATGCCTTCGGGTGTGAGGGCTTCGGGCTGAATGGACTCCGGGGTGAAGCCCTTGGCCGTGGAGGAATAGATGGGACGCCAGCCTCCCTCGGCAATCGGGACGGGCCCCCGCTGATTGTGCCACGGAACAGGGGTGGAGGCCTTGAAGCCAGCATGAGCGAGTTGGGTTCCAGCCACAGCACCGTGCTGGCGGAGGAAGCGAACGACGCGCGCGAGGTTCTCCACATGCGCGTCCTTCCAGATGCCCAGGTCGGAAGGACTGATGCGGCCCTCGGGGACGACCGCGGTGGCTTCCGTGAGCACGGTGNNTGTGTCGAACAGATTCATGGTCTATGGATGATCTCAGGAGGCGACGCGGTGCAAAGCACCAGTTCAATCGGAAACTCTCCCACTTTTTGGAAGGGAATCCTCATGATTTCGACATTTCATTGGACGCAGCTGGACGTCACTCTATTTTCCAATGCAGAAGCTTCCAAAGATCCGGTTGAGAATGTCGTCGCTCGTGGTTGCCCCCGTGATCTCGTCAAGCGGCCGCAAGGCGCCGTAAAGATCGAGCAGCAGCATCTCGTGCGGCACTTGGACGCCGACGGCGCGGGTCGCCGCGTCCAGCGCACCCAGCGCGTTGTTGACTAGTTTCTGATGGCGGACGCTGGTCAGAAAGCCCGATTCCGCCGGGCTCGCGGAGTCTCCCGCGATGTGGCTCAAAATCGCCGAGCGCAGCCGACCGATGCCGTCGCCGGTCAGCGCCGACGTGGGAATATGCTGCCACTCTGCCGGAGAATCCCTGCCTGCCTCTGCCTGGACTGGACTGCCGAATTGCCCGGCCCCGCGCAAGTCTTCCTCGCCTGGGCCCTGCAGGTCCGACTTGTTTTCCACCACGATCGCCGGGCGCCCTCTTACTTGACGAAGCAATTCGCGGTCTTCCTCGGAGAGCGCCTGATTCTTATCGACCACAACCAGCACCAAGTCAGCATCCGCCAGAGCTTCCATGGATTTCTGGATGCCGATGCTTTCGGCCTCATCAAGGGCTCGGCGGATGCCAGCCGTGTCTACCAGTTCCACCGGAATTCCGCCGATGGCCACGGTTTCACTCACCAGGTCGCGAGTCGTGCCCGGCTGAGCTGTGACAATGGCCCGCTCCCGCTCCACCAGCCGATTAAAGAGACTCGACTTCCCGACATTGGGTCGCCCCACGATGGCTAGCGTCAATCCCTGGTGAACGATCTTGCCATAAGCAAAACTGCCGGCGAGTTGCAGCAGCGGCGCTCGAACCTGGGCGATGCGATCCAGAATCGTCGCATCGGATGCGACGGAAATATCGTCTTCGGCAAAGTCGATCCCCGCCTCCAGCAGCGCGATCAGGTCAAGCAGACCGTTTTTGATCGGCTTCAGGCGATTAGAGAGGGCGCCCTCAAGCTGCTGCGCCGCAACCTTGGCTTGAAAAAGCGTCTGCGAGTCAATCAAATCGCGCACCGCCTCGGCCTGCGTCAGGTCCAGGCGTCCGTTAAGAAAGGCGCGCATGGTGAATTCACCCGGCTCGGCAAGACGCGCACCCCCCGCAAGAGCGAGTTCGACGATGTGCCGCAGCACCACCGGCGAGCCGTGCGCCGAGATCTCGACAACGTCGTCGGTGGTGTAAGAGTGCGGCTTGGCAAAGAAGGTAACCACGACTTCGTCAATGCGCGCGGAGGTCCTGATGTCGGCCCCAGTTTCGCGGACATCATCGCCCGCGCCCCCCGGTTCTACCAGATCGCCTCGAACGGCTCGTCCCGGTTCCAGTTCACGACTGAGGCGGAGCATGGGCGCGGCGATTGCCCGCGCTTCAGGCCCCGCCAGCCGAACCACGCCGATCCCGCCGCGCCCGGGCGGTGTGGCAATCGCGACGATGGTATCGTCCAAGTTCACAAGAACATTCTAGCCGTGTGGCGGTCGACCCTCGCCGAGCCTTTGCCTCGCGTTTGCCGCATCCGCCGCATGTCATTTATACTAGCGGTTTGCCTAGAGCAAGCCGATTCAATCAGGAGCAAGGGATTTTCGATGCCGAAACGTACATTTCAACCCAACAAACGCAAGCGCTCGAAGAAGCACGGGTTCCGGACTCGTATGAAAACCAAGAGCGGAGCCGCCGTGCTCTCGCGCCGCCGGGCCAAGGGGCGCAAGCGTGTTGCAGTGAAGCCGGGTTTCCGCGATTAGTCTTCCCCCCACGGGTGGTAAAGGCCGTAATTTGTGCAGGATCGTGAGTTGGTGAGCGCCGACGCTCCGGAACGGAGTCGAGAGGAGCCCGCGGCGAACTCGGGGGCAGGTTTTCCGCGCGCCGCGCGGTTGCTGAAGCACTTCGACTTCGAACGCGTCTACAAACAGGGAAAGCGCCACTTCTCCTCGCACATGACTGTCTTCTACCTGCGGCCGGCGACCGGCGCTTCGCCGGAAGGCGCTTCCGAGGAGAAGCAGGCGCGCGTCGGCTTCACCGTGGGACGCGTGCTTGGCGGTGCTGTCGACCGCAACCGGATCAAGCGGCGTCTGCGCGAAGCCGTTCGGCGGCGGCGGCCGCTGCTGAAAAGCGTGAGCCCGGTTGACGTGGTGATCAATCCGAAGAAGTCGGTGCTCACCCTAGAGTTCCCGGTGGTGCTCGAAGAAGTGGCCCGGGCGTTCGACGCGATTGCAAAAAAGCTGGCGCTTAAATAAAGCGAACCGCTGTCGCGGAAATCAGAAGTTGAGAATTAACGAGGACAAGCAATGCGGTCTTTCGCGCTTCGCCTGTTACGGCTCTACAAACGGTGGATCTCGCCCGTGTTTCCGCCTTCCTGCCGCTATGCCCCGACGTGCTCTGAATACGCGATGGAAGCGGTCGAGCGACATGGCGCGCTGCGTGGAGGATGGATGGCCGCGTGGCGGCTGTTGCGCTGCCATCCGTTGGCCAAAGCCGGCCTCGACCCCGTGCCACAGACTGGCGGACGCTTCATCCCACTCATCTCCAATAGAGGCGTGGCAATTCCCGTCTCGACAGCGACTAACCCAGAAGAAGTGATGAGCAACTGACTTGGCGGAATTTAAAAATCCTCAGCAAGAACCCGGCATGGACCGCAAGCTGTTGCTGGTCTTTGCCCTGACCTTCCTGGTCATGATGCTCTTCCAGCCGCTGATGAAAAAGTACGGGCCGCAGCCTCCGGCCAAGCCGGAGAATCCTCAGCCCGCAGCGCAAAATCAGGCTCAACTTCCTACCCAACCTTCCACGCAACTCCCGCCGCGAGCTTCGACTCCCGCCGCGAGCGCGCCAGCCTCAGCTACGGCGCTGCACGCGGCGACCGAATCCGAGACCGTGATTGAAAACGGCGTGTACCGCATTGTGTTTACCAATCGCGGCGGCCGCGTCAAGTCGTGGATCCTCAAGAAATACACCGACGACAAAGGCGCTCCGCTCGAACTCGTCAACGCCACGGCCGCCGAGCAGTATGGATATCCGTTGACCTTGTGGAGCTACGACGAGACCCTGCGCAACCATCTGAACTCCGCCCTCTATGTGGCGACCAGCACCTCAACGACGGCTCCAACAGAAATCGAGTTCGCCTACGCCGACTCCGAAGTCTCGGTTCAGAAGACCTTCAAGTTCGATGCCAACAGCTATGTCGTCGACGTGCGGACCTCGGTTGCGGTGAAGGGAACGCCGGTCACCGCGTTCCCCATGTGGCCGTCCGGTTTCGGCGCCGATATGACCGGCCCGCAGTACGCAACCGCGCAGATCGCGTATCAGTACGACGATAAGGTCGAGCGCCTGGCGATCAAGAAGATTAGTGGCGGCGGAACGATCCAGGGTCCTCTGCAGTGGGCCGGCGTTTCCGACCAGTATTTCGCTGCCGTCTTTCTGCCCCAGGATCCCCGCAACGCGGCGCTGGTCACGTTGCGCAACGCGATTGAAATTCCCCACGGCGGCGACAGCCAGCAGAAGGACAAGATCGACGTCCTTGGCGCGGCCGTCGGCAGCCTTAGGGGCCCGACCAACGACCGGATCTATGTCGGCCCGAAGGCGCTGGCCGATCTCGAATCGGTATCCGTGCCCGGCATCACCGGTGCCGAACCCGACCTGCGCGCGATCATCGACTTCGGCTGGCTCGGTCTTATCGCCCGTCCCTTGTTTCTGTGGCTAAAGTGGATGTACGGCCACATCGTCGCGAACTGGGGTTGGGCCATCCTCCTCCAGACCCTGATCATCAATCTCACCCTGATGCCCCTGCGAATTTCACAGATGAAGTCCATGCTCAAGATGCAGCGTGTGGCACCGCAGATCAAGTCGATCCAGGAAAAATATAAGAAGTACAGCCTGCGCGACCCCGAAAAAGCGAAGATGAACGAAGAGATTTCGGCGCTCTATAAGACGGAAGGCGTGAATCCGGCCGGCGGATGCCTGCCGCTTCTGATCCAGATGCCTTTCTTCTTTGCCTACTACCGGATGCTCGGGGTGGCCATGGATCTGCGCCATGCGCCGTGGCTCTGGGTGCGTGATCTTTCCGCGCCCGATCCCCACCACATTATTCCGATCGCTATCGTCGTCACCATGCTGGTCATGCAGCGCATGACGCCGCAGGCCGGTATGGACCCGGCACAGCAAAAAATGATGAACATCATGATGCCCGGCATGTTCGGCGTCATGAGCTGGAACATGGCTGCCGGCGTGGGACTGTACTGGTCCGCGGGCCAGTTAATCGGCATCGCGCAGCAATCGGTAATGAATCGCACTTCGCTCGGCCGCGAGATGCGCGAGATGATGGAGAAGCGAGCAAGAAAGAAAGAGAAATAGCCGTCAGCTTTCAGCCGTCAGTAAAACCTGAGGCCTGACTTAAGACCTGACACCTGAGACCTTACCTATGCCGATCACAGACAAAGTTGCAGCTGCGAAACAAATTGGCGAATTTCTGCAAGCCGTAATCTCGAACGGCGGCTTCAAGCTCAAGTACCGCATTACCGTCGATCCTCCGATCGCACAAGATCGCGAGTGGGAGCATCCCGAAATACTCGTCGAGTTTGCCGGACCCGATTCCTCCTTGTTGCTCGAGCGCGCCGGCGAGTTGCTGCGCTCGTTCGAACTCCTGGCGTCGGAAATCCTGCACCTCCAGGGCAGCGAGCACGAGAAGATCTGGTTCGACTGCAAGAATTTCCGCGCCATGCGAATCGACGAGTTGCAGCAGGCCGCGCGGGTTGCCGCCGAACAGGTTCGCAGGACGAGCGAACCCTACCGCTTCGGACCCATGTCCTCCCGCGAGCGCCGCATCGTTCACCTGGCGTTGCGTGAGGAAAAAGATTTGCGCACCGAAAGCGACGGCGAGGGCGGAAGACGCTCCGTCGTAGTCTATCCCGCAAGTTACAAAACCGCGCCCCCGGCAAGACACGAACGCCGCCCGATTTCTTAGCGAAGGTCGGCCGAGAAGTGATCGCGCGATCCTTCAGCCGCGGTTGCACACTTTGCGCGGCAGTTATTTTCTCGACACTTGACAGCGCAACAAAATCGCGGTTCGATTCTCGCTCGCGCAAAAGTTTTTTGTTGCCAGGGCACCGACGGGCGATTTTTTTTATGCTACTATGCGGTTCGTCTCGGAATGAATTTCACAGACAACCTGTACGGCAAAACAGCAGCAGCTCTGCACTAAAGTAGCGCAGCACTCATATTTCAAAGTTTGTTTTTTCCCGGAAGTTTTGTTCCGGCGTTTTTCAATAATTCTGGTAAAAAATGTCTCTCTCCAGTTCCACCATCATCCCGAATCCGTGGGTCCGCATCCTCGACGCCCTGGAAAAGAAAATCAACCGCCATTCCTACGACACATGGTTGAAGCCCACGCGCTACAGCCACGCCAGCAACAAGGTTTTATTCGTGCGGATTCCGACTGCCGAATTCCGTCACGTCAGCGACAAGTACGCCGACCTGATTCAGGAAGCCGTCGACAATTTGAATCTCGGCTACGACGAAGTAAAATTCGTCACCGCCGATGACGATCCTTCGAACACTCCGATCCGCCACAACGGCGGCCTGTCCGCTCATAGCTCCAGCGCTGCTTCTGGAACAGGCCCCCAGTCCGTGCCCGGTCTGCATCCTTTCCAGGGACGGTTCGACTGGGATAGCGCCGCGCAGTTGAATCCGCGCTACACCTTCGACGCCTTCGTCATCGGCAGCGGCAACCAGTTCGCGCATGCCGCCTGCCAGGCAGTCGCCGAGCGTCCGTCCAAAGCCTACAACCCGCTCTTCCTCTACGGCGGCGTCGGCATGGGCAAGACCCACCTCATGCAGGCCATCGGTCACGAGATCAAGCGCCGGACACCGCAAGCGGCCATCTGCTACGTCTCCAGCGAGAAGTTCACCAACGAGATGATCAACTCGCTCAAATACGACAGGATGGTCAGCTTCCGCGATAAATTCCGCACTATGGATGTGCTGCTCGTCGACGACATCCAATTCCTGGCCGGCAAAGAACGCACCGCCGAAGAATTTTTCCACACCTTCAACGCCCTGCACGAATCCATGAAGCAAATCGTGATCGCCAGCGATCGTCCACCCAAGGAATTGGCTGAATTCGAGGATCGCCTGCGCAGTCGGTTCGAGTGGGGCCTGATTGCCGACATTCAGCCGCCCGACCTCGAGACCAAAGTCGCCATCCTGCAAAAGAAGGCCGATCAGGAACGCGTGACGTTGCCGATGGATGTGGCGTTGTTTATCGCCAACAACATCCGTTCGAACGTCCGCGAACTGGAAGGCGCGCTGATCCGCCTGGTGGCTCATTCGTCGCTGATCGGAGCCGAAATTACGCTCCCTTACACCCAGCAGGTCTTGAAGAATTTTATCGATTCCCAGGCCCGTAAAGTCACGATTGAATCCATTCAGAAGGCGGTGGCGGAGCAGTTCGGCCTGCGTCTGGTGGAAATCAAGGCAAAGAATAATTCGCGCTCCATCGTCTACCCGCGCCAGATCGCCATGTATCTAGCCAAGCATCTGACGGAAGCTTCCCTGCCCGAGATTGGTCGCCAGTTCGGTGGCAAGCATCACACCACCGTCCTGCATTCAGTCGATAAAATTGAAAACGCTCGCAAGGATGATAAGGATTTGAATAGGTTGCTCAATAAGTTGACCGAGCAATTAGGCGCTTAATTGCAGGTTTTTGCCGCCTTTTCCACGATTCGGGCTGGTCTTACAAACACCCGACTGTGGAGCGCCTGTGTAACCTGTGGGATACAGGTCAGAAGTCTGAAAATGGTCCAAGCAATCCGCTGGCCTCCGCCAAGGCTGGTACCGATTCTTCACATAAAGGGTTGCTATCGAAACCACTGAACCGCAAGGCGCCCGGACTGGTTTTCCACTTCTCCGAACTGCCTACGGTTACTACTGGTCTTCTTGCTTTTGTATTTGATATAAGAAGAGAACAGAAGTAGAGTCGGGAGACCCCATATGCCGGTAGAAGTCGCCCCCGCCATTGCCGCAACGACCATGGAAATTACCGTCGGCAAATTTGAGCTTCTTCGTGAACTGACCGCCACACAAGGCGTCGTCGAGCGCAAGACCACCATCCCCATTCTCTCCAACTATCTTTTTGAAGCCGCTGGAGACAAACTGTCGCTGACCGCGACCGACCTCGACCTGAGCCTGCGCACCTCCTGCAACGCCAAAGTCAAAAAAGAAGGCGCCTGCACCATCCCGGCGCGCAAACTGTACGACTACGTAAGGCTGCTGCCCGACGCCGACATCACCATCAAGTTGCTCGAGAACCACTGGGTTAGCATCCGCTGTGGTCGCTCCAATACCAAAATGGTCGGTATGGCCAAGTCAAATTTCCCCGGCCTGCCGGTATTTCCCTCCGCCGGAGCGATCAAAATTCCCGCCGCCGTCCTGCGGTCTATGATCGCCAAAACCGGCTTCGCCATAGCCAGCGAAGAGTCGCGGTACACACTCAACGGCGCGTTGATGGTGCTGAAGCCCGAGTCCATCACCATGGTAGCCACCGACGGCCATCGCCTGGCCCACGTCGAACGTGCCGGAGAAAAGTTTGAAGGCGTTTCCGGCGAAATGAAAACGCTGATTCCGAAAAAGGCGATGGACGAGCTGAAATCGCTCTTGGATTCCGATGTCGAGACCATCGACTTCGCCAAAGACGAGTCCACGCTCTTCTTCCGCGTAGGCCCTCGCCTGCTGACTTCCCGCCAACTCACCGGCCAATTCCCCAACTACGAAGCCGTGCTTCCCAAAGACATCACCAAATCCATCGCCCTGCACGGCGAAGAGCTGGGAGCCGCCATCGCCCGCGTAGCCCAGTTCGCCGACGAGCGCTCCCGTGCCGTCCGTCTGCGTCTGGAAAAGGGCGAGTTGAAAATTTCCGCATCCTCCACCGAAACCGGCGAGTCCGAAGATTCCATCGAAGTAGCCTACGACGGCGACCCCGTCGCCATCGGATTCAACGCGCAGTACCTGATGGATTTCATCAAAGCCACCGGCTCCTGCGATGTGAAACTGGAGTTGAAAGACGCCCAATCCGCCGGGCAGCTCCGTCCCGCAGAGGCCGAAGATTACAAGTACCGCTATATCGTGATGCCCATGCGCATCTGAACCAGTCGCTGATCGAGCGAACCGTGGCTGCGCACTTCTCGCGTTTTTCGAGAAGTGGCCCCAAATCCTCGCTGCAGGCATTCCACGCACGCTATCTTCTTTTCGACGGCACTTTGCCACTTGACCAAAAGTCATCCCAACATTTACATTTCTTGCCACTTTTGTTTTAGGAGAATAAAGAATGCTATCTGGGTTTAAGCAGTTCATCTTACGCGGCAATGTAGTGGATATGGCGGTGGGCGTCGTGATTGGCGCGGCCTTTGGCGGCGTGGTCAAGGCGCTGACGGACGACTTGTTGATGCCGTTCATCGCAGCGATCGTGGGCAAACCGGATTTTTCCGCCATTCATTTCACGATTAACGGGTCAGCGTTTCCTGTGGGCCTTTTCATCAACGCCCTGGTGGCGTTTGTCTTGGTGGCCGCAGCCGTCTATTTCTTTGTCGTAACCCCGGTGAATGCGCTCATTGCGCGGATGCGCAAGGACCCAGCTCCGGCCGATCCGACCACCAAGAAGTGCCCGGAATGCCTGAGTGAGATTCCCATCGACGCCCGCCGCTGTGCGCACTGCTCGCAGCCGGTAATGGGGAAGGCCGCCTAGTTCGCATCGTTTGCACTCAGCAAGCGCAACAAGAGAGCCCGCGGGATCGATCACGGGCTCTTTTCCTTTTCCGCCCTTGGCGAAATCCCCCGAATTCCTGTAAAATTGTGGTTTCGGCAAACGCACCGGTATCAGCCTGGAAGGATCCTAGAGTTATGGCACGAGTATGCGATGTCTGCGGCAAGGGTCCGCAGTTCGGTAACACCATCAGCCACGCCCACAACGTCAGCAAGCGCCGCTGGAATGTCAACCTGCGCCCCGTTCACGCTAAGGTGGGAGCCGCCACCAAGCACATCCGCGTCTGCACTTCCTGCCTGCGCAGCGGCAAAGTCGTCAAAGCGTAAGGACGGAAGCATTCGTCCGTCCGGCCTCGCGCAGCGAGGCCCGTTCCCGCGCAGCCGCTCTATTTCACATCGACCAACTGCACGTCGAAGATCAGGGTTGCGCTCGGGGGAATCGCCCCCGGATAGCCTTTCGCCCCATACGCCAGATCCGGAGGAATCCGCAGCTGCCGTTTGCCCCCAACCTTCATCCCCGCAACCCCTTCGTCCCACCCCTTGATCACCTGACCCCCGCCCAGCAGGAATTCAAACGGTTTCCCCGTACCCACTGAACTGTCGAACTTCTTGCCGTTGGTCAGCCAGCCCGTGTAATCGACTTTGACGTGCTGTCCAGCGGTCGCAACCGCGCCGGTGCCCACTTTAATGTCCCAGTATTCCAGTCCACTGGCAGTCTTGGTGGAAGCGCCCGTGACCTTGGTGGGCCCACCAGCAGCAGGTTTCGCCGCCTGGGCAATCGCCAGCCCGGCCAGCCCAAGTAGTGTGATAACCACCGTAACGATGAGAGTTTTCATAATTCCCCTTTCGTGCATTTCGGAAAAGCGGGTACCCCACGTCTCACGCTTTTCGAGACGTGGGATTCCACTGCGTCAAGCCAGCGCAATCACATCAATCTCAACCAGCACGTCCTTCGGAAGCCGCGCCACTTCCACCGTCGATCGCGCCGGCGGCGCCTGCTTGAAATAATGCCCGTACGCTTCATTCATGGCTGCGAAATCACCCATGCTCTTCAGGAACACGGTGCAGCGCAAAACCTTCTCCATCCCGCTGCCCGAAGCCGCCAGCACCGCGGAAAGGTTCTTCAGTACCCGCTCCGTCTGCGCGCTCACATCGCCCGCAACGACCTGCGAAGTCGCGGGGTCGATCGCGATCTGTCCCGAAGTAAAGATCAACCCCGCCGCCCGAATAGCCTGCGAGTAAGGCCCAATGGCCTGCGGAGCCTGCCCCGTAGCGATTACATCGCGCATGTTCCCTCCAGCACAGCGATTCTAAGCCAATCAGAAAGAAAAAAGAGTAACGCGGAGTGCACCCGTAGCAGTCAACGGCTTTTGGAGGGATGTCTCAGAACAGCGAACTCTGCCGCCGATTTGGAGTAATCCCAAAATGCTCATAAGCCAGCTGCGTCGCCACCCGCCCTCGCGGAGTCCGATTCAAAAATCCAATCTGAATCAGAAACGGCTCATAAATCTCCTCAATCGCGTCCGGCTCCTCCGCCAGCGCCGCCCCCAGCGTATTCAACCCCACCGGGCCGCCTTGGTATTTCTCGATAATGGTGAGCAACAGCTTGCGGTCGACCTCGTCAAACCCATGCCGATCCACTTCCAGCATGCTAAGTGCCGACTGCGCCGTCGGCAGATCGATCGATCCCGCCGCCCGCACCTGAGCATAGTCCCGCACCCGCCGCAGCAAACGATTCGCAATGCGCGGCGTCCCGCGCGACCGGCTGGCAATCTCCGTCGCCCCCGGACGATCAATCGCAACTCCCAAAATCTCAGCCGACCTCTCCACGATCACGCGCAAGTCGTCATGCGTATAGAACTCCAGCCGCAACAGCAACCCAAACCGCGACCGCAGCGGAGCCGACAACAGCCCCGCCCGCGTCGTCGCTCCAATAAACGTGAACGGCTTCACATCCATCGTGTGCGTCCGCGCTGATGGCCCCTGCCCGATCATGATGTCCAGCTTGTAGTCCTCGAGCGCCGAATAAAGGATCTCCTCCAGCGCCGGCTGCAACCGATGCACTTCATCAATAAACAACACCTGCCGGTCGCGCAAATTTGTAAGGATCGCCGTCAGGTCGCCCTTGATCTGCAAAGTAGGCCCCGAGGTCTGCTGAAACGCCGCCCCAAGTTCATTGGCGATAATGTTGGCCAGCGTAGTCTTGCCCAGCCCAGGCGGACCGTAGAGCAGGACATGATCCAGCGCCTCTCCACGATTGCGCGCGGCCTCAATTGCGACCGAAAGATTTTCTTTGACCTTGTCCTGCCCAATGAACTCCACCAACCGCTGCGGCCGCAGCTTGAGCTCAAAGGAAGAATCGTCCTCTACCGAGGCGGCGGAGACGAGGCGGTCTTTGAGGTGCAGCGCGGGATTATCTTTAGCGGCAGACACTGCAGCCGATGGTAGCAGTTCTGAGTTCGAGGTTCTACTGTAGCGCGGACACTCCTGTCCGCGAAACCTCAGCCCCGGCACAACCGCTGCGGTAACGCCTATTGTCTTGACGGCGGCCTTACAGACTGCGGAAAAGTCCTGGTTTCGAACGGATTCAGAAAGCTATAACTCCACAGCTTGCACAAAAAAACTCTCGGCAGTAAAAAATGTGTATAGCACCGTGGAAGAGCGGCCCTTCAGAGCCTGCCCTGAGCTTGCCGAAGGGGCCGCGTAACCTGACAATCAACGCGGGGCTTCAGCCCCGGTGGAGGGGTCGCTTAGACAACTTCACCCCCCAATCACTCCCACCCGCACGCCCTTCAGCTTTCCCGCATCAAACCACGCCACCTTCTGCCCAAACCAAGTCTTGCCGCCCGAGAGCTTGTACTTCTTGCTCGCCGCCGCGAAGTCGTGCGTAGCCAGCAAATACGCCACCGGACACTCTCCATACTTCGCCACTCGCTCCGCCACCCACCCCGCGCCCGCCGCCAGAATCACCGGCTCGCCCGGAAAGTACGCCAGCTTGCCAAAATCCTTCTGCGTCTCGATCACCGGCTCGGACCATCCATAAGCCTTGCGGAACAGCGCAATCGATGCATCCAGATTGCTAACGCCCAGTACCACATTCTCCACGCCCGACACCGGAGCACCCGCCACGCTGGCCGAAGCCTGCACCCGCCAAGCCCGCGGCGTCTCATCTTCAATAATGAACGGCAGCACCGACCCCGGAGTTCCCGAACCGACGCCCGCCGTCTTCCACTCCACCGCCATCCCGTCCGGCCGCTTCCGGCTGCCCGCCGCCGGAGACGTAACCGCAATTCCGACCTTCTTCAGCCGATCCACTTCCTGCAACAAAACGTTAGTCCCCACCGCCCAGGCGCAAGGGACCGCATCCTCCGCCATAAACTTGGCCCAGTCCGAGCCCGTCGTCACGCCCGCCTTGATCGGAGCAATCAGCTCCAGATAAGTGCCGTCGTCGAACCCAACCAAAGCCATCTGCGTAACGCCGTTGCCATGAGGGCCACCGAAGTCCGGAGTCATGCCGACGTCCGTAAACGCCTGCCGAAGCGTATCCAGACTCGATCCGCAGACCGACACATGGTCCAGCTCCAGCACCACAACCTTACTTTCCGGAGCCGCAGCAGGTTGAGTCATTGCAGTTTGGTGAATGAGTATGAGAACAAGAGTAGCGAAGAAAACGCGGCAGCAGATCAGGGAACCCCTCATGGGCATCCGTGCCTCCCTAGAACGAATAAAGATTAAAAGGGAATGGTACGCCAGAATCCGCGTCACCGGCGAATCTGTTTTTTGCCGAGGCGCTGGATAATGGAGAGACGGGCGTCCTCGCCCGTTCACCACGAACCCGGCCCCGGAAGCCAACTCCCGTGTGAGTCTACTCTTCTTCTTCCTTCACCTCGCCCCGCTCCGCCTTAACCTTCTCAATAATCTTGTCCTGCAATTGCTGTGGAACCGTATCGTAATGGTGCATCTCCATTGAGAAGCTGCCCCGCCCTTGCGTCATCGAAGTAAGATCGGCGCCGTAAGTGAGCATCTCCGCCATCGGCACCTCGGCCTTCACGATCGTATTCCCCGCTTTGTTATCCATCCCCTGGATGCGTCCGCGCCGGCTGTTAAGGTCGCCCATAATCGTCCCGGCAAACTCGTCGGGGATGGAGATCTCTACGTGCATGATCGGTTCAAGCAGCGTAGGCTTGGCCATCTCCATCGCCTTGCGGAAGGCAATACGCCCCGCCATCTGAAATGAAAGGTCGTTCGAATCCACGTCGTGGTAAGAGCCGTCGTAGAGGCTCACGCGAAAATTCACCACCGGATATCCCGCGAGATAGCCGCGAGCCGCCGCATCCTTGATTCCCTTCTCCACCGCAGGAATGTAATTCCGCGGAATCGCGCCGCCAAAAATATCGTTAACGAACTCGAATTCGACTTCCGCCCCGCGCGGCAGCGGCTCCATTTTGATCTTGCAGTCGCCGTACTGCCCGTGCCCGCCCGTCTGCTTCTTGTGCCGTCCCTGTACATCGGCCTTGCCGCGAATCGTCTCGCGATACGGAACCTTCGGCGCCTTCAGCACCACTTCGGCGTGGTACCGTTTCTTCATCTTCGAGACGACGACTTCGATATGCTGCTGTCCCGTGCCCGCAATCAAGAATTCTTTAGTCTGCGGGTCGCGAAAAAATCGCAGCATCGCATCTTCTTCCATCAGCTTGTGCAGCCCCACGCCGAGCTTGTCTTCGTCCGCCCTGCTTTTCGGCTCAATCGCAAACGTAATCGCCGGCTCCGGCAGTTGCACCGCCGCATACCGGATTGGCGACGACTTATCGCCCAAAGTATCGCCCGTAAGCGTTTCCTTCAGCTTCGCCACCGCGCCGATATCGCCCGCGTGCAGCTCCGCAATCGGAACCGCCTGCTTGCCCTGAATCAAGGAAATGTGGGCAAACTTTTCGACCGTGTTCCGGTTGTAGTTTTGCAGCGAGGCATCGTTCTTCAGCACCCCAGAAAAAACTTTGAAATAAGAAATGCGCCCCGCGAATGCATCCGACATGGTCTTGAACACGTACACCGAAGCAGGCTCGTTGTCCGTGCCCTTACGCGTGGTCGGTTCGGCGCCCTCCGCCGTCCAGCCCGTGATGGCGTGATGCTCGCTGGCCGCCGGCGTGTAATCGACAATAAAGTCCATCAGCTCGTCCACGCCGACATTCCCCAACCCGGAGGTGAACAGCACCGGGAAGAGTTTGTCTTCGCGAATCGCCTCGTGCAACGCCGGAACTAGATGCTCCTCGGGAATCGTCCCCGTCTCAAAGAACTCTTCCATCAGCGAGTCCTTGCCCTCGGCCACCAACTCCACCAACTTTTCGTGCGCTTCCTTGGCTGCGTCCGCCATGTTCGCCGGAATCGGACCTTCCTTGCCCTTGCCGTTTCCACCCATCTCATAGGTGTAGGCCTTCATGCGGACCAGATCGACAAGGCCGCTAAAACTCTTCTCGCTCCCAATCGGCAGCTGTAGCGGAGTAACGGCGCGGCCAAAGGCGTTGACCAGCGATTCCAGCACCCGATTGGCATCGGCGCGATCGCGGTCCATGCGATTGACCACGATCATCCGAGGCAAATCGACGTCGTTGCAGTAATTCCAGACGCGCTGCGTCACCACCTCCACTCCCGCCACGCCGTCCACTACCACCAGCGCCGCGTCCACCACCGGCAGCACCATCTTGGCCTCGTGCACAAACATATTGAAGCCGGGAGTATCCAGCAGATTGATCTTGACCTTGGCATCCGGCTTGCCCCACTCGACAAAAGCCAGCCCGGTCGCAATCGACATCTTCCGCGCGATCTCTTCTTCGTCGTAGTCGGTGATGGCCGAGCCGTCATCGACTCGTCCGAGGCGCGGCGCGCCTCCAGCCGTATAGAGCATGGCGGACACGAGTGTGGTCTTTCCGGCATGCCCGTGTCCGATCAGGGCAAGGTTGCGGAGATTGCTTGCATCGTAAACTTTCACGGGTTGTCTCCTTCCGCAGGCTTACAGGAAGGGTGAAAAGGCCCGAAATCCGGAAACCCGGAATAATGAAGAGAACAGGCTACAGGCCAGCCCAACATCCCCTGCGAAACTCCCGATGCTACCACAGCCAGTTGCCACCTGCCAGTTGGCAGGTGCCAGTGAATCGGAGTTGGTTTGCATTAATTGACAACTGGTTACTGGCGACTACGCTTTCAAATACCACGGCACATTCACAATATTGATCCGCTCATCCCCGCCCAGCAGCAGCAGCGCCGTCAGCATCTGCCCCCGCTGATTGTGCAGAAAATAGTGATACCAGTGCCGCTCCACCATCGACGCAATCACCACCGCAATCGTCCGCCCTGGATTCTCCTTCTCCACCTTCAACACATAATCCACAATCGGATGCACCACCAGCCGAAACGGCGANNTCCCACGGCGGACGCCCCTCATCCGTCTCGCACGTCACATGCACCGCCTGCACATCCGGAGACAAAGTCAAAGCAAATTGCAGCGCTTTCTCCGTCGCCGCATTCCATCGATCCACCGGAACCAGCACAATCGGGGGCGCCATATTTTCCGCGCTCAAAGCCACCCCACCCTTCAGCGCTACTTCTTCGTCAGTCAGTTCATAATGACGCCGCACGCGCCCCATAAATACCAGCGCCGTCGGCAACAGCAACACCACCACCCAAGCCCCGGCGGCAAACTTCGCCACCAGGATCACTACCACCGTGATTCCCGTAGCCAAAGCTCCGATCCCGTTCACCAGGATTGCATGCCACGCTCCTGGCTCCACTCGCCGCCAGTGTCCCACCATCCCCGCCTGCGACAACGTGAAAGCCAGAAACGCTCCCACCGCAAATAAAGGAATCAGCCGGTCCGTCACGCCCCCAAACAGAATCAGCAGCAGCGCCGCCAGAATCGCCAAACCCCAGATCCCCTGCGAGAACACCAGGCGCCTTCCCCGCCCCGCCAAAGAATGCGGAAGATAATCGTCCCGAGCGATCATCCGGCACAGCCGAGGAAAATCCGCAAACGAAGTGTTCGCCGACAAACACAGCACCAGCAAAACCGAGAACATCGTCAGATCGTAAAAAATTCCCTTGCCCACCACCGCCGCCGTCAACAACGACAGCACACTCTGATATCCCGCCGCCCCAGGATCGGTGGCCATAATCCCGTAGTACTTCACCAGCAAAGCAATTCCCCCCAGCAGCACAATCAGAATCGCGATGATCGCCGCCAACGTCCGCCGCGCCGCCGCAACCACCGGCTCCTTAAACGCCTGCACCCCGTTGCTTACCGCCTCCACTCCCGTCAGAGCCGTGCACCCCGAGGCGAACGCCTTCACCAGAATCCAAACTCCCACCGCCTGCAATCCCACCGGAGCCTGCGCGGCCGCCGCCGCCACTGCCACGGGATGTCCCCCCGAAACGATCACCTTATAAAGCCCGACCGCAATCACCACCACCAAAGTCCCCACAAACAAATACGTGGGAGCAATGAACGCCGATCCCGCCTCCTTCACTCCCCGCAGATTCACTACCGTCAACAGAACCAGCACCACCAAACACAGAGCCAACGTGTGCGGCAGCAACGAAGGCACTGCCGATACCAGCGCTCCAATTCCCGCCGAAATCCCCACCGCCACATTCAGCAGGTAATCGATCATCAGCGCCGCGCCCGCCAGCAACCCAGCCCCGCTGCCCAGGTTTTCGCGCGCAACCGTGTACGATCCCCCGCCATTCGGATACGCCGCGATCGTCTGCCGATAACTGAAATAAACGATCGTCAGCAGCGCGATCACCGCAAACGTCAGCGGCACCACATATCGGATCCCAACCAATCCCAAAGGCAGCAAAATCGTCAAAGCCGCCTCCGGACCGTATGCCGCCGAACTCAAAGCATCCAGCCCAAATGTAGGGATCCCCTGCGTAGCCGTAATCCGCTGCCCCGCGTCCTCCGACGAAGCCAGCGGCCGCCCGAACACAACGTCAATCAGTCCCATATCCCCTCACACCGCGCCCCAGGAACGCTCTCAGCGACAATAACAAAATCACACCAGCACCGTCTGAGGAAAGCTTCACCCGAAGCGGCCAGCGCCTCGAAATGTTACAAATATATGGGGCCGCCAAGACAACCTGGCCCGTCCCGCCTGAATCTTTCCTCCGTACCCCGTCATCTCTAACGCTTTGGAGGAAAAGAAAAATGGCACAAGTTTTGGAGGAACTGAAAATGGCACATGAACTACCCCCCCTGCCGTACGACTACACGGCGCTCGAACCCACCATCGACGAAAAAACGATGCACTTGCATCACGACATGCATCACGCCGCCTACGTCAAGAACCTCAACGCGGCCCTCGACAAGCATCCCGAACTGCACAAGAAATCTGCGGAAGACCTGATCCGCGACCTCAACGCCATCCCCGAAGACATCCGGGGCGCCGTCCGCAACAATGGCGGAGGCCACGTGAACCACACCATGTTCTGGAACATCATGAAGCCCCACGGCGGCGGCGATCCCACCGGACCCATCGCCGAGGTAATCAAGAAGACCTTCGGCGACTTCAAAACCTTCCAGGAAAAATTCAACACCGCCGGCGTAGGTCAGTTCGGCAGCGGATGGGTTTGGCTTGCCGGCGATGGTAAAGGCGAAGTAAAAATCATTTCCACTCCGAATCAAGACAGCCCCATTTCCCAAGGCCTCCATCCCATCTTCGGCAACGATGTCTGGGAGCACGCCTACTATCTCAAATACAACAACCGCCGCCCCGAGTACCTCCAATCCTGGTGGAACGTAGTCAACTGGGAAGAAATCAACAAACGCTACCAATCCTCAATAAAGAAGTAGCTCCTGTGGCGCGGACATTCGTGTCCGCGTGTCCGCGCCACATAAACTCCTCGCCGTCGCCCATCAGCAAGATTGCTACTGCTCAAAAAACTCCCGAATCCGCGCCCAATACTTCCGCACAATCAAATCCGTGCTCAAGTGCCCACCCCGCCGCAACAGCTTCAACCGCGCTCCCGTAACCCGCGCAAATTTCTGAACCGATCGATACGGAACATAAGGATCGTCCTGCGCATGAAACATCATGACCTTCGTCGCATCAACTTCCGCCGCCCGGTACATTGGGTTATAAAACTTCCCGTCCAACAGCTTCTTCCAATTCCGTTCCGAGAGCCGATACCCCTCCCCGAACGCCGCCCGAAGATATGCTGCATAGCTGGGATTCGAAGTCTCCTTCTTCTGCTCTCGCGGCAAAATCCCCCAATCCACCACCGGACAATTCGCCACCACCCTTTTCACTCGAGGATCCAGCGACGAAAGAATCGCCGCCGCCCCGCCAAAACTGCCTCCAATCACGAACACCTCATCTGCGCACAGCCGAAATCGCCGCCCAAACGCCAGCTCGCGAAACTCTCTCGCCAACCCGCCGACTACATCCAGAATATCCATGTGCGGAGACCGCTCCAGAAATTCGCCGCCACTCTCCCAAGCCCCCCGATAGCGCGGATAAAACACCCAATATCCCTTCGCAGACAGAAATTCCGCGAACGGCTGCTTCCGAGGAATCGAAGGCATCCCATCGCACAGGACGATCGCCCGCTGCGTTTTCAAAACTCGCCCCGGCGGCAAAAACTCCGTAACAATGTCGCGTGCAAATCGTGTTCTGAACACTAGTCCCTCCCAGTTCCCGGCTTTCCGCTAGTATTCCTTTGCGGACTCGGTGGTGAACGGTTCTTCCGCCTTGACACCCGCTCCTACCCTGACTAAACTCCTCTACCAGAGCGGCTTTTCGCCGCGCAGACCATTCCGATCCTGCAAGTGTCTACACCGCACCAGGAGGCCACAATGCCCACCCCGTTCTCGAAATTCGCCGTCACGCTTGCCGTGCTGCTCGTATTCCTTTCCGCCTTCGCCACCGCCCAGACCATCGGCTCCGGCAACACCGCCACCGCCGATCCACCCGTGCCGCATCCGAATACCACCCCCTGCACGGTGCAACTCTTTAGCGGATTCGAATTCAACATTTACGCTCCCGAGAGCTTCACCTACACCCCGCCCGCCGATTGTCCCGGTCCCTGGGCCGCCGTCATTCTGCAAGCCAATTTCTCCATTACCGCCGGGATTCAATACGACCGCACCGCCAACATCTGGATCGGCCCCACCAACGTCTATTTCGGTACGACCGCCGAGGATCAACCCGGCGAGGGCCGCCACTGGCGCATTGAGCGCGACCTCACAGACTACAGTTCCATCTTTACCGTTCCCCAGGACGGCACCGTCGATCTTTTCAACATTGTGAACAGCACCTACACCGGCATCCTCTACGGCTCCGCCGAAGTGCTCTTCTACCCGCTGGCGCCGAATCAGCAACCGCCCAGCACCGCCGACCAGGTCATCGCCTTCTCCGGAGGCCCCACCGGCGGCACCGTCGCCCTCAATACCACGACCAGCCTGCTCGAACAGACTTTGACTCTTCCCACCAACATCGAGAGCGCATTCCTCGATGTCTTTGCCCAAGGCCAGTCGACCGACGAATTCTGGTATTTCTGCGTTCCCAGCGACCTTGCTGGCGAACTGGAAAGTTGCGGCAACACTGCGTTCCGCGAGTCCGAAGTCACCATCGACGGCAACCCCGCCGGCGTCGCCCCAGTCTACCCCTGGATCTTCACCGGCGGCATCGACCCCGAACTCTGGATTCCAATTCCTGGCGTCCAGACCTTGAACTTCAAGCCCTACCGCGTCAATCTGACTCCCTTCGCCTCGCTGTTGGATGACGGTCAACCCCATACCATAGCTCTGAGCGTATTCAACGCCGACAGTTATTTCTCCGCGACCGCCACGCTCCTGCTCTATCTCGATAGCGGTTCCACGCTGGTTAGCGGAGCCGTCACCGGCAACACGCTTGCCGTGCCCGCTCCCAACATCACCACAAATCTCCACACCGCGCCCAACGGAAACGTCTCGGGCACCGTCAACACAACTTCTGGCCACAACTTCCAGATCTCCGGATACGTCAACACCTCCCATGGCACCGTCACTACAACCGTCGCCCAGAATATCAACTTCTCCAACCTGCAGTCCTTCAAGATCCAGCCCGCGCTCGACGAACAGAACGTCAAACAAAACACCACCATCCATTCCGTGGTTACCACCAAGAATCAATCCGGAACCACCGTCAACACCGTCAACCACACTTGGCCGCTCACCCTCGATTACGCCTTTGTCGTGAACTCCGACGGCTCCTATACGCAAACTACCTCGATCAACCAGTACTTCGAGAGAGATCAGGAGCAGCGTCACAACGGGCAGCCCACCTACTTCAGCCTGGTCAAGAACCGCGTGACTCCGACCGACACGTTGTATATCAGTTCCGAAGGCTACATCACCGGCAACGCCAACCAATCCAGCGCGCAAAGCTATTTCGCTTCCGACTCCAAAGGATACTGTTACAGCAAAACGCTAAAAGCCGCCGCCAACGTCCTGACCGCCATCACCAACGGCGTAGGCTGCAACTAGAGTCGTCGCTTTTGGGAGAGCTTTGAAAGGGCATGGCTCTAAGCCATGCCACCAGAACTTAATCAGACGATCCCTAGAGCGCCCTGGCCGGGCGGCGACGCCCAACGCTCCATCCCAAACTTTTCATTTTATTGGCGCAGGCCGATCCAGCCTTCGGCGATCACCATGGAATTGCCCGGGTTGCGGGCGTCGTACTTCACCGAGGTGTGCAGTCCCAAGCGGCAGGAATGGAGATTGATCCACTGGCGCAGATAGGTGACATCCTGCGAGGCTTCGTAGGAGACGCCGGCGACGTCATATTGATAAATCAGCATGGTGGCGGGGCGGTTCAGGACGGTCGTGATTTCCTGGACATCAATCACGGTGCCGTCGGTGATGCGGCCGGTCGTATTCAGCCAAGTGCGGCGTTCGTGTTCGATCTCGTCCGGATTCCTCGGTTTTCGCCGCAGGAGGGCAAAGCTGGCTAGGGCAACGGCGATTGTTCCAAGCGCGAGCGTGTAGAGACGAAGCGAGATCATGAAGACGAAACCCAACTTTCGGATCTCTTCCAGCATAAGCCGGAACCTCGCAAGCGCCAAGGGTACGGAGGTGGGGGAAGTGTACTGGCGCGGTTCCAATGCCGCCGGGCGGGGGCGGCTGGCTCTCCATCAAGCGGGTTGCTTCAATCTTTTGCCAGCCACCTATGACCGCCGCCGGTAGTAAATGTTGAATTCGAACCCGGGATTGGGCGGGAAGATCTCGGCGATCTTGCGCAGGCGTTCGGCCATGGCGGCGGGGGCCAGCAGCGGGTAGTCGCGCTCGCGGAGATCGTAGTAATCGACGTCGAGATAGACGGCGAGCAAATAGATGGAAATCGCATCCGCGAAGCTGGAGGCGAGGTACTCGTTCTTGTATTTCTCGGCGTCGGGGCCGTGGGCGGTGGCGAATTTGCGCGCCTCCCAGGCATCCATCGAGGTCTCGCCGCGCACGCCGGACTCGGCTTGCTGCCAGGCCAGGTCGGCGAAAGCCTGCGATACTCCCGCGCGCTCGACGAGCGCGTGGCCGACGTTGATGTAGAACTCGAAGGCGACGGAAAATTTGTCGTCCATCAAACGGGTGGAGATGAAAACACACTGGGCATCGCCGAGATCCAAGTTGCGGTGGCAAACGGCGTTGTCGCTGAGGGCGACGTCGTAGCGATCGGCGATGACGGTGTCTTCGCCCTGGGTTACGGTGAGGGGGACAAAGTAGTAGGCCTTGCGGTTGAGCGCGGAAGCGACCGACACCGGAACCGCGGCAATCATGCGCTCCAGATCGTTGTCGGCAATGGTGATCTCGCCCGAGCGGGCGTAGCAGATGCCGTTGGCGGCCTGTGAAACGGGGTTGTTTTGTACGATCTCCGCGGGGCTGCGGGTGATCGCGGATGCGCTTTCCGGCATTTGGGTATTGTAGCGTATGGCGCCAATGGAGTCGGCAGGGCGAAGGGTCTTAGCCCCGGCTTCTGAGCAGACACGATACGGCTACCGCGCGTTGCCAGAAACGGGCGGCCAGCAGGAGCAAGAGGATAAGCTGACTGATTAGAAACGCTCCCCATATGCTGGCCGACGGGACGGCTACGTTCCAGACGCAGACTCCGATGGCCAGCACGAGCAGCGCAACCATCGAGATCGCCACATACGCGCCCAGCAGACGGAAGCGCTGGGCGCGGAATTGACGAATCGATTTAAACAGCGACTTGCGCACCGCAAGCTGATCGCTGACTACCACGTCCGCTTCCGCGAGATCGAACCATATGCGGATCTTCGTGAGCACGAGGAAAATCAGAGTGAAGCCGATCAAGTGAACATAGAAGGGCAGCTTCTCGTAAGAACTCGCATCGGCGAGTTTGGCCAGGGCGTGAAAAATTCCATGGAGTATTCCGGCGGCGATGCCGGCAACGATGGCAAACAAAATCGCGAGGCGAACAAAGCGCCACAGGTTTTGTCCGCAGGCACGAAAGAACTCCTGCCGCGAGATGCGATAGAGGGACGCATAGCCGAGAAAAACGCCAGGCAGAATAACTAGAGTCACCACAGCGAACAAAGCGGCCAGAATCATGCCGGGGGTGGTCACCGCCTCAGTCGAGCCAAAGCCCGGATTGCTCAGCAGTTCTCCAACGATGCCCCAGTCGAAACCACGCAGCAGACCATCGGCATGGAGGCTGTGATCGAGCAAGTGGCCAGCCTGTACTCGGAAGGCAGAGGCGCCCATGCGAGCCAAAACGAGATTCAGTATAAAAAACCAGACGATGTAACGCTTGTGGCGGCCGACGATGGCGGCTCCGGTGGCAAGAAGACCTGATTTTTCGTTCATACGATTTCGCTCCTATACCATCCACCACGCCAGGAATTGGGCGAAGAGTTGGGTCATGAAGGTCCAATAGTTCGTGAGTTTGCTTGTTGCACTGCCATCGGGTTCGACGCGATGGCTGTTGTTGAAGTTGTCGCGGTCGATCTGGATCTTGTGATCGGGATCGATCTCCACGGTCTCGACCTTGGCCTTTTTCTTATAGGTGAATCGAATCCAGCGGTCCTTGACGTCGCCGCCGTTCCAATGTTCGCGGAGCCTTTCGCCGTTATCGAAGGCGATCGCGATCTCGACGGGAAAGATGAAGTCGCCTTTGCGGTGGATCAAGACTTCCGACTGGTACTCAGTCTCGCCCTTCTTTTCTTCTTTTTTATCTTTGTTGTCCTTGTACCAATCGACGGGCGTGGATGCTACTTTCAGCACATCGTAGTCGAGCACTTGGGTCCCATAGAATGCGGGGTTGAAATACCAGCGCAGGTCTTTGCCGGAAACTTCCTCAATCGTTCTTAGAAAATCTTCCTTGGTGGGATGGGTGAAGCGGTAGCGCATAAAGTAGGTGTGCATCGCCTTGCGCATGGTGTCTTCGCCGATGATGCCTTCGAGGGTGAGTAGGACGGATGCGGTTTTGCCGTAGGTGATTCCACCGTACGAACTGTAGTTGGCATACTCCCATCCATTGCGGGCAATGGGGTCGAGATCGGCCACGCCGACATAACTCAGCCTCTGCAACTCTCGCTCGCCCATGGTGAATCCCCACTGATTGAAGATCGAGGTGCGCGGACCAAGAATGTCGTCGAGAACTTTCACTTCGGTGTAGCTGTTGATGCCTTCGTCCATCCAGGCGTCTTCGAATTCGTTGGTGGCGACCATGCCATACCAATACTGGTGGCCGAATTCATGCTCGACGACCACCTCGGGCAAATAGATCCCTTTCGGCATCCACCAATTCGTGCCGCCGGTGATGAAGGTGGGATACTCCATGCCTTCGGCGGCCGAGTCCACTTCGGGGTCAACCAGGGTCAGCGTCTTGTAGGGGTAGGGGCCGTACCAGCGCTCAAAGTGGTCGAGACTCTGCTTGAGGATGCGGGCGTGGCGCTCTTCCTGATCGACGTGCGCGGGCTGCATCATGATATTCAGCTTCACGGGACCCATGCTGCCGACAAACGTGTCTTCGTACACCTTGTAGTGGGGACTGGCGGTCCAGGCAAAATCATGCACGTCGTCGGCGTGATAGGTGACGCTCCTGGTGCCATCGGGATTGTCGACGTTGTCCACTTCGAGGCCGGTGGCTCCGACGACCTCAAATTGAGGGACGGTGATCTTCACATCGTAGACGCCGAAGTCGGCGAAAAATTCGGTGGCGCCGTGAAATTGATGGCAGTTCCAGGCTCCGTGCCACCAGACGCCAACTTTGGGGAACCACTGACCGGCGAGCAGGAAATCCCGCTTCCAGCCGGTGCGCTCCAAGGTTTGGGGAAACTGATCGTGGAAAGCGATTTTGAACTGGACATAGCCGTTGGGAGGAATCGGCCGCGGCAGATGGATCTGAACGACTGTCTTATCGTCCTTGTTGGCGTCGTCAAGCTGAATGAACTTGAGCTGCGCGGTCAGATCCGCTGGGGCGGTTCCTGGTAGGACGACTTCGAAACGCTGGATTTCTTCTGCGCCGTAGTTCTTTTTGTCCCACTCTTCGAGCGAGACGTCGCGGGTGCCATCACGTTTGGTCTCGCGAATCCAGGTGGAGGTGGGCTGGAAGGCGTTGAGATAAAGGTGGAAGGGAAACGTGTCGAGCGCCTGGCCGGTGAGGTTGTGGTAGGTGAGGGTTTCCTGGGCGTCGAGTGCGTGGGTCTTGGGGTCGTACTTGGCGTCGATGGCGTAGTGCACGACGCGCTGCGACAGGGGCGTGGGCGAGTTGATGGCGATCGCGGTGCTTGGAATGCCAAGCGCGGGGCCGACAGCCTGCGAGGCCGTCCTTTGCGCAACCGCGGTCTTCGCGATCGCGTTCTGAGCAATCGCTGTCTGTGGAATTGCTGGAGCTGCTACCAATGTGGCCAGGAACAATAGGACCACGGGCTTGCGTGACATGAACGGCACCTCATTTGTTGAAAAACCGTAGGACGAAATCATACAGCAAGCGGCAAAACCAGTTGGACGAGCTTACGTCCTGATTCAGCCTTATCGGCCGCGCCGACGGCGTTCCTGCAGTCCGTGTCGTTCGCTATAGGACACGAGTCGGAGTCTTCATTCGTTCCCGAATTTCTCCTTTGCAACCAAGACTCTTGTGAGCCGTCGCGATGGTTGGCAGGGTTGGTGTAGCCTAAAAGCATGGCGAAGACGAATTCCGCGGGGCCGCGCTGGGTTGGGATTCCGGTGCGTGTATTCGCGATGACCTTTCTGTTCACCCTGCTGACGTTTGCGGTGGCGTTGTTGCTGAGTATCCTGGGGACGGTGGTGTACTCGCAGATAAAACACATTGCGCCCAACCTGACGTTTGCCTACCGGCACATTGCGTTTCCGTGCGCGATTACGGCGGGCGCGATCGTGCTGGCGCTGTCACTGGGGATGGAGATTCGGAACTACCGGCAGCGGAAGGCGCTGGACGGGATCGCGCGGGTGAGTTGAGCATGGGCGACCCGAAAAACCATGCGCCGCGCATTGCCATTCCGGTGCCGCATTCGGGCGATCGCGAGTATGCCGAGCGGGCTTTGCCGCAGTATGAGAACGCGGTCCGCGGGGCGGGCGGCGAGCCGGTGCGCATTGAACTGGACCTGACTCCGGCGCAGGTGATGAAGCAGATCGAGCACTGCGACGGGGTTCTGCTGCCGGGCAGCCGCGCGGACCTCGATCCGCGGAAGTATGGGGCGGAGCGGCACGAGAAGACGGCTCCCGCGGACGCGAAGCGCGACCGCGTTGACTCGGTGCTGCTGGCGGATGCCTACAAGTTGCACAAGCCGGTGCTCGGCATTTGCTATGGGCTGCAATCGTTGAATGTGTATCGGTCGGGTTCGCTGGTGCAGGATGTCGAGTCGGCGATGGGCGATTCGAAGGGTGTCCATTCCAAGATCAATCACAGCGCCGGACGCGCGGTCGAGAAGGCGCACACGGTTCGTATCGAGCCGGGGTCGAGGCTGGCGGGGATTGTTGGCGCAACGAAGCCGGTGGCGGTGAATTCTTCGCATCATCAGTCGGCGGACGCGGCGGGCGAGGGGTTGCGCGTGGTGGCGCAGTGCGCGGATGACGGAGTTGTCGAGGCTTTAGAAGGAACGACGCCGGAACATTTTGTGCTCGCGGTGCAGTGGCATCCGGAGCGAAGCGTGCATGATGGGCCGGAGGTGGCAGAATCGGCGCATGCGATTTTTCGGGCGTTTGTGGAGGCGGCTCGGGCGCGGCGGGCGGAGAGCAACACGTGACAATTCTGTTGAAGCTAACTGCGTTTCAGTAAAACCGCGACGTTTGCGATGGCGGCGTTTTCGGTGGGCATTCCTTCCGGTGTTTTGGCCTTGATCCCCACGCAGTCTTCGGGGATTCCGCATAACTTGGATATTTGTTTGCGGATGGCGTCGGCGTGGGGGCCGATTTTTGGGGTGGACAGGATCAGCGTGGAATCCAGGTTCACCAGTTGGTAGCCTGCGGACTTGACGCGCTGCAAGGCTTCGCGGAGGAAGACAGCGGAATCGGCGTTTTTCCACTGCGGGTCGGAGGGCGGGAACAGCGATCCAATGTCGGGGCCGGCGATGGCGCCGAGCAGGGCATCGGTGATGGCGTGGAGGAGGACGTCTCCGTCGGAGTGGCCGCCCAGGCCTTTATCGTGGGGCAGAGTCAGGCCGCCGATTCTNNCCTCAGGGGCTAAAGCCCTCGTCTTTATTGGCTCCATGCGGTACGACTGAAGTCGTGCCCTTCCCAACACCTGCTTGAATCAGAGTTTTTCCGCAGCCAAAAAGCCGTTCTCCCTCCAAAAAACATTAACTGCCTGTGGTTTTCAAATAGAACTCCGCCAGTTCCATGTCGGCAGGGGTGGTGATTTTTATGTTCTGGGGCGAACCCATAACTACGACCACGGGCAGATCGGCGCGCTCGATCAGCGAGGCTTCGTCGGTGCCCAGAAAACCGTCCTTTGCCGCATCGTCAAAGGCCTGTTTCAGGATGGCGTAGCGAAAGCCTTGCGGGGTCTGGGCCATGACGATGCCCGCGCGCGGGAGGGTGGCTTTGACGAGGGCGCCTTCGGCGGTGCGTTCCACTTGTTTGACGGTGTCGACGGCGGGCCAGCCGGCGATGGCGGCTCCATGTTTTTGCGTGGCCTCGATTACGTGGGCAATGATGTCGGGAGTTACAAAGGGGCGCACGGCATCATGCACGAGGACGATATCGTCGGGACCGGCGGCGGTTTGGGCGAGAGCGGCGGCGACAGAATCCTGGCGATGCTCGCCGCCTTCAACGAACTGCAAACGTTTGGCGAGGATCTCGGGAAATTGCTTTTCGACCTGGGCGCGAAAGGGCGCAATTTCATCGTGGCGCAGAGCGACGATGATTTCATGAACGGCGGGAACGGCGGCGAACTTGCGCAGAGTGTGGACGAGGATCGGAATGCCGCCCAACTCCTTGAACTGTTTGCTGCGAGCCTTCTTTTTCGAGCTTTGTGGCGCGGGCGGGGCCATGCGCGTGCCCAGTCCGGCTGCGGGAACGATGACAAACACCTTCATAGGGGCGATTAGTATAGTACAGGGTTTG
>PLUW01000092.1 GCA_003162935.1 Acidobacteriaceae bacterium
GCGTCAGAACCGTGACGCTATACGCGCCGCCACTCGGGATTGGCGTACTGAACGCGAACGATGTTGCACCCGACGCAACCGCCAGGTTGTTGCCGCCATTATCCTGCAGCACCAGCCCCGATCCCGAAAGACTCGAGATCGTCCCGCCGATCGTGTAGGTGCTCGTTGAAGTGACGGCCAACGTAGTCGAACCGGTGATCGCGCCCGAGGCGGCTTTAATCGCCGTTTGCCCAATACCAATCGCGCTCGCGAGTCCCGTCGCACCAATTGACGCCACACCCGGGGTCGCCGAACTCCAGGTAACCGCATTTGTCAGATTCGCGCCGCTGCCGTTGCTGAACTGGCCGGTGGCGACAAATTGCTGCGTGGTCCCCGAAGCTATCGAAGGATTAGTGGGTGTAACGGCAATCGACTTCAGGCCAGTCACATTACCGGTACCTTGCAGATTCACCACGCTCGGACCGCCCGAGGCGGCGTAGCCAATTGTGAGCACGCCTGAACGTGTGCCAACTTCCGTAGGCGTGAACGTTACGCCGACGGTGCATTTCAGCCCGGCGCCAACACTGGGAGCGCAGGTGTTGTTGGCCACTGCGAAGTCTCCGGTCGCAGCAATCGTCGTTATATCCAAGGAAGTAGCGAGGTGGTTGGTTAACGTGACCGTGGAAGACGCACTGGTTGTTCCGATGGTGCGGCTGGCAAAGGTCACACTGTCGCGAGAAAGCGTGGCGGCTACGGAGCCTGTGCCGCTGAGATTCACAGTTTGCGGGCTGTTGGACGCACTATCGACGATTGTCAGCGTGCCGACGCGCGCGCCCGCTGCCGTCGGGGAGAACGTCACACCGATTTTACAAGTGGCACCGGCGACGAGACTCGCACCGCACGTGTTACTCGCGATGGCGAAGTCTCCGGTGGGCGTAATACTCGTCAATGTAAATGCTGTTTTCTCTTTATTCGCAACGGTCACGAGCTTTGCCGCGCTCGTGTTGCCGACCGTCTGCTTCGCAAACGTAAGGGTTGCCGGCGAGACGGTAATGTCCTGCGCGAACAGACTCAAGCTTGCGCCGATCACAACAAGCGCTGCAAGGAGAAGGCGGAAAACCCGCTCGGAGATAGACGCAGATGCAAATGTACGTGTGATGGCGACAGCGGCGCTCATAGAACCTCGGAGATGATGCCAGAATTGCAGTTTCTTACCGGCGACATTTCAGGAAGGGAGAGGTTTTCCGAGGGGGGAGATTCCAGAGGGGAGATTCGCCGCAAAACAGCTACAACGAGACGAAGTTTACTAGTTAGTTTGCGACAAAGCAACGGAGAATGTCGTGTGGAACCTTCATGTTTTGATACATGAGTTTGCGGGCGCAAACAATTGCACATTGCGCTGGAAAGTCGGCCGCAACCATCCCACCCGATCCCAAAGGTGACAGGATTTCTTAGGGCCGAGTTGTACCAGAGATTCGCGCCATGCTGCGCGCAATCATAGCCCTGTGCAGCCCAGGTTAGAGAACATGCGACGATTCTGGGGATGCCGCCCAGCCCATCCCTTTGCAAGTGCTTGGAAATTTGGTGGAGCTAGTCGGGATCGAACCGACGACCTCATCGTTGCGAACGATGCGCTCTCCCAGCTGAGCTATAGCCCCATACGGCGGGAAATTTCGTTGTGTTTGATTTTAGCAGCCGTTGCTTGATTTCGGCTACACACGCGCGATGGTAAATTTGCCGACCGCGCGGCGTTGCACTCCCAAAGAATCGTCATTCTTATAGATCGGAGCCTACGACCAATGAGGATATGAAATCGAAGGCTATAATTTGGGGGTGAGTTCTTTCAAGGTAAAGCAAGTAGCATCCGCCGACTTCCCCACGCGCTGGGGGCATTTTCTGATTCACGGGTTTACGACACGCGCGTCTTCCTCGGGAGACGGCGCCAAGACGGAAGAAGCCGTGGCGCTGGTCATGGGCGAGGTGCACTCCGGATCGCCCCTGGTGCGCATCCATTCTCAGTGTTTGACGGGCGATGTGTTTGGATCGCTGCGCTGCGATTGCCGGCAACAGCTTGAACTGTCGCTGGCGCTGATTGCCCATGCCGGGGCGGGCGTGCTGATCTATGAACAGCAGGAAGGCCGCGGCATTGGTTTGATGGCGAAACTGCAGGCCTATGCGCTCCAGGACAGCGGGCTGGATACGGTGGAAGCGAACGAGCGGCTGGGCTTCAAGGCCGATCAGCGCGAGTTCCTGATGCCGGTGGAGATCCTGAAGGCGTTGGATATTAAGCGGGTGCGGCTGCTGTCGAATAATCCCGACAAAGTCGCGGCGCTCGAACGCGTCGGGATTCAGGTGACCGAGCGGGTACCTTGCGAAATTGCGCCCACCGAGCATACGGAAGACTACTTGAAGACGAAGCGAGAGAAGCTGGGACACTTGTTTACGAGCGGCAAGGGGCAGCACTGAGTCGCCGTCAGCGAACCCGCAACAACCGACTGAGCCCATCGCGATTTTTTACCGGCAGGCCGCGCAGCGCGGCTTGCGCCAATGCTACGTATACCTTGCTTGCTCCTGCGTGTTTCTCCAGCACTGCCAGGTGTTTGGCAACTGTCTCCGCGTCTCCTCGAACCAATGGGCCGCTGAAAGACCGCGCTGGGCCGAGGCGCTCGTAGTTTGCCAAAGTCTGCCGGATGATGGGCAGGCTTTTGCGGCGCGCGTCGTGCGGCGTGAGTCCGGCGGCGCGGGCTGTTTCTTCGAGCGTCACCAGGAATGCCAGCAACAAAGGCGAAGTCATCGTGGCCCATGCGTGGTAGGCGGCTTTACGCGACGCTGGCAATAAGAAACTCTCGCCGCCTATTTCGCCGACAATTCGCCGCGCCACTCGGGTTGCTGCGGGATCCCCTTCGAGCGCAAAGGGCACGCCCGCTAACGAAGGATGCGCGCCGGCCACAAACGTCATCAGCGGATGCACCGACGCGACCGCTGTGCCGGCCTTCCGCAGAGGCGCCAGTTCGCGGCTGAGCAGCGCTCCGCTGGAGTGGAAGGCAAAGCGCGACCCTCCCTTCTTGGCAGCGGCGCGATTGGCCGTGAGATTCCGCGCCAGAGCCGACGCGGCGGCGCGAATCTCACGATCAGGCACGCACAGCCAAAGCAAAGTGGCATCGAGCGCGGCGGAACTTGCGGTGACGGGCTGCGCGCCTACTCTCGCGGCAAGGGTGCGCGCACTCCGGAGTGAGCGGGGCGAATCTCGCGCGACGATCTCGGTGATCGTAAAACCGGCGTCGCGCAAGGCCGCAGCCAGGAAAGTTGCCAGGCGTCCGGCTCCGACGATGGATATGGTGGGCTTTGGGGTCGCAGGTCTTCGGCTCACCGGCGCAGAATAGCAGGTCCCAGGTGTCGGGTGTCAGGTGTCAGGAAAAGACCCGCTCTGGAATTCCCTGACACCGGAGACCTGAGACCTTTATATTGGTCTAATGGCGAAATCGGCAGGAACGAGATCGAAGGCCCGCGTGCTTTCTTCCCGGGTCAGTTATCGGGGACCGGTGTTTAGCGTCACGACCGATGACGTGGAAGAACCGGGGGGCGTACGCGCTCGCCGCGATGTGATCCGGCATTCAGGATCGATTGTTGTGCTGGCGGTCGAAGAACCGACACGCACCGGGAAAGGAGCGGAGCCGAGGATCCTGCTCGAGCGCCAGTATCGCCACGCCGCGCAGTCGATGATGTGGGAACTGCCCGCGGGACGCATCGACGACGGCGAAACCGCGATCACGGCGGCGAAGCGGGAATTACTGGAGGAAACCGGATACCGTGCCCGCCAGTGGAAGAGAATTCTCCATTTCTACGTGAGCCCTGGATTTCTTGACGAAACGATGACGATCTACATGGCTCGGGGTCTTCAGGCGGGCAAAGCCCAGCCGGAGGCGGACGAGAGGATCGCAACCAGTCTTGTCCCCTTGTCGGAGGCAAAGCGGATGGCGCTGAACGGCCGCATCCGCGATGCCAAGACGATCTGCGGCATCCTGTGGCTGGCGCAGACGGGCCAGCCCGCGCGGTAGCCAGGGCCACACGTAACCTTTCCGTGATTCCCCGCGTCCTGAAGACGCTGACAACAACCGCAGCCATGTGATGCCAAGCCTTGACAGTCCTCCCAGTGAGCAGCACAATTCCTACACATTTTTGCGGCTCCCTGGAATTGCGTCTTTTTCGGGGAAATCCGCAAAGAGGGAGGGGCGCACGTGGAACGATTGAAAGGCACCGTCAAGTGGTTCAACAACGCCAAGGGATATGGCTTCCTCGGCCGCGAAGATGGACCGGATGTATTCATCCACTACAGCTCCATCACCACTGAAGGCTACAAGAGCCTGCAGGAGGGCGATCAGGTGGAGTTTGAGATTGTTCAAGGACAAAAAGGGCCGCAGGCGGCCAATGTAACCAAGACCGCCTGATCGAAGCCGTTTTCGAAGCTCGCGCTTGCGGACCTGTCTGTTCCCACGATGCTCGGGCTCATTGTGTATTCCAGCCCCTGCCAACTCCCTGCTGCTCTGCTTCCTGAGCGTTACAATCATTGCCATTACAATCATTGCCTCGGGTGAAATCCCTGCATGGACAACAAAGCCATCGCCACGCTTCTCTACGAGACTGCCGATCTGCTGGAAATCGATGGGCAGGATTCGTTTCGGGTACGCTCCTATCGCAACGCCGCCGAGGCCATTGAAGCGTTGCCGCAGCAGGTGGCCGATCTGGTTTCGGAACCGAAAAAGCTTCTTGAGATTCAGGGCATTGGCAAGGGTATGCAGGCGAATCTGGTGATGCTTTTCAAGGACGGCCACATCGAAGCGCATGCCGAGCTGCTCAAGAAATATAGGCCTTCGATGCTGGAGCTGCTCAAAATTCAAGGCCTGGGACCGAAGACGATTGCTTTGATCTGGAGCGCCTATCAGGTCAGCGACCTTGAGGGCGTGGAGAAGCTGGCACGGGAAGGAAAAATTCGCACTTTGCCGCGCATGGGCGAGAAGCACGAAGCGAAGTTGCTGAAAGCGATTGAAGACTATCGTCGTATTGCTGGAAGATTTCTGCTCGACGTTGCCGAAGGGCTGGCCGACAAACTGGTGGAGTATTTGTTAGCAGTTCCTGGCGTTGAAAAAGTCACGCCTGCCGGGTCGCTGCGCCGCGGACGCGAAACCGTCGGCGACCTCGACATCCTGGTCACGGGCAAGGGCTGCATCGAGGCGGAGTCGCGGCAGAAGATCACCGAGCATTTGCTGAGCTTTCCCGGCCTGATGGACATCATCGCGCAAGGCGACAACAAGGTCAGCTTCCGGCACCGCAACGGCATGCAGGTGGACGTACGCCTGCTGCCGCCCGAGTCCTTCGGAGCGGCCATGCAGTATTTCACCGGTTCCAAGGCACACAACGTAGCGTTGCGCCAACGCGCGCTCAAAATGGGCTTTACGCTCAATGAATACAGCCTCTCTCGCGTCGAAGACGAGAAACCGGTCGCGCGCAAGACGGAAGAAGAAATTTACGCCAAGTTGAAGCTCGACTACATTCCTCCCGAACTGCGTGAAAATCTGGGAGAGATCGAAGCCGCCGCCACACATACGCTGCCGGAACTGATTGAGTTATCCGACATTCGCGGCGACGTGCACATGCACACGGTTGAAACCGACGGCCGCAACACGATTGAAGAGATGGCGGAAGCGGCGCGGGAGCGCGGCTATGAATACATGGCCATCACCGATCACTCGAAAAATCTGGCGTTCGCCAACGGCCTCACCGATGAACGCGCGCTGGCACACATCGAGAAGATTCGCGCGATTGGAAAGAAGATGAAGGGCATTCGCGTGCTTGCCGGGATCGAAGTCGACATTCTGGGCGATGGCTCGCTCGATCTCTCGGACTCCGTGCTGGAACAGATGGATATTGTGATCGCCAGCGTGCACTCGCTGTTCAACCAGGACCGCGCCACGATGACGGAGCGACTGCTGAAGGCGATTTCGAATCCCAATACTTCGCTGCTGGGGCATCCCACGGGCCGGCAGTTGCTGCGCCGCGATGCGTACCCGTTCGATCTGGATGCGGTGCTGAAGGCAGCGGCCAAATACAGGGTGGCAATGGAGTTGAATTCTTATCCTGAGCGGCTCGACCTCAATGACGTCAATTTGCGGCTGGCGAAACAACATGGCGTGAAGATCGTCATCAACACCGATTCCCACCACACCTCGCACATGGAAAAGCTGCATTACGGAGTCACTCAGGCTCGGCGCGCCTGGCTCGCGAAAGACGACGTTCTGAACACGCTGCCAGCGCAAGCTTTTGCCCGCGCCATGAAGCACGGCTGGTAGCGTGACTTCCCTGCGCTGAGGCATTACCGAAGTGACCACCGTTTCGGGAAGCGCGCCGCACGAAGGTAGTAGTCTGTCTAAAATCAGTCATCCCCTGGTGGATGGAAAGCAGTTACAATGGCGTTAATCGAACCGAAATTTTGGAGGTGCCTGTGAAACTGAGCCATCTTTGCGGCGCTGTCGCAGTGTTCTGTATTGCACTTTTCGCCGTCGTGCCGAACCTGAGCGCGCAAGAGGCTACGCCCCGCAGGCACGTCGGATATCCGCAAGATTGGACCGAGCGCCAGATCGTATTCAGCCGCGATGGGCTCGCCCGGCACCCCGGTCTGATGGAACGGGAACCGCGCGTTCGGAATCAGGCGAGGCAGCGCTGGCAGCCCCAGAGTTGGGCCGCTTTCCGCGATGCCAGCCCGTTACGGGCTCCGCGACAAGAAGGCATCGACCGCGATTGGAACGTTATTCTCGAAGGCCACGTTCGCCAAAATATGTTTCCGGCCAAGTATGTCTTTGACCCGGGAGCGCCCCCCGATTGCACCAACGACTATGTCGTCTTCGGGCTGAATGTCGCAGGCACGCCTGGAACGCCAGGAGGCGCTGCCAATCTTGTCGCTTTCAACAACCTTTATGTCAACAGCGCTGGCACGGGCTACTGTGCTGGCTTAACGGCTCCCACCGTTCTGTTTGCCTATAACATCACCACGGTCAGCGGCGGCAGGATTTTGACTTCCCCGGTACTGTCTTTAGATGGAACGCAGATCATCTTCGTGGAAAGTGTTTCTGGAAATCCCGGATCTTCTATCTTTCACGCCTTGACTTGGACTGCTGGCCAGGGAGGGATTGACACTGCCGCCACGCCCGCGTCCATGACTTCGGTCCTCTTCGCCTCAGGCGCGGGTAACACCAGCGACAGTTTGTCGTCGCCGTGGCTCGACTACAACTCGAGTACAGTGTATGTAGGCGCGAATAATGGCCTCCTTTATCAGATTACAAACGCCTTGAGTTCGCCTACGCTGAGCGGAGGGAGTTGGCCGATTACGGTAAGCAGCGGTTACAGTTTGACGTCTCCCGTTCTCGACACTGGCCTGGGTTTGCTGATGGTGGGGAGCGCGAACGGCAGCGTCTACCAGATCGATACAACGCTGGGCGCGATCGTCGGAACGCTCGCGGTTGGGGTAGGCACCGGTTCCGGTTTCTGGGATCCGCCGATTGTCGATGTCACCGAGGGCACGACCTTCGTGGTCAACGCCAATACTGGCGGCCCTAGTGGCACTGCGGTTCTTGTGCAGGCCGACACCACCGCCGCTCTGGCTTTATTGGCAACAGCCCAAATCGGCGAAGGCGCCGATAACGGCAGCGGCGTCCACCCAAAGCTCTACCAGCCCGCTTTCAGCAACAGTTATTACAATAGTCCTGCGACGGGTTTAATCACTGTTTGCGGAACCGGCCCCGCCGACACTACGCCCTATCAATATGAATTCGGGTTCTTCGCCCGCACCATGAACACGACCAGTCCCCTGCTGGCACAGCAACTTTCCACTTCCCCAACCGATAGCTGCACGGGGTGGACGGAGTTCTTCAATCCCAACGCCGGTACAGTCGACACCATCACGCAGACATCGGTCACTTCTGACGTCCTGGTGGTCATTGCCAACAACAGCAATCTCACGGTTGGGGAGCAGGTTCACATCCAAGGCACGGCCGAAAGCTTCCTGAACGGTCAGGATGTGACGATCCTGGGCTTGCTAGGCCCAGGGCCGACGCATATAGGATTCACGGCGTTCTTCGCCGCCGCGGATTACATTAACCCGACGGATACCGGCACCGTAGCGGGCGGGAACGATTACTTTTTCTTCGGACTTACCGGCGACTGTACGTCCGCGTATCTCGGGGGCGGCAGCTCAACTACTGGTTGTGTGGTGGCGCTGAGCACCGATTCCACAATCCCCACGGCTTGGGTCGCGGTATCCGGCGGCCCCAGCGGGATTGTCGTCGATAACTACAGCACCGAGCCCCAGGCCTCCAGCATTTACTTCACTGCGGCGACCGCGGATACTGCGTACAAGTTCACGCAGGACGGGCTGAATTAGAAGCTTTCCGAGGGAAAAGCATACGCGGTGCGATCAAAGCTGCAACAGGTTTGGTTGCAGCTTTGCGTATCCCTGCTGGTGCGCCCAGAGGTCGAGCGGGATTGCGGCCATCTCATCCACAATCGGTTCGGCTCGCCCGTTCGTCGTCATGTCCACCGTCTTGATGTAGGTCCGGCAACTGTCGCAAGCCTCCACGCGCACGTGCTTGAGTTGCTCTGCCGTATAGACGGGCAGCTTTGCGTGGTTCTCTTCCCCACATCCGGGACACACGATCCGGCGGAATTCCCATTCCGCCAGGCAAAACGAACACAGCAGAGAACGCTGCCCGCCCTCGCCCAGCGGACGCAGAATGCCCAAGCCCGGTTTCCGCTGGCAATGCGGACACAGATACGGCACCGGGCCGCTCCAGCGCAAAGTTGACCTGGCACGAATGGCGACCGCATACGGCTGCAAAAAGGCGCGTGCGAAAAAATCTTTCGGACCCGGCTGCGGCGACTCCGTCTCGCCCCCGTTCCAGAAGATCGTCAGCAGTTCTAGATGCATGCTTTCGCCAGCGGAACGCAGTTCACGCGCGGCTTCTCGAAGCGGATCCGGGCCGCTCGATTCGACCACGTCAATCAATTCATTGAACCGGCCGGCGAGTTCTGACGGAAACGGCCGTGCAAAAGCGTCTGGGCCGGACTCAACGTCAACTCCAGCGCTCGATCTTGCAAGCGCTTGGCCCAGTTCCGCATAGAACCTTTCCTGAAAGCGCGCAACCGCCGCATAGAAGCGCAGGATTTCCGCCGCAAAACTGTACTGGGCGCCAAGTTCCTCCGCCCGCGCAATCCTACGCTGGAATTCGTTCTTTGCCATGGTCCGATTCAACATGTGTGATTATCGGTCTGCGCGCGCGGTCGCGCAATGCCGGGTGGAGGCAAACCTGCGGTGTTTCCATCTAAATTGTGACAATCGAGGCTTTTCCCGATTGACGCCCCAGTTCGCCCGGGTTTATAGTTCTTCGCATTAGCGCAGCACGGGGGCAACGCAATGGAGTTCTCGCGCAGGACCTTTCTCAAAGGCACCGTGCTGGGCGGAGCGGGCTTCTCAGCTCTCGGTTTTGATCTCACTCCGGTTTACGCCCAGACCCAATCCCTCAAAATTTCCCGAGCCAGCGAAACGCGCAGCACATGTCCTTATTGTGCGGTGAGTTGCGGGATCATCATCTACACGCTGGGCGACAAGGCCAAGAACGCGATCCCGCAAGTGGTGCACGTAGAAGGCGATCCCGACCACCCCATCAATCGCGGCACGCTGTGCCCGAAAGGGTCGTCGCTCCAGCAGGACATTCTTAACGATCGCCGGTTGCTAAAGCCGCAAGTGCGGCGTCCGGGCGCAACCGAGTGGGAAGACATTTCCTGGGACCAGGCCTACACCGAGATTGCGCAGCGCGTGAAGAAGACGCGCGATGACACTTTCGTCGAAACCGACGCGCAGGGCCGCACCGTCAATCGCTGCGAAGGCATGGCCTTCACCGGCGGCTGCACCGACACTAACGAGTTCAATTATCTCGCCGTCAAAAGTATGCGCAGCCTGGGGGTCTGCTACCTGGAAAACCAGGCCCGCGTTTGACACGGCCCCACGGTCTCCAGTTTGGGGCCCACCTTCGGACGCGGCGCAATGACCAACGGTTGGATCGACATCAAGAACACCGACATGATGTTGATCATGGGCGGCAATCCCGCCGAGAATCATCCTTGCGGCTTCAAGTGGGCGATTGAAGCCAAGATTCACCGCAACGCGAAGACCATCGTTGTCGATCCGCGCTTGACCCGCACCGCTGCGAACGCGGATATGTACGTGCAGATCCGCGCTGGCGCCGATATCGCATTCCTCGGCGGTGTGATCAAGTACGCCATCGAAAATAACCGCATCGCCAAGGACTATCTCGTCAACTACACCAACGCCGCCTTCATTATTAAAGACGGTTTCAGTCTGCCTGAAGACGGCCTGTTTTCCGGATTCGACGCCGAAAAAAAGGTCTACGACAAGAAGACCTGGAATTACGAAGAAGGCGGAGATCTGGCCGGTAAGCCCGTTGTGGCAACGCCCGCCGATAAGCCGACTCCTCCACTCGCACCGGGCGCAACGCCGCCCGCGCCTGCGCTGCCGCCAAACATCGCGTTTGATTTGTCGCTGCAGCATCCGCGTTGCGTTTATCAGTTGCTGAAGAAGCAATACGAGCGCTACACGCCTGAAATGGTGGAGCGCATCACCGGCATTCCGCAAGATCAATTTCTGAAAGCTGCCGACCTGTTCACCTCGGTCCGCAAAGATGGCGACATGAAAAAAGTCGCCACTATCATCTATGCCGTCGGCTGGACGCAACACAGCTTCGGCACCCAAATCATTCGCACCGCCGCCATGCTGCAACTGCTGCTGGGCAATGTGGGGCGGGCGGGCGGCGGCGTCAATGCGCTGCGCGGCCACTCCAACATTCAGGGCGCGACCGATATGGCGGGAATCTTCGACATCCTTCCCGGCTACCTGAAGATGCCGAATCCTACTGACGTCGATCTGGCCGCGTACCTCAAGCGCACAACCCCGCTCGTCGCCAAGCCCGATCCGTGGGAGTCGTTTAATTATTGGTCGAACACTTCCAAATTTGCCGTGTCGCTGCTGAAAGCGTTTTACGGTCCAGCCGCCACCAAAGAGAACGACTTTGCCTTCAATTATCTGCCGAAGATCGACCGCAACTATTCCTGGGTGAATATCTGGAACGACATGTACGAAGGCAAAGTCAAGGGCCTCTTCGCCTTTGGAATGAACGGCGTCATGATCGGCCCCGATTCCAATAAGAATATCGACGCCCTGAAGAAGGCCGACTGGCTGGTGGTTTGCGAAATCTATCCCGACGAGACCAGCGAGTTCTGGCGCGCTCCTGGCATTACTGCGGAGGATCAGAAGAAGATCAACACCACCGTCTACCGCTTGCCGGGCGCAGGCTTCGCCGAAAAAGATGGCACCTTCGTGAACTCCGCGCGCTGGCTGCAATGGAAAAATATCGCCCTTCCACCGCCGGGGCAGGCGCGCCTGGATCAGGAAATCCTGGCTACGATTTTTTTGAAAGTTCGCGAGCTTTATAAGAAAGAGGGCGGCAAGTTCCCCGATCCCGTGCTGAACGCGACGTTCGCGTACACGAACCCGCACAATCCGTTGCTCGCCGAGGTCGCGAGGGAAATCAATGGCAAAGCGCTCGCCGACATCACCGATCCGAAAACGAACATCACGATCAAGGCTGGCCAGCAGCTCCCAGGCTTTGCCTGGCTCAAAGATGACGGCACAACCATCTCCGGAAACTGGCTCTATTGCGGGTCGTGGACCGAAGCTGGCGCCATGATGCAACGCCGCGGCACCGACGATCCGTCGGGTCTCGGCATTTATCCCAATTGGGGCTGGTCATGGCCGGCGAATCGCCGCGTGCTCTATAACCGGGCTTCTTGCGATATGGAGGGCAAGCCGTGGGATCCTTCGCGGCGACAGGTTTGGTGGGACGACGCCAAGCAGAGCTGGGTGGGCGTCGACGTTCCCGATTTCAAAGTAGATTCCGCGCCCAAAGATCACATGGGCCCCTTCATCATGAATCCCGATGGCATCGGACGTTTATTCGTGCCACTCAGTGGAATGCAGGACGGACCGTTCCCCGAATTCTACGAGCCGATCGAGAGCCCGCTTGCGAATCTGTTGCATCCGAAACAGTCCAACAATCCGGTCGTGAAAAAGTATAAGACGGATATGGACAAATATGCGAAAACCGGTGACACGGAGTTCAACATCATCTGTACCACCTACCGTCTTACCGAGCACTATCACTACTGGACCAAGAATAATCCGATGAATGTCGAGCTCGTGCCGGAGCCGTTCGTCGAAGTGCCGGCTGAATTGGCCGATCGTATGGGAATTCGCGGCGGTGAAAAAGTGAAGGTCACGAGCGCACGCGCTTACTACATTGCGAAAGCGATGGTGACCCGCCGCATTCGTCCGATGAAGATCGATGGCAAGGAGACGTTCCAGATCGGCATCCCGATTCATTGGGGCTTCCGCGGCATTGTGGAAGATGAAGGCAAGACGGCGAAAACGCTGGCGAATCAGTTGACGCCGACTGTGATCGACCCGAATGCGTTTACTCCGGAGTTTAAGGGCTTTCTCGTGAAGATCGAGAAGGTCTAGTTAGAGAGATTTTTCAGATCCGTACCGAGGACGGGAGATGGCAGACCGCAAGGCGCTACAAGCCGAAATGATCTCAGGCCACTCCGGTGCCTCGCCCGGCCTGGGCATGCAGCGCGATCTCGAAGTCTGCAAACTGGTCGACACCACCACCTGCATTGGATGCAAAGCGTGCGAAGTGGCGTGCGCGGAGTGGAACGATATGCCGTTCACTCCGACGACCTTCGACAACACGTATCAGACGATGCCGGAGACGCGCTGGAATTTCTGGAACCTCATCAAGTTCAACGAGCACCAGAATCCCGATGGCACGATCCAGTGGCTGATGCGCAAGGACCAGTGCATGCACTGCGCCGATCCGGGCTGCCTGGCGGCTTGTCCGGCGGACGGCGCCATCGTCAAATATGCCAACGGCATCGTCGACTTCAACCAGGAAAACTGCATCGGCTGTGAATTCTGCGTTTCCGGCTGCCCTTTCGAGATTCCGCGCTTCAACCCAATGACGAAGAAAGTTTACAAGTGCACGCTCTGCTCCGATCGCGTCGGCGAAGGGCTTGAGCCTGCATGCATCAAAGCGTGTCCGACAGGCTGCCTCAAGTTTGGATCCAAAGACGACATGAAATACATTGCGGAAGAGCGTGCCAAACAACTCCGCGACAATTTCGGCTGGCAGAATGCCGGCGTGTACGATCCGCAATCGGTCGGCGGAACGCATGTGATCTATGTGCTGCACGATGCGACCGATCCCGAACGCTACAGCCTGCCGAAGAACCCGACCATCCCCTGGAGTTATACGGTGTGGAAGTGGCTGTTCAAGCCCGTGCTCGGCACGTTCGCGCTGTTCGGTTTTCTCGGCGTGATCGCGCACTACATCACCTCCGGCCCGCGCGTGGCGCAACCGGAACCTCCGGAGAAGGAGGGCCCCGATGCCGGCATCAACGTCTAGCTCGGTCGAACGGTTTGACGACAAAGCCCGCAACGCCTTTGAACACGCAGGCAAAACCACCGTCTATCGCGGAGAGTTGCTGCGCCATCCGGTATACACGCGCGTGCTGCACTGGGCGGTGGCCCTGTTCTTCTTTCTTGCGCTTTTCACTGGCTTTGGCATTTATCTGCCGTGGCTGTTCCGGTGGTTCACTCCGTTTTTTGGCGGCGGACCGCTCAGCCGCGTCATGCATCCGTATTTCGGCGTGGGCTTCGTCTTTTGCTTCGGACTGCAAGCCCTGAACTGGCTCAAACCCATGATCTGGACCGCAGCCGATTCGCGGTGGATGCGCAATATCAAGGGAGTCGTCAGCGGCGAGGAAAAAATGGATCCGCCGGACACTGGCTTTTTCAACGCCGGACAGAAGGTTCAGTTTTGGGAGATCGTCGGCGGTTGCGTTGTATACCTGATTACCGGCGTTGTCCTGTGGGCGGGCGCGAGAACCTTCGGAAGAATTCCGGTCGCGGTCAGCTACGTCCTGCACGATATCTCCGCGCTGATCATGCTCGGCGGAATTTTCATCCACATCTACCTGAGCACGATCGGCGAGCCGGGCACTTTCCAATCGATGATTCGCGGAGCTGTCAGCGAAGCCTGGGCGTGGACCTTCCACCCCGCCTGGTACAAGCAAGTCACGGGACGAGACCCGCAGCAAGACTGCGAAGAAGCGCGACGGAAAATGAACAGCAGCACGAAGCCTCCCAAGCAATCCTGAACCACGAAGGACACGAAGTGCCACGAAGGCTCCTGTTATCTTGCTTTTCCTTCGTGTGCCTTTGTGCCCTTTGCGGTGGTGGTTTCGGCAAAGTGAGCCAACTGCCAGGCGCTCAATACCCTTGCGATGGACTTCATTTATGACTATAATGACCATGATGACTATATTGAACCAGAAAGGGCCGCGATGAGTTCGCAAGACTGGACCGTAGCCGAAGCCAAAGCAAAATTCAGTGAAATCATCAAGCGAGCCTTGTCTGAGGGACCGCAGACCATTACTCGAAACGGGCACACGACCGCGGTAGTGGTTGGCGCCGAGGAATGGCAGCGAAAGACGAGGCGTGTCGGCAATTTAGCGGAATTCTTTGCGAACTCTCCTTTACGTGAGTCGGGACTGAAAGTCCGTCGCCTCAAGCAAGGACCTCGCAAGATTAACCTGTGAGCTACGCATCTGTGGGCTTTCTTCTTGATACCAACGCAGTTTCGGAGTGGGTCAAGCCGCGCCCCAATCCCGGCGTCATCGACTGGATGGAAATGGCCGATGAGGATCGGATTTTCATCAGCGTCATTTCGCTGGCAGAACTTCGCTACGGCGTGGAGCGCATGGCGGCGGGCCGCCGGCGAAGCCAGCTTGAGCGGTGGCTGCAAGATGAATTGCCATTGCGGTTTGAGAGCAGAGTCTTGCCCGTCGACAACACCGTGGCGGAAGCTTGGGGCCGGACAGTGTCACGCGCCGAAGCGGCGGGACGTCCGATCGGCGCAATGGATGCTTTCCTGGCCGCAACCGCAGAAACCCATCAATTGACGCTGGTAACTCGCAACGTTTCGGACTTTCCGCTCCTTAAAGCAGTACTCAATCCCTGGACTTAAAACGCTTCCCTACCGCCTCGCACGCGCTGCCGAAACGTCCGTCTTGGTGCGGCTGAAGGAGAACTGCAGATTCCATTCGCGAGCGGCACCCTGCTCGCCCGCTTGCGCCGGAGTAAACTTCCATTCCCGAGCGGCTTCCATAGCGATTCGCGAAAAATACTTGCTCGGCCCCGCGGATTCCAGCTTCGCCTTCGCCACGTTCCCCGCGGCATCCACTTCGTCTTTCACTCGAACTTTGATCTTGCCTTGTATCGTTTTGCGCGCGTGGGGGAGAACCTGAGGAATCACGCGATGCAGAACGCCATTTTCGCCAGCCGCCCTCGACGCCGATTCATCTCCAGTCACCGGCACCACCCCTTCAACCTTCTTACCTACAGCTGCACCCGGGCTGGACTGCGGTTGCGGCGAACTCTGAGCGGGCTGGGAACGATCCGCGGCTGTTCCCTGCTCCGCCTGCTTCGACTGCGTTTCTGGAGTTGGGCTCGCCGGTCTGGGCCGCACAGCCAGAAATATCACGATGGCAATCGCAATCCCAACGATCAGCGCGATTGCATACGGCCACTTCACAGATCGCGTTCCGCGCTCCACGCTTGGCGATGAAGCGGACATCGTCACAGGAGTCGCGATGGGAGCCGCTGCTGGAATCGCCGAAGGCGCCTCAGGCTGCCGCTCTTCGAGGCAAGCGGCGATCTGCGCCACTGTCCAGCGCTTGGCGGGATCGAGGCGCAGGCAATTTTCAATGATCTTCGCGAATGGTTGCGAAATTCCGTCGCGGGCGCGAGGCTGCTCGTTCTGCTGCACATCCCAATCCGGCAAGCGCCGTGTCAGGACCTCGTTTAGCATCATCCCCAACTGCCATACGTCAGAAGCCGCTGAAATCGTTCCCGTCGCCGCTTCTGGCGGATCGTAGGCGGTCGTTGCCGGGCCGCTCATGCCCTCGCCTGGCACGGTTAGAGAGTCGCATGACAGCTTCACCTGATCGTCGATTGCCAGAACATTTGAAGGCTGAATCCGCGCATGTACGAACCCCTGATCGTGCAGAAATTGCAAAGCCCGCAGAACCGGCGGAAGCATTCCTCGCGCTTCCTCGGCCGTCAGCCCGCGCTCGGGAAGCACCTGCGAGAGATTCTCCTCTGCGTACTCCTCGACCATATAGAGCAATGCCGTGCCATCCAGTTCGCTGTGCCCCGCCTCGAACATGCGGACCAGATTCGGATGGGTCAGTTCGCTGGCACCTTCCCAGCGCAGCAATTGCTTCTCCGCGAGCGCTGCGTCCGCCGGGATCAGCTTGATGGCCGCCTTCTCCGAACCGCCCCCGTTTGGCGCGAGGGTTAAGAACACGGCACTGTGATCGGATCCGCCCAGATAGGCTTGTAGCGCAAATCTCCCATTGACGGTACGCCCCGCCCAACTCTTCCACAGTTCGCCCATATCGTCCCCCTCAGCCTCGGAGGCAACCGACCAGTATTGTATGTGACGCTGGGCACAATTGGTCAATTTCAGGTACGCGTAAGTTCACGTGGATACCGCTGTGCACGTCGGGGCAATTCTTCCGCGCCGCATTACAATATCGGCATGGCACCCATTCCCGCAGAAATCCAAGGCCAACGCTACATCAGCCTCGCGACCTTCCGCAAGAGCGGCGTTGCCGTCTACACGCCGATTTGGTTTGCCGAAGACCGGAACAAACTCTATTTCATGACGAACAGCAAACTGGGCAAGTGCAAGCGCATCCGCAACAACCCCCAGGTCAAGATCGCCCCTTGCACCATGCGGGGGAAGATCACCGGCCCGGAATTTGCTGGGACCGTCCGCATCCTGCGACCGGAAGAACACGCTCGCGCCCGCCAACTGATTAACGCAAAATATTGGCTCGCCCGTTTGCCGTGGCTGTGGCGCAACACCGATACCTACTTCGAGATTACGCCGGGTTGAAAGGCGGGCAGTGGCCCAATTCACGACACCGCCTACCACCAAGGCTTCGGAGGTTCACGAAGGAAACGCCTGCGACCAGAAGCCCTCGTGATACTTCGTGCCCTTTGTGGTTCAGGGTCTTGTGGGTTGTACCGTGAAACTGACCCACCCCGCGAAAGGCGCTTCGGTTCGACATTCGGCTCGCAATCGTTGAAAATAATCGGTTCAGTTTGCTTCGCACTTCATATTGCACTCTATATTGCACTCTGCATTCGAGGAGACTTCATTGAGTCAGCTTCAGCGCGTCAAGATCAGCGCTCTCGGCACTTTCGTTCCGCCCCGCCTTCTCACCAACGCCGACCTCGAAAAACTGGTCGATACCAACGATCAGTGGATCATGGAGCGTGTCGGCATCCGCCAGCGTCATATTGTGGACAAGGGGGTTGCGACCAGCGATTTGGCGGTCGAAGCCGCGAAGAAAGCGCTTGCCCAGCGCGGAATCGAGGCCTCCGATCTCGATGCCATTATCGTGGGGACGGTTACGCCCGACATGTTTTTTCCCTCGACCGCTTGTTTGGTGCAGCATAAGCTCGGCGCGAAGAATGTTTGGGGATTCGATGTTTCGGCGGCCTGTTCGGCGTTTGTCTACGCGCTCCAGGCCGGGGCGCAATTTGTCGCTTCCGGAGCGCACAAGAAAGTGCTGGTGATCGGGGCGGATGTGATGTCGTCGATCATCGACTACACCGACCGCGCGACCTGCGTCATCTTTGGCGATGGAGCGGGCGCCGTGTTGCTCGAACCAGCGGAAGACGATTCCGTTGGGCTGATCGACTTTATTCATGAAGTGGATGGGGCGGGCGGGTGCTCGCTGTACATGCCGGGTGGCGGAAGCTTGAATCCATCGACTCACGAGACCGTGGACAAGAAGATGCACTTTGTCCATCAGGACGGCGCCGCAGTATTCAAATTCGCGGTGCGAAAGATGGCGCTGCTCTGCGAAGAGATTCTCAAGCGCAACAACATCAAGGGCAGCGAAATCGACGCCTTCATTCCGCACCAGGCGAACAAGCGCATCATCACCGCAACGGCCGACCGTCTGAGCATGCGCCCCGAAGCCGTGATCGTGAATATCGAGGAGTTCGGAAACACGACGGCAGGAACCATTCCGCTGGCCATGGAAACCGCGCGCCAGCAAGGGAAACTGAAAAAGGGGAGCCTGGTGCTGCTGGCTTCGGTCGGTGCCGGATTTACCAGTGGAGCGACGCTGCTGCGCTGGGCGTTTTAAGACAAGGTCTCAGGTGTCAGGTCTCAGGTGTCAGGAAAAGCAGATCTCGGGTCTCAGGAAACCATGGGTGGATTTTGCTTCCCTTGAAACCTAACACGTTGGATTCGAGACTTGGCTGTGAGTTGAGACTTGGAAACGATTGATCAGGCCGTTCAGAATTCGACCCAGTTCTTCCGTTTCCGATTCCAGGCTTTCGAATGCCGGTTGTTCGATGTATTCCAGATCATGTGCTATCGAAAGTTGTGTTTCTAACTCGAGTAGTGAACCGCGGGCTTGGTACAGGAAGTGAACAAAGTCCTTGTGGGAATAACGTCCTTTGCCTTCGGCAATGTTGCTCGGGACGGACACGGACGCGCGCCGCATCTGTGAGGTCAATCCGTAAATTTCATCTTTTGGAAATCGACGAGTACACCGATATACATTCAAGGCGAGAGTTTTTGTTTTTTGCCACGCGATCAGGTTCCGATAATGGTCCGCCATGATGCCCAGCGAGAAGACTAAGGCCGCCGCTGGCGTTGCGCGGTGATAGACGTCACGAAACAATTGGTTGGTTTTGCTTTTCCTGAGACCTGACACCTACGACCTGAGACCTATTTCCGCTCCCAGCAGCGATTCGAAAATCCTGCATCCATCGGTGCCGCCGAGTTCGGGTTCGGAGGCTCGTTCGGGATGGGGCATCATGCCCAACACGTTGCGTCCGGGGCTGCAGATGCCGGCGATATTTTCCAGCGAGCCGTTGGGATTCGCTTCCGGCGTAATTTCGCCTTGCGCGTTCGAGTAACGAAAGACGATGCGATTGTCGCGCTTCAGTTCGGCGAGTGTAGCCTCATCGCAAAAATAATTGCCTTCCATGTGGCCGATGGGGATGGTCAGCACTTCGCCCTTGCGGCACGCGTTCGTAAACGGCGTGTCGTTGTTTTCGACTCTTATCTGTACCTGCTTGCAGACATATTTCAAGCCGAGGTTGCGCATCAGCGCTCCCGGCAGCAATCCCGACTCACACAGAATCTGAAAACCGTTGCAGATGCCGAGCACCAATCCGCCCCCGTCGGCAAACTTGCGGACCGATTCCATCACCGGCGAAAACTTGGCGATGGCTCCGGTGCGCAGGTAGTCGCCGTAGGCGAAGCCTCCGGGGACGATGATGGCGTCGCAGTTCTGGAGGTCGTGCGAGTCGTGCCAGAGGAAAGTGACGGGTTGCTTGGCCACCTGCTGGATGGTCCAGAAGGCATCGTGATCGCAGTTGGAACCGGGGAAGATTATGACGCCGAATTTCATTGATAGGCCTCGACTTTTCCGCGTGCTTCGATATCTATTCTAGTACTTCACAATCGCCGCCAGCGCCGTCCAACCCCGCCACGTGGCTTCTCAGCGCCTTACATGCTCGTGCTTTACCATTGACAACATGTACTACATGTGGTACCGGTTCCTTCATTGGAGGTGTGGTCATGTTCAAAACTCGTGACACAACACTGCACACAACACTGCCTGTGTTACTCCTTTGGGTCATGTCGGCCGCCTTGGCGGGGCAGACTGAAAAGCAGACCCAGGCCGGCAAAGCCTTGCAAATCGCCTGGGGAGATGGAAACACAATCAGCATAACGGTACCTCTGGAAGGCAAGCACGCGGTTCATGTGCACCCAATCAAGAGCGCCAAGGAGTCGCGGTACACCGCGGTCAGGGCGGAAGTTACCAGACAGGGAAACATCGCTACTGTGCAAATCTCAGGAATTTTCGGCACCATCAAAGAGTTTACTTGCAAGGCGATCGGCGAGATGCCGCAGGACCGCCTTGGGACGTATTCTCTCTCACTGGACAAGAATGATAGCGTCAGGATCCAGGATTTTGAGAACCAGGGAATCAAGGCATTCGAAATCAGGGTCGGCGCCGCTGAGGCCCCCTGTCCCAAGCCGAACCCGGGCTGTTGCACATGTTCGCATGGAGGCACTTGCTTAGAATGCTGCGCTAAGACCGAATGCATAACCTGCGGCGCTTGTGGGCTCTGCTGCGGCTAGCCCCGCCGCAGAGAGAAACCCACGAGCACAGAAATCCGCGATCAACCGACAAAATCTCACCGGGGCGAAGCACAGTCATACTCCGCCCCGGATTCCGCCTGTTAGCGCCTTAATACTTCACAATCGCCGCGAACGATTTGGCATCGAGCGACGCTCCACCGACCAGCGCGCCGTCGATCTCTTCTTCCGACATCAGAGCATGGGCGTTCTCCGGCTTAACCGAGCCGCCGTAGAGAATGCGCAGTTTGTCGGCGAACTCCGGGCCGAACGATTCAGCGGCTTCGGCTCGGATNNATGGCCCAGACCGGCTCGTAGGCGACCACGAGGCTGGCGGCTTTCTTGGCCGAAACTTTATTGAAGGCGCGGAGACACTGGCGGCGCAGAACGTCGTCGGTGAGACCGGCTTCACGTTCTTCGAGGACCTCTCCGACGCAGACGATGGGAATGAGTCCGGCTTCGAGGGCGGACTTGAGTTTGAGGTTGACGCTGTCGTCGGTTTCGCCGAAGTACTGGCGGCGTTCGGAGTGTCCGATGATGACGTGGGTGACGCCGACGGAGACCAGCATGGCGGCGTTGATTTCGCCGGTGTAGGCGCCTTCTTTTTCCCAGTGCAAATTCTGGGCTCCGATGGCGACATTCGAGCCTTTGGCTGCGGTTAGGGCGGCATCGATGCAGAGATAGGTTGGGCAGACGACGATTTCGTCGCGGTTGTGCGCTTGAACCAGGGGAAGGAAATCGCGAAAAAAGTCGCGAGTCTGGTCAGGCGTTTTGTACATCTTCCAGTTGGCGGCGATCAGTTTTTTCCTAGCCATATAAGATTGCAACCTCGAACATTAAACCTGAGACCTGAGACCTGAGACCCGACACCTGATAGCTGCCCTATTTCTTATCCGTCAGCGCTTCCACTCCCGGCAACTTTTTGCCTTCCAAAAATTCCAGCGACGCGCCGCCGCCGGTTGAAATGTGCGTGATCTTGTCGGCAACGCCAGCAGCCTTTACGGCGGCTACAGAGTCTCCTCCGCCCACGATCGTGACCGCTCCCGCATTCTCCGCCACGGCTTGGGCAATCTTGAAGGTGCCTTTGGCAAACGGCGGCAACTCGAAAACGCCCATGGGGCCGTTCCAAACGATGGTGCGAGCGCGCGCCACTTCTTCGGAAAATGCTTCGATCGTTTGCGGTCCGATATCCAGCGCCATCATGTTGGCGGGAATCGGCTCGCCCCGGCCGACGATTTTCGTCACGGCACCGGCTTCGACGCGATCGGCGATCACGTGGTCGGTGGGCAATAGGAACTTGACCTTGCGAGCCTTCGCCTGCTGCAGAAGATCCTTGGCGAGTTCCACCTTGTCTTCCTCGACCAGGCTCTTGCCCACGGATTGGCCTTGCGCTTTAAGAAAGGTGTAGGCCATGCCCCCGCCAATAATCAAGGCGTCGACTTTTCCGAGCAGGTTTTGGATGACTCCGATTTTGTCGCTGACTTTCGCGCCGCCGAGAATGGCGACGAACGGGTGCTCGGCGTTCTGCAGGACGCGGCCGAGATATTGCAGCTCCTTTTCCATGAGCAGACCGGCGGCGGATTTCTGCACAAACTTTGTGATGCCGACGGTGGACGCATGGGCGCGATGTGCCGTGCCGAAAGCGTCGTTCACATAGAAATCGGCGAGTTTGGCCAGTTGCTGGGAAAACTTCTCGTCGTTCTTCTCTTCTTCCGCATGGAAGCGGAGGTTTTCGAGCAACAGCGCCTGGCCTTTCTCCAGTTTGAGCGCCATTTCTTCGGCTTCCTCGCCCACGCACTCGGGGCAGAAGCCGACATTTTCGCCCCGCGACAATTCTTTGTCGAGCAGCATGCGCAGGCGCTCGGCGACAGGTTTGAGGCTCATCTTGGAATTGGGTTTGCCCTTAGGTCGTCCCAGGTGAGACGCCAGGATCAGGCGCGCGCCGTGACGAAGCGCGTACTCGATGCTGGGCAGAGTTTCGCGGATGCGGGTGTCGTCCATGACGCGGCCGTCGTCGAGCGGTACGTTGAAATCCACGCGCATGAAGACACGGCGGTCATTGAGAGAAAGATCGCGAATGGAAAGCTTAGACATGAGAACCCCGTCGTTGGTCGCTGGTCATTCGTCGTTAGGGTGCGGGGGCGGACGAATGCGTCCGCCCCTACGCGAGCATTACAGACCTTTCGCTGCCATCAGGTTGATCAGGTCACGGACGCGGCAAGAGTATCCCCACTCGTTGTCGTACCAGGAGATCACCTTGACGCAGTTGCCGCCGACGACCAGAGTCATGGGGGCGTCGACAATGGACGAACGCGAGTCGCCCTTGAAATCGGACGAGACCAGTTCGCCTTCCTCGAAACCGAGGTAGCCCTTCAACGGGCCCGACTCAGAGGCCTTCTTCAGGGCGGCGTTGACCTCTTCTTTGGTCGTCTTCTTTTCCACCCAGACGACGAGGTCGACGACCGAGACGTTCGGCGTGGGCACGCGCATGGCGAAGCCATCGAGCTTGCCGGCCAGATCGGGGATGACCAACTTCACGGCCTTGGCGGCGCCGGTCGTGGTTGGAATCATGTTGAGCGCGGCGGCGCGAGCACGGCGCAAGTCTTTGTGCGGGAAATCAAGGATGACCTGATCGTTCGTGTAAGAGTGAATGGTGGTCATGGTCCCGCTGATGATCTTGAAGTTATCGTTGATCACCTTGGCAACCGGAGCCAGACAATTCGTCGTGCAGGAGGCGTTCGACACGATGTGGTGCTTGGCGGGTTCGTATTTGTCTTCGTTCACGCCGAGCACGACGGTGAGATCTTCGTTCTTGGCAGGTGCCGAAATGATGACCTTCTTCACGCTGCCACGCAGATGTTTCTTCGCTTCGTTGGCGTCGGTAAAGCGGCCGGTGGACTCGAGGACGACCTGCGCGCCAACGGAATCCCAGGGCAGAGCGGCGGGGTCCTTTTCCTTGAATACTTTGATGACCTTGCCGTCGATCGAAATGCTGTCGGGGCCGGCGGTGATTTTGTGGGGTAGGTTGCCAAGGATTGAGTCGTACTTAAGCAGGTGGGCCAGCGTTTTCGGATCGGTGAGATCATTCACCGCTACGATGTCGATGTTCTTATCGGCGAGTGCGGTGCGCAGCACGTTTCGTCCGATGCGTCCAAATCCATTAATGCCAACTTTTACGGCCATGGTGCCTCCAAAGGAAAAATTTTGTGTTCCCAATAAATATGCAGATCTGCTTGAAATAACCCTTGATGGTAACAGGATGGAGGAGTCAGCGTAAACACGCCCCTGCCATTCTCCTCCTCGGGTGGAATGCTACGGCAGGCGCGCCGCCAGTTCGCCGAACAGCGGCACTTCGAAGCGCTCACCTTCCCAGGCTTTGACCGACAGAACGATCCACAAGAAGAACATGGCCAGGGAAGCTAGAATTCCAAACAGAAGAAATACCATCGCGGCAGTGACATTCGACAGCAGGAGTGCGACGATACTCAGCACGAAAAAGACTCCCCAGAGCAAAACGCTCTGCCAGGCATGAAAGCGGACAAAGCGATTCTTACGAAATGCCGGCAGAAACAAAATCACGCCGCCGGCGATAAAAGTGAGATACGCGGCCGCTGCAGCCGCCCGTTCCGCAGCCGGAATTGGCGTCATCGACCATCCGCAGCCGGGACAGAAGGCCGCGCTCTCCGGCATCAGAGTGCCGCAATGCGGACACTTCACCGAATGGAACGAGGAATCCGGCGCGCGCTCCTCCTGTCCACCGGTTGGGTTCGACACTGAGCTCGGCGTTGGTTCAGGCGTTAGTTCAGACAAGGCGGCGTCCGTTCCTCTTCTTCGGATCGCGGCATTCTTCGCAAACGCCGTAGATCTGAAAGGTATGGCGGGTGGTCATGTAACGGTGCTTGCGTCCGATCTCTTGTTCGACTTCTCCAACCTTCTCCGAGAAAAATTCCACCGATGCGCCGCACTCCGTGCACACCATGTGGTGGTGACTGCGCCGGTTGTATTGGTGCTCGTAGCGCGCGATGCCGTCATGAAAGGCAACTTCGCTGGCCAGGCCACAACCGGCAAACAGCTTCAAGGTCCGGTAGACGGTGGTGAATCCGATGCGCGGGTCCGTCTTCTTGACCAGTCGGTGCAGCTCGTCAATCGAGAGATGCTCGCGCGTTTCCAGAAACGTCCGCAGGATGGCGTTGCGCTGCGCCGTTTGCTTGAGCCCGACGCGGCGGAGATGCTGCAGGAAAATTCCCTCGGCTTCGCGGATGTTCTCTCGCGAGATCGTTTGCTGATCGTCGATGCGCTTCTGCAACATGTTGGCCGGCGCGGAACTGGAAATACGAATGTACCCCTGGGGGTCGCCAACATGATAGCGGGCGTGCGCGAGTTGCGCCAATCGGCCCTCCCCAGTCCGGGGAAAGGCCACGATCTCAAGTTTAATGCTTGACATTATTAACGACATTAATTAAACTCTCTTCGTGATTAAGACCTTCGCGGACAAAAGCACGAAGGAGTTCTGGGACACGGGGAAAAGCCAGAGAATGCCCCCAGCGAATCTGCGGAAAGCCTCCCGGAAGAAACTGGCCATGCTCAACGCAGCCGCCAGAGTGGAGGATTTGCGAATTCCTCCCGGCAATCGACTGGAAGAGTTGCAGCATGACCGGGAAGGCCAGCACAGTATTGCCATCAACGACCAGTTCCGCGTCTGCTTCGTGTGGCGGGATGGCGACACTTACGACGTAGAGATCACGGATTACCACTGAATGCAGTGGGCAGCACAATCAGGGGCGAACGCCCTCAAAACAGGAGCGCAATTGTGAGTATTAAGAATGAAAGTCAAGCAGGCTGGGCGGTCCATCCGGGCGAAATTCTTCGGGAGGAGTTTCTGGAACCGATGAAGATCTCCGCTTACAGGTTGTCGGTGGAGCTCCGCGTCTCTCCTCCGACTGTCAACGACATTGTTCGGGAGAAGCGCGGCATTACTCCCGAGATGGCTGCTCGGCTCGCCAAGTATTTCGGGACTTCCGAGCAGTTCTGGCTTAATTTGCAGGATGCCTTTGCCGTTCATCAGGTCAAGGAGAAGTACGCCAAGGAACTCAAGGCCATAAAACCGCTTGCCGCAGTTGCGGCGCGATAGCGCACTTTTGGATGAGAAACAGTGCCTCGTTCCTACCTTTTGTATTGATTCTAAATGGCTTCATGACGCTTCCTGGTTGCACTTGACAAACACCCACTCACATTCCTATAATTAGCACTCATGGCATTCAAGTGCTAACAGTCCCCGGTTCTTGGGAGACTCTTGGACAATTCGAATTTAACCTGTTGAAAACACGACTCTTGAAAGGAGTACGCAACTATGGCAACCAAATTCACCCCGCTCCATGACCGCATCCTGGTCCGTCGGGTCGAAGAAGCCGATACCACCCGCGGCGGGATCATTATCCCCGATTCCGCGAAAGACAAGCCGCAGGAGGGAGAGGTCATCTCCGCCGGCAAAGGCAAGATCAGCGAAGAAGGCAAGGTTCGTCCCCTCGACGTGAAGGAAGGCGACCGCATTCTGTTCGGCAAGTATTCCGGCACCGAGATCAAGATCGATGGAGAAGACTTCATCATCATGCGCGAAGAAGAAGTACTCGGCGTGCTTTCGGGCGCAGCCAAGAAGGAAACCGCCGGATCGCGTCGGTAGCCACCAGTCGTCAGTCGTCAGTCAAAACCCTGACACCTGAGACCTAGTCACAAAGTTCCGCAGGCACAGCCTGCATCAAAAATTAAATTTAGGAGCAAACAGATATGGCAAAGCAAATTATTCATGGAGAAGAGTCGCGACAGGCCATTCTCCGCGGCGTCAACATACTGGCTGACGCTGTGAAGGTCACTCTTGGCCCCAAAGGCCGCAACGTGGTCATTGAAAAGAAATTCGGTGCGCCCACCATTACCAAGGACGGCGTCACCGTTGCAAAAGAAATCGAATTGCCCAATGGCATCGAGAACATGGGAGCCCAGATGGTCCGCGAAGTTGCTTCCAAGACCTCGGACATCGCCGGCGACGGCACCACCACTGCTACCGTTCTTGCCCAAGCAATTTATCGCGAAGGCGTAAAGACCGTTGCTGCTGGCGCGAATCCGATGGCCATCAAGCGCGGCATCGAGAAGTCGGTCCTGCTCATCACCGGCAGAGTCGACAAAGAAGGCAATCGCGAGAAGGGCGAATTGGACAAGTTCTCCAAGCCCGTCACCGGCGACATGATTGCCCAGGTCGGCACCATCTCGGCGAACAACGACGAGACTATTGGCAAGATCATTGCCGAAGCCATGAAGAAAGTCGGCAAGGACGGCGTCATCACGGTCGAAGAGTCGAAGACGCTCGACACTCAGCTCGACGTGGTCGAAGGTATGCAGTTCGATCGCGGCTATCTCTCTCCGTACTTCGTCACTGACCCCGAGCGCATGGAATCGGTGCAGGAGAATGCCTACATTCTGATCCACGAAAAGAAGATCAGCTCGATGAAGGATCTGCTGCCGTTGCTCGAGCAGATCGCCAAGGGCGGCAAGCCGCTCGTAATCATCGCGGAGGACGTGGAAGGCGAAGCACTGGCGACTCTGGTCGTCAACAAGCTTCGTGGCACGCTGCAAGTCTCGGCCGTCAAGGCCCCCGGCTTCGGCGATCGCCGCAAGGCCATGCTGCAAGACATCGCAACTCTGACCGGCGGCAAGGCCATCACCGAAGATTTGGGCATCAAGCTGGAAAACGTGACCATCGCGGATCTCGGCCAAGCCAAGAAAGTCACCATCGACAAGGACAACACGACCATTGTCGAAGGCAAAGGCAAGCCGGGCGAAGTGCAGGGCCGCGTGAAAGAGATTCGCGGACAGATCGAAAAGACCACCAGCGACTACGACCGCGAGAAACTGCAGGAGCGGTTGGCGAAGCTGGTCGGTGGCGTGGCCGTGATCAAAGTCGGCGCCGCAACCGAAACCGAAATGAAGGAAACGAAAGCCCGCGTGGAAGATGCCATGCACGCAACCCGTGCAGCAGTCGAGGAAGGTATTGTCCCCGGCGGCGGCGTTGCCCTGGCGCGTTGCGTGGCAGCTCTCGACAAGCTGAAGCTGGAAGGTGACGAGCAGATCGGTGTCAACATCGTGAAGCGCGCCATCACCGA
>PLUW01000004.1 GCA_003162935.1 Acidobacteriaceae bacterium
CGGAGCAGAGCCAGAGGTGGCATCTTGTCCCACTTGGTTTGTGAAGGTGATAATTCCGAAAATAAAGTCGCAAACCATGTGCAAACTACCCAGTCGAAACTGATAAAATAGAAGTAGAGAGGAAAAAATCCAAGTTCAGCCGTGGAGCGCGGCCGGTCGTCCCCTCCCGCCAGAGATTTTCTGAGAACTAGGAGCCGAGAAATCAGGCTAAGTCCTTATTCAGGAATATTTTACGAATAAGTCCTTTAAACGCAAAGATTTGGCGGGAATTCTTCGCTAAGTCTATGATTCTTAAGGATAAAAAAATTATTTTCTTCAGCTCCTCACAGGCCCCGTCCAACCGCTCCTGACACCTGAAACCCGCGCGCCTATTTCCCTCGAACCACGATCTTCGCCGTGGCCAGATTGTCAAACCGGTCGTAGGCGCGAACCACGATGACGTGGTCGTTCGCGGTATTGTTTGCCATCAGAGGGGGAGCGGCTTCTGGTTGCGGCACCGCGACGCGAAAATCGTAGTCTTCGGTTTTCGAATCCGACAACTGACCTACCGGTTCGACCAATTGCCAATCGCCTGCGTCCAGCGAGTATTCCGCCCGCTTGATGGGCGAAAATGAATCGCTGGCCCGGAAGCGGACATGAATCTGTTTGCCATCGACTGTGGCAGCCAGGTTGGCGATCACAGGAGCAGTGTTGTCGACCTCAAAGCGGGCGCTGACGCGCTCGGCGTAGAGGGCTTCTCCGGGCGAATGCGAAGGCGCATCGGAGGCAACGACTTTCACTGTGTAGCCGCCGTCAGGTAGCAGACTGGCGTCGAAAGAATAGTAGCGATCCAGCACGTTCGATTTCAGCAGCAGCCAACGCGATTCTCCGTCTCCGCGGTAGTACACCGTGTAGACCAGTTGGTCGTCATTGTCGTCGCGGGCCACCCAGCGAATGGCGATCGAGTCGCGGTCGCGTATCGCCGGAGGCGGAGGGTCGAAACGCGCCTGTCCGGGAGCAAGCGGCTCGCTGCCGCCGACATGCGGAATCGGCTGATAGTGGTATCCGGGCTGCACCGTAATGTCGTCGATTTCCGGAGCGACATTCTTCGGCAGGTAGTTCAGCAGGACGTCGTCGACGCGCGGCGCGACGCCACCCGCGCGGTTCTCGGCATGGAGCGCGGTCTTCCACTGCACAAAACGGGCCGCCGGAATTTTGAGTTCGGACCCGCCGGCGAGATCGACTCTCGTCCAGGGGCTCCAGTTGCGGTCGGGATTGTCGACATTGCCGCTGCGCGCATAGAACTCAAACTTGGAATTGCCGGTGCTCCGTACCGTGGCGCGCCCCCAGAGGGAAAAACTATGCGCGTCGAACACGTCGCTTTCGTAGGTGCCTTCCGGCTCCAGGCCCGGACCGAGCACGAAGATCTTGCCGAGGTTACTGCTCGAAGCGTACAGTCCGCCGCCGGGCGCGGCGGCGAACGATGTGATCTGCGTGGCGCTAGCCTTGATCAGATCGGTGAAGTCGTCGATGCCAGCGCCAGCGCTAGTCCCAGTTTCGGCTCCAGCCCCGGCTCCGTTGATGGCGAAAATGTGACCGCGATTGCCCGTGCCGGCCAGAAGGCGTCCCTGCTGATCGAAGCCGAGAGCGTAGACGAGGTCTTCGCGCGAACTCCACATGCGCGACGGCGCGCCATCGGGTGCGATGCGATAAATTTCGGAGCCGCCGGTAACGCCGGCTCCAGGAGCCGGGAATGCCATCGCCGGTCCGCCCGCGGTGGGAGCGGCAGTAATCGTGATGCCACCGCCGGGCGCGGGCGCGTTCTGCGCCGGAACCGCAGGCATGATGGTCATTGGCGGCGCGGCGCTTTCGGGGCGCTTTTCTCCCGCGGCAGCGGCGTAGATATTGCCCGCGCTGTCGATGGCGAGCGCGGTAATTTCTTTCTTGGGGGCGCTGTAGAGAACAAACGCTTCGCCATTCGGAGCGATGCGATAGATCAGCCCGCTGCCATCGGAGCCGGCAATCAGGTTCCCTTTGGGATCGAGCGCCAGAACGCGAATGTGGACTTCATCGCTCTTGAAGAAGAGTGAATGCTCTCCTTTGGCGCTGACCTTGTAGATTTCGCCGTGATCGCCGGTGGCGACGTAGAGTGCGCCGGCATGGTCGAGAACAATGTCCCAGATGTACTTGGACTTGGGATCGAAGTACGGTGCCGAATCCCAAGCGGTCTTCGCATCGGACTTCGCGCTCTTCGGAGATTCCGCACGAGGAGGTTCCAGCCGATACACCTTGCCGTCGGGCGCGGTAGCGGCGTAGACGATGATGTTCTTGCCGTTCTTCTCGTCGCTGTTAACAACAACCAAAGACTGCACCTGCAATTCCTGCGCCTCGAAGATGGTCGCGATTTGGCCATCGGGCGCGATGCGATAGACGCGAGCCGGAGACCCGGCGGCAGCGTAGATGTTGCCCGCGGAATCGGAAGCAATCGACCAGATGTAGGTCGAAGGTGTGGTCGCAAGCGCTTTGAACGCTGGGGCCAGTTCGAGTCCGCCCTCACTGCGCAGCGCGATGCCTTTGGCCGTGCCCTTGATCAGTTCGTCGAACTTGGATTGTTCCCAGGTGCGCGTGCCCTCGGCGAGGGCGATTGCGGAAAGCGCGAAAGTGGAAAAAATGATTGCCGACAGTAAAGCAAGTGTCTTACCAGCCAAAGTCATACCTCAATTTAACCAGAAGCTATCTCATAAATCGCTTAGGGAAAGGGCGCGGCTTCAGCCGCGCCGCAAAGAGCCAATAAAGACGCGGGCTTTAGCCCCTGAGGGCCCCGGCAGTTTATCCCCTCGGTTCATGGTGAGATCGCCTCCAGCTATTTCTTCTCCGCGCCGCCGCTATAGGTTTTCAGTGCCAACTCCAAGTCTTGAACGCGATGGCTGTCCTTTACCTTGTCGAGCGAATCGTGCGATACGGCGAGGCTCCCATCCAGGATGCGTTTCAAGTTGTCAAGATTGCGTTGCCAGCGTGCAATCACGGACGGCGGCACGCTCCCCATGCCGGCGGGAACAAAGTGTCGGCTGGCGATCTCGGCGGTAATTCCTCTCGCTGCCAACTGGCGCTGCAACTGTGGAATGTGACCGGTTCCGTAGACGAAGACGATGCGGCCCGCGCCAGCGGCGGCATCCAGACAATTCTCCACGATGCGGCGGTTGCGCTCATGCCAGCCTCCCATCGCTATGTCGGAGACCGTATTCTCGCCGACCACTTGCTCAAACTGATAATCGGCGATGGCCACGCCCTTGGTATGCAGAAAATCAAAGAGCGACGGCTCGGTCGGCGACTGCATCTGTTTGGCGGTCTCCTTCGTCAGCTCCTCTAACTTGTCCTTAATCTCTTTGGGTTCCATCTCCTCGGCGCGGCTCTGCCATGCTTTGGCGATGCGCCAGTCGGTAGCGGCAAAGCGCGCGTGGAGCGTGGGGGCAACCTCGGCCAGGAATGCAGCCTCGGGAGGAAAATAGCCTTCCATCGGCCCCTGATAAGCCTCCGGCGTGATCTCGCCGCAAATCAAATCCGGATGCAGCGCTTCCACTTCGTTTCGCAGATCGGCGAGCGAGTAATGACTTTCAGCTTTAAAATGCAGATCGTGCGCAGTCCCCAACAGAATGACCTCTGGGTTCGCCGCAGGTGTGGTTGGCCGGGTCGGCGCGGTCTGCGCAAAAAGACAACAGGATAGCAACGGCAGCCAAAAGACCACCGCCAGTTTTTCCATGTTGAAAGTATATGTCAGCCGGAATTTCCTTACTTGATGTTAATCGTCAGCATCTGCGCGCCCGAGACCACGTAGTCGAGCGGATCGGTGGAAGCTTCGCTGACCGACGATTCGCCGAGCACGACCATGTCCTGCGTCCCGCGCATGTTGTCCATGACGTTCATGACGGAAAGCGGCAGCGTCGGCATCACTTTGTCGGCGACCATCGCTTCCGGATCGGACTGGATCAGCGAAACATAGACGCGATCGTTGGTGTGTTCTTTATTCAGCAATGCAATCGTCGGCGCCAGACCCAAGCCGCGGTTCATCATCGGCGTTCCGCGGTGCATGCGGTCGAGCGTGTCTCCATCGCTGACCAGAATGCGGAGCGTTCCTTTTGAAGTGGAGGTCGGAATCCGTATGGGAATCTGGCGTACGAGCCGCTCGCCACGATACGGACGAATCGCCGTCTCCACCATAATCTGGTCGCCGGGGCGAGCTTCGGTCATGTCCGTGCGCGAAGCCTCCAGGCGAGCCGAGCGGCGTTCGCGGACCAGATCGAAATCGAGCTTCACGCCCTGAATGTCGGGAGCGTCGAAGGGATTGCTGTAGATGCGTCCAAAGCGCTCGCCGATGGTGGCCGCGGCCAAAGCTGCCGCGGGCTGCCCGTTGTCTTGCGGGGCAAACATGTTGCGCAGCGTGACGTCGGGGTAGCCCTTCACGCTGAGCACGCCGTTCATGCGATAAGTAATGTCCTCGCCGTATTCGTTGGTGCCGTGCAGCGCATTGAAGACCGTAGCCATCATGGCCACCGGGCTGAGCCGCGCGTTGTTGAGAACTTCGTAATGAAACTCTTTTGTCGCCGGGCCGTGCTCCCCCTGAATGTGCATGGCCACAGTCACCGGAATCATCTTCGATTCACGCCCCGGCACGCCCATGATCCCGTTCTGGCGATCCTGCACAAACGCGCCCACCGTCTCGGTTGTGTTGACGATCTTGAACGCATTCAGCGGGGAAGGCAGCGTGGCCAGCACGGTAGCTTTGGTCATCGGCAGATCGACTTCACCAAACTGCAACAGCGGATGCCCGCAGGCCAGCAAGCGCTGCGGATCGACATAGGTCACGGTGCACGTGGCGGCAATATCCATATCGCCGCGAACCAGCACGGCGCTGACGGCCGAGCCCGCTTCGATCGGCTCCGGCTGCTTGCGATTGCTCGCCGAGCCAATGCCCATCACCGGAACGATTCCCGCCGCCGCGAATTGCGATGAGTAGCGCTCCAATGTATCGGCGGAAAAACCGTTGAACACGAGAGGAGTTTCGATGGGCGTCAAATAGTTGCTGTAGCTTTGGGCCGGGACGGAGGCGCGCTCACCCGGGCTCGCGGTTTGCGCGGTCGCATTCTGGTGGGAAAGATTTCCGTCCGCAGCGTTGGCCCGCAGCGTCGCCGGTGTCTGACTTCGTGTCGAAGTATGATCCAGCGCATTGATCTCGAGCATCTCCTCGATCGGGGTCACGCCTGCGATCGGTTCCTTTGAGAATTCTCCAATGCGAAAGGCCAGCGCCCCGGCCAGCTTGCCGTCGAAATAAACCGGGCTGCCGCTCATGCCCGCAACCACTCCCGTATATTCGGGCTTGNNGTGCCTTTCATGCCCTCGTGAATCTGGGCGAGGGGCATGATGGCAGGCAGGATGGCGGCGGCAGACGCCGGCCGATCGTGTGGAGTCGCTGGTTGTGCAGAAACTTGTGCAGAAATCCAGACTGCGGAGGAGAGACACAAAAGCACGGCGAGTGAGCGTGCGGCTTTTCCCATGATTTACCCCGAGGTCAAATGTTGACCGTGCTTGCCCAGACTCCGCGCGCTTTCGTTGCAATATCGGACGGCATTTGCCAGGAGAGGAGAAGTTCGATTACGGCACCGCAAAATATCCCAACCGCACAGTTCTTGCATCTATACTAGCACAGGAGTTTTCGAGGAGTCCCCCATGTTTTCAGGCGTATTTGGCGGTAGTAACCGCGCCCAATCGGCATCCCGTAAGCGGTTGATCCTGCTGTCGTTTGCTCTTTTCTTGATGGCGGCTGCGACCTTTGTTTCGCTGGCGCAGGCCCCGGCGCAGCAACCTCCGGCGCAGCAACCCGCGGCGAATCCCAACCAGCAGGAGGCGCCGCCCGAAGCCGGCGGCCCGCAAGGCGATGTCGGACCGTACGTGATCCCAAAGAAGAAGGAAGAACCGCCGCCTCCGGCTCCAGAAAAGCCGAAGAAGATCGAGAACATGCCCGACTACTCGATCAGCGTAACCGTGCCGATTGTGAATCTGGATGTGCTCGTGACCACCAAGGACGGTCAGACTATCCCCGGCCTGAAGAAAGAAAA
>PLUW01000120.1:0-106221 GCA_003162935.1 Acidobacteriaceae bacterium
TGCTCGTGCAATCAGGCAAACCAGTCGGAGTGTTCAAGACGCACGAATACGCTCCCCGCGTGCTGATTGCGAACTCGAATCTCGTCGGGCATTTTTCCAACTGGGAGAAGTTCAACGAACTGGAGCGGGCCGGGCTGATGATGTATGGGCAGATGACGGCCGGGTCGTGGATTTACATTGGCTCGCAGGGGATTGTGCAAGGCACTTACGAGACGTTCAACGCCGCAGGCGACAAGCACTTTGGCGGCGATTTGAGCGGCAAGCTGATCGTCTCCGGCGGAATGGGAGGAATGGGAGGAGCGCAACCGCTCGCCGCGACGATGACAGGCGCTGCGTTTCTGGGGATCGACGTCGATCCTGAGCGCATCAAGAAGCGCCTGAAGACTGGCTATTGCGACTTCATGGTCACCACGCTCGATGAAGCGCTGCGCATCCTGAAGAACGCTGTGCGCAAGAAGGAGAATGTTTCGGTCGGACTCGTCGGCAATTGCGCCGACATCATTCCCGAACTCGCCGAACGCGGAGTCGTCCCGGACATCCTCACCGACCAGACTTCGGCGCATGATCCGCTGAACGGATATGTGCCGAATGGGATGACGCTGGAGGCGGCGCTGGAATTGCGGGCGCGCGATCCGAAGGCTTATCAGGAACGCTCGCTCGATGCGATGGCAAAGCACGTCGAAGGCATGCTGCGCCTGCAGAAGATGGGCTCGATCACGTTCGATTACGGCAACAACATCCGTACATTCGCCTTCCAGCGCGGCGTGAAGAATGCCTACGACTTTCCGGGATTTGTGCCAGCGTATATTCGTCCGCTGTTCTGCGAAGGACGCGGTCCGTTCCGCTGGGTCGCGCTCTCGGGCGAAGCATCGGATATAGCAATCACGGACGATCTCGTTTTGGAGTTGTTCCCCGAGAATCGCAGCCTGCGCCGCTGGATTGAACTGGCTCGGAAGCGCATCAAGTTCCAGGGACTGCCTGCGCGCATCTGCTGGCTGGGATATGGCGAACGAGCGCGATTTGGGCTGGCGATTAACGACCTGGTGAAGAAAGGGATGATCAAGGCTCCTATTGTGATTGGACGCGATCATTTGGATTGCGGGTCGGTGGCTTCTCCGTTTCGCGAAACCGAGAGCATGAAAGATGGCTCGGACGCGGTGGCCGATTGGCCGCTGCTGAATGCCTTAGTGAACACAGCCGCAGGCGCGAGTTGGGTGTCGATCCACAACGGAGGAGGAGTCGGAATCGGCTACTCGCTTCACGCCGGACAAGTCACCGTCGCCGATGGAACGGACATGATGGCCTCGCGGATTGAGCGGGTCCTGACGACCGATCCGGGAATGGGCGTGATTCGGCACGTGGACGCGGGGTATGACGAGGCGAAGGAGTTTGCGAAGAAGGCGGGCGTGCGAATTCCGATGGCGAAGTAGGGTCAGCCGTCAGGGACTACAGATCCCTCCCCTTCGGCTACGCTCAGGGTCGGGATGACAAGACTTTAGATGACAAGACTTAAATGGTGATTACTTGAAGTTCAAACCGCTTCTGCTGGTGAACATCGGCCAACTTCTCACGCTGCGCTCGGCGGTGGACGGGCCGCGACGCGGGGCTTTGCTTTCGGAGCTGGGGATCATTCGGGACGCGGCGGTGCTCTGCCTGGGCGGGAAGATTGTTTCGGCGGGCACTACGAGGGACGCGCTGCGAGATCCTTGGCTAAAGAAGAATCGCAAGAAGATCACGGAGATCGATTGCGGCGGACGCGTGGTGTTGCCGGGCTTTGTCGATTCGCATACGCACCCGGTGTTTGCGCATCCGCGGCTGGTGGATTTTGAGAAGCGGATTTCTGGCGCCAACTACGAGGAGATTGCCGAGGCGGGCGGAGGAATTCGGTCGAGTATTGACGGGGTGCGGAAGGCCGGCAAGAGCGTGCTGACGAAGAAAGTTTCGGCGGTGCTGGGGGAGATGGCGCGGCATGGAACCACGACGGTAGAAGCTAAGTCCGGTTATGGTCTAAACCTTGAATCGGAACTGAAGTCGCTGGAAGCGATCCGCGCGGCGGCGCGGGAGTGGCCGGGGACGGTGGTTCCCACTCTTCTTGGGGCGCATGTGGTGCCGGCGGAATATCGCGGAAGGCCGCGGGAATATGTCGACCTGGTCTGTCACGAGATGATTCCGGCGGTCGCGAAGCGCAAGTTGGCGCAGTTCGTGGACGTCTTCTGCGATCGCGGAGCTTTCAGCGCGGAAGAAACTGGGCAGATTTTCACGGCTGCGGAGGAACACGGTCTCGCCGTGCGCGCGCATCTGGGACAACTCAGCGAAACGCGGCTCGGGCCGTTGCTTCAGTACCATCCGGCATCGCTCGACCACATGGATTATGCGAACGACGCCGACTTGGCCGCGCTCGCACAGAGCGACACGGTCGCGACGTTTGTTCCAGGGGCAAATTACTTTCTTGGCTTGTCGAGATACCCGGACGCGCGGCGGTTGATTGCATCGGGCGTAGCGGTCGCGCTGGCCACGGACTACAACCCGGGCTCCTCGCCAACGCTGAGCATGCCGATGGCGATGTCGCTGGCCTGTACACACATGAAGATGTCACCGGCAGAGGCGATTGCGGCGGCTACGATTAACGGAGCGTGGGCGCTTCGACTGGCCGACCGCAAAGGCAGCGTGGAAGCGGGCAAAGACGCCGATCTTGCCGTGTTTGACGTCGGCGACTATCGCGAGATTCCATATTGGTTTGGGGCAAATCGGTGCGAGCTGACGATCATGAACGGGGTGCCGATTCCGGCGTCGTGAGACACACAGCAAGCGCGCGGCGGTAGAATGAAACGATGTACCACTACAATCCCGCCACCGCGCTTGAGGAATTGAGTGAAGACGCTACCCTGCCCAATCCCGTCCACGTACGCGACATGATGCTGCGGCGCAAGCTGAGCGCCGATCAGTCGCTGGAGTTGAACCGGATCTTCGTCGAATATCAGAAGTTTTTTGGCGAGGCACAGAAGCTGGGCAAGGAGATATTGCAGCGGCTGGCGGCATGATCGCAACGGAGCAAGACTCGCTTGCGAACGGACGCGATTGTCCTGCAGGACAGAGCGTGCATCACCCGGTCTAAAAGGAACTCAGGGCCGAACGCTTCCAGGTATTGGCCGCGACACACACGTAGACATAGTTCGTGTCCGCACCGATCTGGCCGGCTGCGCAGAGCGCCGAAGAACTGGCGGGCGTTGACAAGTTTAGGTGAAAACTTCCGGTTGTCGAGATCCCGTTTGCGTTGATTTGAAGATTGCCGCCGGTGACTGTATTGATGGTCAATTGGCCATTGGCGTCGTTGATCAGTCGCACATTGTTTTGCGAAGTGCCAAAACCGTTCAGGTCGATGTATGGCGCGGCGGAGCTGTTCGCGAGATTCCCAACATCAATCGAGCCGTTCAAGCGATCGCCATTCAGCTGAACACTGCGAAGATACAGGCTGGAAGCAACGATGTTGCCGGCGCCATCGACCGAAAATAAGACGTTGGCATTGCGGGCGTATTGGATCGCATACTGCCAGGAAGCGCTGGGGCTGCTGTTTTGAATCAGAACGCCGGTGCCAAGGGCGCCGTAATCCGCGGTGTAAACCGCGCCAATATAGTCTCCGTTCAGATGATCGAGAACGCCTTCCTGTACGTCGATGCCGTAAGTGAGAACGTTTTTGACGGGATCGACGATCGTCGAAGCAAACTCGGTGGCGGAGAGAAAGCCGTTTCCCTGATTCTGCACGTTGATCAAAATGCCGCTGGAGTCCGAATCGGGGGCATTCTGCCGGACGAAGACATCCAAGCCGTCCACCTCGCCGACATGGCCGCCCGTCCACCAGTTGTCTTTGGTCATATTGACGANNAAAACAAAGGTAAGGGAATGCCGCATAGAGCCTCCTGCCGCGCTGGATGCATGGGTCCGAAAAGGCAACTTTCGGCGGGGAAACTGCAGTTGTGATTGTAACAGCGGGGTTAATGGAATTGCGGTCGATCCATACCTTGCCACGTAGCGCGATGGTCGGCTGTTGAGCCCAACCTGACAGCCTGTGGTGAAGCTCGAATCTCCGACCGCAGCGCCTGAAGGCGCAATCATAACGAAGCACTTACGGCATCGCTAAAGCGATGCCCTGATACGAATCTCACTTTCACCACGGGCTGCTAAGGGGCGGATGTGTCCCGGTAGGCGCAAAGATGGATCGGCATGGCAGTAAGGCGCTGGTCAACTTTTCTTTGCGGCTTCATGCTTGGCGGCGGCCACCATCGCTTGGCCCAAGCTCAGACCGCCATCTCCCGCCGGTACTTGTTTTTGCGTGAAGACCTCGAATCCATCTGCGGACAGTCGGGCCTCGAGGTGCTGCGACAGGTAGCCGTTGTGGAAGGTTCCGCCGCTCAGGCATACACGGTTGAGATTGGTCTGGTTGCGCAGCAAGACTGCCATTTGGACAAAGGCCTCAACCAATCCATTATGGAAGCGACGGCTGATGATTGATACAGCTACATTTCGATCCAGGTCGTCAAGGAGGGCTTCGAACAACGGATGGGTGCCGAGTATCCAATTATTGCCGTCTGGCGTGAGAGTCATCGGATAGGCGGCGTTTCCGTCTGACTCTGACGATGCGCCGTCCGAGGGCGCCATCGCCATCTCCAGTTCGATGGCGGCCTGGGCTTCGTAGTTAACGGTTTCGCGGATTCCGGCGAGCGCGGCCACGGCGTCAAACAAACGGCCGCAACTGGAAGTGAGAGGGGAATTCACGCGTTGCTCCATCATGCGGAGCAGGAGGTTCACGTTGGACCGGTCGAGTGCGCGAACGAACGGGATATTATCCAGTTCCAGGAAATCGTGCCCGAGATGATGCGCGAGGTAACTGACCGCCATGCGCCAGGGATCGCGAATCGCGGCCGCTCCACCGGGCAACGGCACGTACTCGAAATGAGCGGCGCGGTCGAAACTTTCGTAGCCCGCTACAAGCACCTCCCCTCCCCAGACGTTGCCGTCGGTGCCGTAGCCGGTGCCATCGAGCGCAAAACCAATTACACGGCCTGCGAGGTGGTTCTCCGCCATACAACTTGCAACGTGGGCGTGGTGGTGCTGGACGCCAATGAGGGCGACTCCTTTTTGTTGGAGCGCCCATTTTGTGGAGAAATAATCGGGGTGAAGGTCGTAGGCGATGACTTGGGGATGGATTTCGAGGATGCGCTCGAGGTGCGCGATGGCTTCGTGGAAAAAACGATAACTTTCGACATTTTCTAAATCTCCTACGTGTTGACTTAAGAATGCGTGGGTTCCTTTGGTGAGACAGATGGTGTTCTTCAGCTCGCCGCCAACGGCCAGCACCGAGGGCTGATTGTCCGCGGTTGGATCGTCTTTCAGAAACACCGGCACGGGAACGAATCCGCGCGAGCGCCGCAACTGGCGCGGGACTCCTCCGGTGACGCGCACCACCGAATCGTCGCAGCGCAGCAAGATGTCGCGGTTATGGACGAGGAAGGAATCGGCAAGACCGTGGAGGCGACTGACCGCCTCACGATTGTCGATGGCGATCGGCTCTTCGCTCAGGTTGCCGCTGGTCATGACCAGTGCGGTGAATTCGCCCTCCGCGAGCAGCAGGTAATGCAAAGGAGTGTAGGGCAGGAAAATTCCGAGGTTACGATTGAAGGGCGCAACCGCGTCGGGAATCAGGCTCGGAGTCTTTTTCGGAAGCAAAACGATTGGGCGCTGGATCGATTGCAAAATCGACCGTCCTGCGTCCTCCAACTGGCAAAGTTCTTCGGCGGTTTGCAAATCGGGAACCAACACGGCAAAGGGCTTCTCGACCCGTTGCTTTCGTTGGCGCAAGCGGTCGATTGCGGTGGAGTTCATGGCGTCGACCGCCAGATGAAATCCGCCCAACCCTTTGACGGCCACGACCAATCCTGCGCGGAGTTGGGCAACGGCTTCCGCGATAGGATCGGCGCATGAGAGGTTGCGCCCGGACTGATCCCAGAGTTCCACGCGCGGTCCGCACTCCCAGCAGGCATTCGGCTGGGCGTGAAAACGACGGTCGAGCGGATTTTCATATTCCGCCAGACATGCGGGACACATGGGAAACGCAGCCATCGATGTGCTTGGCCGGTCGTAAGGGATGTCGCGAATGATGGTGAAGCGCGGTCCGCAATTGGTGCAATTGATGAACGGATAGCGATACCTGCGGTCATTCGCATCGAACATTTCGCGCAGGCAATCGGGACAGACCGCGACGTCCGGGGAAATCAGGGTGCGAACCTCTTCGCCCTCGTGACTATGAACGATGGAGAACTCGCGGTCGCCATTACAGGGCACGTCGTGGACGGTCAAGCTGGTGATGCGGGCGAGCGGAGGCGCTTCGGCGGGCAGGCGCAGAACGAACTCTTGCACTATTTCTGGCGGCCCTTGAATTTCAATGGTGACTCCGGCGGAGGTATTGCGGATCGTACCTCGAAGTTGGCGGCTAGTCGCGAGACGATAGACATACGGGCGGAATCCGACGCCCTGCACGATGCCGGAAACTTCGATCTGGCGCCGGATTTCCATGGGCAGGTCCGACATTCATCGACTCGCAGTCTCCATCAGCGCTTTGTGCGCTTTGCGTCGTTCCCCCAGCCAGTTCATCCATTCCTGCAAACCGTCTCCGGTCTGGCATGACACTTTCACAATCTCCATTCCCGGATGGACCTTGCGGGCATTTTCCGCCGCCGCGTTGATCTCAAACGGAACGTAGGGAAGCAAATCGATTTTGCTCAGTATGAGCAGATCGGACTTGAAGAATATCGAAGGATATTTCAACGGTTTGTCTTCGCCTTCGGTCACGCTCAAGACCACGACCTTGGCCGCCTCGCCGAGATCGTAGCTGGATGGACAAACCAGATTGCCGACGTTCTCGATGAACAAAAGATCGAGGTCTTCGAGCTTCCAGTCCGCCAAGTGTCGTTCGATCATGCGCGCATCGAGGTGGCAAGTGCCGCCGGTGGTGATCTGCTTTACCGGAAAATGAAATCGTTTGAGACGGTTGGCATCGTTTTCCGTCTGGATATCGCCAGTCAAAACGGCCACGCGGTCGCGCTGGGTCAGGGCGGCGAGGGTACGCTCCAGCAAAGTGGTTTTGCCGGAACCGGGAGAACTGATGATGTTCAGGCACAAGACTCCGTGTTCTTGAAAACGGGCGCGCAACTCGGCCGCGATGCGGTCGTTCTCACTCAGTACTTTTCGCTCCAACGGTACTCGATCCATACTCTTCTACCTCCAGGTAAGCCAATTCCAGTTCATCTCCGCCGACGCAGATGGTCGCGAGACTCGCGCATTGCGGACAACGGGAATCGTACGCGCGCACAACGAACTCATGTCCGCAGCCTGAACAGCGATGGCGGCGCGGACAGATCTCGATCGCCAGTTCCAGCGACGCCAGATCGGTCTCGTGAATCATGGCTTCGAAACAGAAGCGCAACGCCTCCGGGTCGATCGCTGCCATTTCGCCGATTCGGACGCCAATCTTGCACGGATACGATTGGGGATAGCGCTTCATCTCGGTTCTGACGGCATCGAGCACCGAATTGGCGATTCCCATCTCGTGCATAGTCTTCCTAGCAGATGCGCGGCAGTTGGTCGCCGGCCAGCATGTCTACGACTCGGGTCGTGCCCAGCGGCGTGCGCATCGTCACCAGGCCCGGGTTCTCTATTTGTACCGTGCCGATGATCTGTGCCTCGGCTCCGAGAGGATGACCTCGCATCGCCCCGAGTACGGCGTCGGCGGCCTCGGGCGCCACGATGGCGAGCAGTTTGCCTTCGTTGGCAACATACAGAGGATCCAGTCCCAGCAACTCGCACGCGCCGCGAACCTCCTCGTGAATGGGGAGCGAACTCTCTTCCAGTTCAATGCCAACCTGCGAACGCTCGGCGATTTCATTCAGCGTGCTGGAGACGCCGCCGCGCGTGGGATCGCGCATGCAGCGAATGCCGGGATTATCATTCGACGACACGCCAAGCATGCGGGCCACAAGGGCGTGCAACGCGGCGCTATCGCTTTGAATTGTGGTCTCAAATTCGAGCCCCTCGCGCTGCGCCAGAATCGCGATGCCGTGATCGCCGATGGAGCCGCTCAGCAGCACCTTGTCGCCGGGACGGGCACGGTCGGCGGAAAGATCGACTCCCTCTGGAACCAAACCGATTCCGGTGGTGTTGATGAAGAGTCCGTCGCCTTTCCCTTTTTCGACGACCTTGGTATCGCCGGTGACGACGTGCACCCCTGCTTCCGCGGCGGCACGACGGAGCGAATTGACCACCCGCCGGAGTTCGTCCATCGAGAAACCTTCTTCGATGATGAAGGCGGCGCTTAAGAACATCGGAGTCGCTCCGCCCATCGCCAAATCGTTGATCGTTCCGTGGACCGCTAAAGAGCCAATGTCTCCGCCGGGAAAGAACAACGGCTTGACCACGAAAGAATCGGTGGTGATGGCCAGACGCTGTCCGTTTACGTTGACGATCGCCTGGTCATCTAAGCGCGCCAGCGAGGGATTCTGGAACGCGGGCAGGAAGATGTCGCGAATCAACTCGGCGCTCAACTTGCCGCCGCTGCCGTGGCCGAGCAGGATTGTGTCCCTGGCCGGCAGAGGCGTGGGGCAACTGAACTGCAAATTGATGTCGACCGGCGTTTTCGTGGACACGCTCTCTCCTATTTCGCAACCGCGTGGCGCCGATAGTGATAGTAGGCGGCACATGCGCCTTCGCTCGAGACCATGGGCGCGCCTAATGGATTTTCCGGGGTGCAACGCATGCCAAACGCGGGACAATCCGTCGGCTTCTTCAGTCCCTGCAAGACCTGGGCGCTGATGCACTCGGCGGGCTCGTCGACCGTAATCTCGCCCAAGTCGAAAACCCGATCAGCGTCATAGGCGGCGTATTCGCTGCTCAAACGCAAACCACTCTGCGGAATCGGTCCAATGCCGCGCCACTTTTGGTCGGCAATCTCAAAGACCTCAGCCATGATCTCTTGCGCCGGGATGTTGCCCTGGTAGCTCACTGACCGTACATATTGATTCTCGAGTTTGGCTTCGCCTGCTTCGAGTTGCCGGACCAGCATGAGGACAGCTTCCAGAATGTCCACGGGCTCGAAGCCGCCAACCACAATCGGCACGCGAAAATCGTGGACCAGCGACTCATACTCCTTGCAGCCCATCACGGTGCAGACATGTCCCGGTGCAATGAAACCCTGCACCCGGTTGCTGCTCGAAACCATCAGGGCGCGAATGGCCGGCGGCACGAGCACGTGCGAAACCAGCATGGAAAAGTTGGCGAGGCCCTCGCGCTTGGCTTGCCACGCGGCCATGGCGTTGGCGGGAGCTGTGGTCTCGAAACCAATCGCCAGAAACACGACTTTACGCTCAGGATTTGCGCGCGCAATCTTCACTGCTTCGGTCGGCGAGTAAGCGATACGAACGTCCGCGCCTTGGGCTTTGGCGCGAAACAGGTCGGAATGCGATCCCGGCACCCGCAGCATGTCTCCGTAGGAAACCAGGATGACGTCCGGCCGCAGCGCCAGGGCAATGGCTTTGTCCACGGTTTCAAGCGGCGTGACACAGACAGGGCAGCCGGGGCCATGCACGATTTCAATATTGCGCGGCAACAGTTCGTCGATGCCGTAGCGCATGATGGTGTGGGTCTGGCCGCCGCAGATTTCCATCAGCACCCAGGGGCGGGTGGTTGCCTGGACGATCTCCGCTGCGAGGGCGCGGGCGATGCGATGGTCGCGGTATTCGTCAAGATATTTCATAAGCCGCAACCCCACCGCAGTTTCCGAAGCTCGTGCGACCCGCTACGCTTCGGCTGGCGGCAATTCCGCCTCGAGCGCTCCCATTTCTTCGAGAAGCTTGTAGGTGCGCTCGGCTTCGGCCGCATCCACGCGGCTAATGGCAAAGCCAACGTGGACCATCACATAGTCGCCCAGTCCGGCCTCAGGGACAAAGCTGAGCGATACCTGGCGCACAATTCCGCCGAACTGCACGCGAGCCGCCCGCAAAGGGCCCAGTTCCTGAATCTCGAGGATTTTACCGGGTATGGCCAGGCACATGGCGACGCTCTCCGCATTAGTACAACAAGAGCAGTGTACCGCTATCTGTGATCTACGACACGCCCGCCCGTGACGAATGCACCGAAACCGATCACTCCCGCCGGTGGTCTGCATCACCGCCTTCGGCAACGCAGGGCACGTCGTCGGGATCGACTTTGTGGAACCATGGTTCTGTGTGAAGTTTGCAGGCGAATAACGGCTAAGATATCCCCATGAACGTCCGGCGCGCGCCCGAACCCGAGATCGTGATGGACGCGGAGGAGCGCTTTGAAGGCTTCGAGAACCTGATGCCCTTCAAGGTGCATAACATTCTTCTCGTCTCCAGCTTCTACGATTCTTTCATTCTGCGCGAAGACGGACGGCTCAACGAGTTGCTCATCGACCAATCGCTCGATCTCACGCCGCAGACCATTCCCGGAATCACGCACGTATCGTCTTGCGCCGAGGCGGCGGAACTGGCCCGCTCAAAGCAATTCAACCTGATCGTGACCAACCTAACCGTCGGCGACATGAACGCAGCGCAGTTGGCGAGCCAGGTGAAGCAGGCCGGGCTGGATGTTCCGGTCGTGGTGCTGGGCTACGACTATCGCGAAATCAAGAATTTCGTGGCGCGGAATCCTGTCACCGACATTGAACGGATCTTTCTTTGGCAGGGCAACGCGCGCATTCTGATCGCCATCGTCAAGCACATCGAGGATCAGCGCAACGTGCTGCATGACACGCGAACCATTGGCGTGCCCGTGCTGCTGGTGGTGGAAGACAATATTCGCTATTACTCGTCGTTTCTGCCGGTGATCTACACCGAACTGATCAAGCAATCGAGGCGCGTGATTCAGGAAGGCATCAACGTGGCGCACAAACTGGTGCGCCTGCAGGCGCGGCCGAAAATTCTGTTGAGTTCCAATTTCGAAGATGCGGCCGCGCTGGTGCAGCAGTATCGCAACTATCTGTTCGGCGTGGTGTCGGACGTTGAATTCCCCTGGGACGGAAAGCTGAATCCCGAGGCGGGCTTCGAACTGGCGCGCATGGTGAGGAGCCTGGTGCCGGACGCGCCCGTTGTGTTGCAAACCAGCCGCGCCGAATTCCGTCCGCGGGCGCACGCCGCCGGGTATTCATTTTTGCGCAAACGTTCGCCAACGCTGCTGAAAGACCTGGGCGAGATCCTGACCGAGCAATTCGGCTTCGGCGACTTCGTGTTTCGTCTGCCCGATTTAGCCGAAGTGGGACGGGCGAAAGACATGAACGAACTGGAAGAGCAATTGCGGAAAGTTCCGGCGGAAAGCATCGTCTTCCACTCTCAAAGCAATCACTTCTCGCACTGGCTGATGGCGCGCACGGAATTCGCGCTGGCGGCCAAACTGCGTCCGCGGAAGGTTTCGGATTTCCCAAGCCCAGAACATCTGCGCCGCGACCTGATCGAATCGATCAACCAATATCGCCGGGAACAGAGCGAGGTGCTGATCGGCGACTTTCGCGCCGACACTTTCAAGCGGTCGGACTACAGCTTCTTGCGGATTGGCTCGGGCTCGCTCGGCGGCAAGGCTCGCGGACTGGCGTTTGTGCGCCACTTGTTGCGCAAGGATCGCATCACGCGCCGCTTCCCTGGCGTCCGCGTTTCGGTCCCTCCTTCGGTCGTGCTGGCGACGGATGTCTTCGATCAATTTGTGTCCGCGAACAACCTTCTTGATTTTGCCTTGCATTGCGAAGACGACGCCGAAGTTGTGCGCAGGTTTCTGGAGGCTCCGCTCTCTGCCGCTCTCACCGAGGACCTGAAAGCGTTTCTGGCCGAAGTGCAAGACCCCTTGGCAGTACGCTCTTCCAGCCTGCTGGAAGATTCGCAATACCAGCCTTTCACCGGAGTCTATGAGACTTTCATGCTGGGCAACCAACAGCCCAATCCAGAAGATCGCCTGGCAGCGCTGACCGGGGCGATCCGTCGCGTATACGCTTCGACGTTCAGCCACCACGCGAAGTCGTACGTGCGAGCAACGCCCTACCGTCTGGAAGAAGAAAAGATGGCGGTCATTCTCCAGCAGGTGGTGGGCTCGCGGCACGAACAGCGCTTTTATCCCGATTTTTCAGGCGTGGTGCGCTCGCGGAATTACTATCCTGTGCCTCCCATGACCTTCGAGGACGGCATCGCCGCGGTGGCTCTGGGACTGGGCCGGGCCGTGGTCGATGGCGGAAAGTGCTTGACGTTTTGCCCGCGATATCCGCAAAACCTGGTGCAGTTTTCCTCGGTCGAAGACATACTCGCCAACTCGCAGTCTGAATTCTGGGCCCTGGATCTGCAAGGCGGTTCCGACGGCCGCCCCGGACATTGGCACGAGAAGCGCTTTCCGCTCGAGGCCGCCGAAAGCGACGGCACGCTGCAACCACTGGCGTCCACGTATTCCCGTGACAACCACGCGGTCTACGATGGCGTCAGCCGGCCCGGATCGCGCATTGTAACTTTTGCGCCGATGCTCAAACACGACACCTTTCCCCTAGCCGAGATTCTCGATGTTTTGATCTGCGCCGGCGAGGATGCGTTAGGCAATCCCGTCGAAATCGAATTTGCCGTACGTCTGCCGCAGGTGGGCGATCAGAGTGCAGAGTTCGCCTTCCTGCAAATCCGGCCGCTGACGCTCTCCCGCAACACCGAGGATTTATCTCTGGACGAGGTGCAACCCGAGCAGTTGATCTGCCAGAGCAACAAGGTTCTGGGCAACGGACGCATCGACGATCTTCACGATGTAGTGGTCGTCGATTCGCAGCGTTTTGAGCGCAGCCGCAGCCAGGAAGTCGCCGAGGCGGTCTCGCGTCTCAATCGCCAGCTTAATGAAGAGAACCGGCCTTACCTGCTGATTGGCGTGGGCCGCTGGGGATCGACCGAACCGTGGCTGGGCATTCCGGTGGAGTGGGACGAAATCAGCGGCGCGCGCGTCATTGTCGAAGCGGGATTCCGCGACTTCCGAGTCACGCCGTCGCAAGGCAGCCATTTTTTCCAGAATCTAACCGCCTTCCAAATCGGCTATTTCACTGTGAATCCAGACGCCGGCGAAGGCTCGGTAGATTGGCATTGGCTGAGCGAGCAACCATCGGTCGAAGAGCAAGGCTGCGTCCGTCACCTGCACTTTGCCGAACCGATCAGCGTAGTGATGAACAGCCGGACCAGTCAGGGAGTGATCTTCAAACCCAAAGTGCAGCCCGGCAACTGCGCGAGCAGCGAGGTCTAGCTTTCACGCTGCAGAATGACCACCAACCGTCGTGGTCCGTGTGCGCCCTGCACGAGAATCTTTTCGATGTCGGCGGTGCGGCTGGAGCCGCTGATCACGCACGCGAATGAGTTGCGGTCGAGGATCCCGTCTCGCGAGGCGCGGCTCAAGGCAGTTGTCAGGTCGGGAACCAGTTGGTCCACCGTCGCGTAGACAATATGACAAGGAGCGATCACCGACGCGCCGCGTCCGCCGCACCCAGCCGTCACCAGGATCGATCCGGTCTGTGCAATGAGAGCGTCGGCGAGGGTGATGGTCGCCTGTGAGGCTTCGGCGGGTGCGCCCTGACTCGACCAGCGAATCGGACGACCCGGAGCCGCCACTTCGATTAACTGGCGCAACGACGGATCGTCTTGCACGAAAATCTCTCCTTCGGGCAGAGACTGGAGAACCTGCGATAGCTGTCGAGCGCTGGCAGCCCGGTCCGCGGTCAGCGCGCATTCCATGAGGTTCAAAACACATTCCTGCTGGAAACGCTCGAGCGGATTCGCGACGGGTTCAAAAATGACACGATCCGACGCCAGCGCAGGCGGTTCTGGAACCACGGTGCGCAAGCCGGCTCGAATCTGCTGCAGAATCCGGTCGCGGCTGGAATTCTCGCTGGGCGTTTCTTTAGTTTGAGCTTCAGCTTGAGCTTGCGGCACGGTTTTTTCTCCATTTTGCTCGGAACGATTCGGAGGGCAACGGCATGGACGAGCGATAACGGTTCCACACCCGCATTGGGTCGAGGAACGTTTCCGCCAATCCCAGGGCGTAAAGCAAGCGCAGCGATTTGCGCACAGTCCAGCCGCCGAGCGCGTACAGCGACGGGCTGCCCATGGCTGCTCGCCAGATGCGGAACATGGCCCGTTCACTCGATTTCGTAGCTCCCGCTTCGGTGGCATTGCGGCGGTTTTGAAGCAGGTGGTGATGCAGATCGATCTTCACCGGACACACGCTGCTACAGGCTCCGCACAACGACGACGCGAAGGAGAGATGCTTGAATTCCTTGATGCCATTCAGATGCGGCGTAAGGACGCTGCCGATTGGACCGGGATAGGTGGTGCCGTAGGTATGGCCTCCGACATGGCGGAAGACGGGACAGATATTCAGGCACGCGCCGCAGCGAATGCAGTGCAGCACTTCGCGCTGCTCGGCGTCGGCGAGCAGCGCACTGCGTCCGTTATCGACCAGCACCACGTGGAACTCTTCCGGTCCATCGGTTTCGCCGGCTCGTCGCGGGCCGCCAATCAGTGTGCTGTAGGTAGTGATTCCCTGCCCGGTACCGGAGGTTGCAAGCACCGGCCAAAGCACGGCCAGGTCTTCGAGGCGAGGAATTACTTTTTCAATGCCCGTGACAACTACGTGAATTGGAGGAACGCTGGTGCACAGGCGTCCATTGCCTTCGTTGGTGGAAATGGCAACGACGCCGGCATCCGCCACCAGGAAATTCGCGCCCGAAATGCCCATTTCAGCGGCAAAGAAAGCCTCGCGCAATTTGCGGCGCGCGACTGCCATCAGGTCCACCGGGTCGTCGCTGTCGATGGCGGGATCGAGTTTCTCGCGAAAGAGCTGGGCAATCTGGCTGCGGTTGAGATGCATCGCGGGAGTGACAATGTGGTACGGCGGTTCGTCACGGAGCTGCACGATGAACTCGCCTAAATCGGTTTCCCAGACTTTGATGCCAGCTTTCTCCAGAGCTGGGCTGAGGCGGATTTCTTCCGTCACCATGGACTTGGACTTCACCACCGTGCGGACGCCGAGCCTGGTGGCAAGGTTCTTTACATAGGTGCAGGCTTCCTCACTGTTGGCCGCCCAGAAAACGTGTCCGCCGCGCGCAATTACTTTTTCTTCGAATTGCAGCAGGTAGCGGTCGAGATGATTGATGGCCTCGCGCTTAATTTCCCGGCAGCGCTGGCGAGCGGCTTCCCAGTCCTTGATGCGGGCTCGGCCCTTGAGATGTGCGGCGTCGTAGCTGTCCATGCCGCGGCGAATGACCTCGCGATGCAACAGGTCCGCCGACTTTATGGCGGCGTCTTGCAGGAATCGTTGGGCTGCGGTGCTCATGGTTTCGCCTGCGTCGGGCCGTCATTCTGGCGGCCTTCGTTCTTCGGACCTTCGTTCGCAAGGATACTGGCGAGGTGAATGGTGCGGGTTGGCGATTGGCGTTTGCCGAGGATGCCATCCAGGTGCATCAAGCAACTGGGATCGATGGCGGTGACGTACTCGGCGCTGGTCGCGGCGACGCTGTCAGCCTTGGAATTTCCCATGGCGCCGGAAATATCAGCGAACTTGACGGCGAAGGTTCCACCGAAACCGCAGCACTCCTCGGAGCGAACCATTTCGATCAGCTTCAGACCATCCACCTGGCGCAACAGCTTCAAGGGCTCCTCCCGCAGGCCGAGTTCGCGGAGGCCGTGGCAGGAAGCGTGGTAGGTCACCGTGTGCGGGAAGCTAGCGCCGACCTGGGTGATGGCCTCCACCTTCACCAGAAATTCTGAAAACTCAAAAGTACGGCTGGCGAGTGAAAGCGCCTCCTCACGCAATGGGCTGTGGGCGAGCAGTTCCGGGTAGAGGAGGCGAATCACGCTCACACAGGAGCCGGAGGGGCAAACCACAACATCGGCGTTCTTGAAGACGCGCACGAAGTGCTCGGCACACGGACGAGCTTCGCCCCAATATCCCGTGTTGAGGGCGGGCTGGCCGCAACACGTTTGATCTTCGGGATAGTCGAGGTTGTACCCAAGGCGGCGCAGCACTTTGACCGTGTCGACCCCAACCTGAGGAAGCATTTGATCGACAAAGCACGGGATGAATAGGGATACTGTGCGTTTCACAATCGAACCTTCACTCGAAACTTGACTCGAACCTTCACTTTAGGATACGCAAGCCGCTTACCCGTCTCCGGGGAGCGTTCTACCGGAGAGCGTTCTACCGGAGAACCAGGGTTGTGAATGGATACACATACGCCATGAATGTCACCAGAATTCCCGCCAGGGCCGCAAGGGCGAGGCTGTGAAAGAAGACATAGCGAAGGATGTCGCCTTCGTGTCCGTACCACTGGGTCGCGGTGCTGGCGACAACGATGCTCTGGGCGTCGATCATTTTCCCCATGACGCCGCCGCAACTGTTGGCCGAAGCCATCAAGCTCGGCGCCACTCCAATCTGCTGCGCGGTGATTTTCTGCAGGCTGCCGAAGAGCACGTTCGACGAGGTATCGGAGCCGGTCAACGCCACGCCCAGCCAGCCGAGCATGGTTCCAAAGAAAGGATAGAGCGAGCCGGTGCGCGCGAAGGCTAGCCCCATGGTGGCATCCACGCCGGAATAACGAGTGAGGATGCCGATCCCCAGCATGGCCGCGATGGTCAGCAGCGAGAAACGCACCTTGACGATGGTGCGACCGTAGATTTTGAAGATGTGGGGAATGCTGATGCCCATCACCAAACCGGAAAGGATGGCCGCCAGCAGGATTCCGGATCCGGTCGCGCTCAGCCAGTTCAGAGCAAACACAGCGGGCTCCTTCGTCGGCTTTGCAACCACCGGCGGGACGCGTTGCACGAGATTGTGAAGGCCCGTCACCGGGAAGGTTGGATTGGTGATCGCGCTTGGCAGGGTATGCCAGGTCGCCAGCGAAGGAAATACCTTCTCGGGCGTGTTCATTAGGTTCTTGCCGGACTGCGTGCCCCAGGCGAACACGGCGACGCTGAGGATGACCCACGGTATCCACGCACGTGTCACTTCGGAACGGCTGTAGCCGTGGTCGGCGCGCGCGCTCTTGCTCTGTTCACCTTCGAAGGTCCAAATCTTTTTCGGATGCCAAATGAGGAGAAAGCCAATCAGGCAAATCATGGAGATCACGGCGGCAACGATGTTGACTAGCCAGGGTCCGTGAAAATTGGACATAAGAACTTGAGGTACCGCAAACGAGACACCCGCGACTAGGATGGCCGGCCAAACCTCCAGCATCCCGGAGAAACCTGCGAACGCCCAGATCAGCCAGAAAGGAACCAAAATACAGAAAGGCGCCAGAATGCGGCCGGTGATCGCGCCGAGCATAATTTCACTCATGCCTGTCACCTTGGCCAACGCGATGATGGGCGTCCCCAGCGCACCAAATGCTACCGGGGCGGTGTTGGCAATCAGCGACAAACCAGAAGCCTGTAGCGGCTTAAAGCCGAGGCCTATCAGGAGCGCAGCGGTCACGGCGACCGGCGTTCCGAATCCGGCGGCGCCCTCAAAGAACGCGCCGAAACAGAAAGCGATCAGCAGCAATTGCAGGCGGCGATCCTGAGTGATTCCGGTCATGCTGTGCTGCAAAACCTTGAAGCGTCCCGACTCGACGGTGAGCTGATACATAAAGATGACATTCAGGATGATCCAGCCGATGGGAAACAAGCCGTATCCCGCGCCATAGACGGCCGTAGTCGCAGCCAGTCGCGCGGGCATGTGGAAGACAAATATGGCTGTCGTTAAGGCCGTGGCGAGTCCGAGCAACGCGGCGTAGTGCGCTTTGATATGCAGCGCCGCCAGGGTGCCGAGCAGGACCACGATCGGCAGTGCGGCGACTAATGTTGAAAGCCACCACCGTCCCGTGGGGTCGTAGTTCTGCGACCAGGGGGAAGCTAGCGGTGGAATTCTCAAAATCAGAACGACGGCGACAACAGCCGCGATGAGCGCCGCGATCCACGCCACAGGATTGATTGACGCGGGAGGAGCTTTCGGATGGACAATGGTCGGCACTTGGGCAGGTAAAGGCGTCATGGGCTCCTCGGGCAAACCTGCGCGACGCGGAGGTTTGCTTTCACGATTCGAGTCGTCAGGGATTCTCGTATCAATGTGGCCCTCAAGATGCGACGTAGCTCACGGGTGGGTGTGATCGTGGTCACAGGGTGAGCTGCGGCACGCGCTACAATGTCCGGCATATCCCGGCGAGCCACGAAGCAACTTGTCGCTGGCGAGCCGAGCCGACGCGAGGATGCACATGTCACGAGAAAGATCTGCCACTCAGGAACAGCCGCTGGTTCGCTTTGGTTTGGGACTTGCCAACTGGAGCGAGCGCTGGTTTCCGGATCCGTTGATTTTTGCGCTGATCGGAATCGTGGTAGTTTTTATTGTCGGGCTGCTGCTTCATCAAAGCCCCGCGAAACTCGCGATTCAGGGCGGGAAGAACTTCTGGACCCTGGTTCCCTTCACCATGCAGATGGTGATGATCATTGTCGGCGGATATGTCGTCGCTTCGACACCGATTGTGTATCGAGCCATTCGCGCCCTGGCTGGAATTCCGAAGACGCCGCGTGGAGCGGTTGCCATGGTGGCTTTGTTCTCCATGCTCACGTCGCTGATCTCCTGGGGCTTGAGCCTGATTTTCAGCGGGCTGTTTGTACGCGAACTGGCGCATCGCGTCAAGGGGTTGGACTATCGCGCCGCCGGCGGCGCCGCCTATCTGGGGCTGGGAGCTGTTTGGGCGATGGGACTGTCGTCCTCGGCCGCCATGCTGATGGCCACCAAGTCGGCGATGCCGCCCACGTTATTTAACATCAGCGGTCTGATCCCGCTCACCCAAACTCTTTTCTTGTGGCAGAGCATTGCGACGACGGTGATCCTGATCGTGCTGTCGGTGCTGATTGCCTACCTCTCTACACCGTCGGTGGAGAACGCGAGAACGGCTGAATCTTACGGAATTCAGTATGAACCGATTCGGTCCAGCCTGGAGCCCAAGAGCAAACCGGGAGAGTGGCTGGAATACAGTCCGCTGCTGACAATTTTGGTGGCGGCGTTGTTGTGCTGGTATCTGGTGGATGTGTTCCGCACCTCGCCGCAGGGCGCGCTGGCGGCGCTTGACTTGAATACTTACAACCTCATGTTCATCACGGTTGGGCTGCTGTTGCACTGGCGCCCGAAGCGCTTCATGCGCGCCGTAACCGAGTGCGTTCCGGCCACAGGCGGCGTGCTGATCCAGTTCCCGTTCTACGCCGTCATCTTCGGAATGATCGTAGGAACGGGGATCGCCGATTCGCTGGCAAGACTCTTCGCTTCGATCAGCACACACAATACTTATCCCTTGCTGGTCGCGATGTATTCGGCGCTGCTCGGGGTTTTCATTCCCTCAGGCGGCAGCAAGTGGGTGATCGAGGCTCCGTATGTACTACAGGCGGCGAATCTGCACCAGGTGCATTTGGGATGGGTGGTGCAGATCTACAACGCGTCGGAAGCGTTGCCCAATCTCGTCAACCCCTTCTGGATGCTGCCGCTGCTCGGCTTATTGAAACTGAAGGCCCGGGACATCGTGGGATATGGCGTGCTGCAGTTGATGGTGCATATACCGGTCGTGTTCTTCTTGTGCTGGTTGTTCGCCCGCTATATTCCGTACGTGCCACCGATGAAGTAGGTTCGCGGTTCGCAGCCGGATGGAGTTGGGCCTCTACCTTGCCTGGAACGTGAAACTGACACTTGCGGGCTTACCGGCAGTCACCGTTACATCCTGCGTCTTGGTTCCATAAAATTCCTGCCATGCGGTGAGGGTGTACGAACCCGGCGGCACGTTCTCGAGTTTAAAGGAACCGCTGCCGTCGGTCACCGCGTACGGACCCTTCACGACCGCAATGTAGCCCTTCATCCAGGGGTGGATGTTGCATTTGATCGGGATTGCGACTTCCTCCTTGGTCCAGGTTACGTCGAAAGGCGCTCCGCCCACCAGTTGCGACTTATTCCATTCGGAATTACTGGCGGTTTGCGGGTGAACGTTATGCAACGCATGGTCGCTATTCAGTATCTTCATGGGCTGACCCACATCGACGGCAACCACATGCGGAAGGTACTGACAGCCTCTTTGCTCGATCTGGACCGGAACAGACGAAGGGGCTTCTTTCCCGGTCAGGCCCTGGCTGACATAGAGGACAACGTTGGCGAGGCCGCCGTTGGGCCCGACCACCACACTTTCCGCGGTGACGGGTTTGTCCTTATGCAGAGCGGCGCAACTCGGTTCACTCGCCATGTCGATGGTCCGCTGGCGAGGAGCCACGCCCTCCAGTTTTACTGTGCCGGTGATCTGACTGTGAGAAGCCGCGTGGGCGTTCCCTAGCCAATGCAGCCGCGCACCGGCGAAAATCAGTAGAAGGGTGGCCAAGGTCGCTACTTTAAATCCAAACTTCATGAACCCTTCGCAAACGTCATTTTTAAAAACTGGTTTGGCTGGCGTCACTGCGGCGGAGCGGTTGTGGCGGCCGCAGGAGGCTTTGGTTTGGTCGTTTTCTTTTTCACCGGCTTCGCGGGAGGCTCGGTATCGTCAACCACGATCTTCTTCGGCGGAGGAGGCGGCGCTGCGGACAGCGTCTTGACTTGCACACGCAAGCGCGTCAATTCGTCTTCTTTGGTGGCGGCGAGTTTCTGCATGCGCTCGCCAAAGCTGCGGCGCGCGGTCTCCAGTGCGGTCATGTCATGGCTTAGGCTTTGAAATTCGTCCTTGCTGCCGAAGGCTCCCGCCGATTCGACCACCGAACCAAACACGTCGTAGAGCGCGTCGAGATTGCGGTAGAGTTTGAAGCTTGCGCCCAGGTCTTCGGGTGAGCCATTAAGTTGCGCCAAAGTCTCGGGCAGTGCCGACTGCAGGTTGCGTTGGATGGAGTCCACGTTCGCCAACGTCTGTTTTTTAGTGGCGCCGTCGGTCTTCCATTTCTCGATGCGCATCTTAGTCAGGTCGGACTGCATGCTTTGTGCCGTCTGCTGCAAGGGCGTCAGAATGGCATTGAGTTCGCTCACCGACGCATACGCGACCGGCGGCGTGGCAGCGGCCGATCCAGTTGGACCTTGCGCCAACGCAAAGGTCGAAGCCAGCAAGGCGATCAAGCAAACGAGAATATTCCGTGAGTTCAACATGGGGCTCCCATTGTGTGCTGTTGTTTGTCCCACATATCCTAGTTGAGGACGACGGTCGCAGTCGAGCGCGGCACCCGAATGACCTCGGTGAGTTTGACGTGGCAGCAAACCTAAGCGAGAATTGAAGGGTAGCAATTCCAAGTGGGCCTGTGGCGCAGCTGGGAGCGCGCTTCCATGGCATGGAAGAGGTCGTCGGTTCGATCCCGACCAGGTCCACCAAATCTCCCAACAACTTAGCGGGGCGAATGCTCACGGCGACGCTGTTTGTGTCGTGGCTTGTGTCGGGGGGACGCGGACCTCGGGATTTCGACGCCGAAACTAGTCGTGGAGAACGACGTTGAGAAGTGAGCTGTGGACTTCAATCTCACCGTTGTAGCGAACGAACCCCAATTTTCTAAATTTGTTCATGAAGAAACTAACCCGCCCACGAGTTGTGCCAACCATCTCTGCGAGAGCCTCTTGGCTGATTCTTGGAATTGCAACTTCAGGCTTTCCGTCCTTGCCGAACTGAGCAAGCAGGAGAAGAATACGGGCAAGTCGTTTCTCGCTGGAATTGAAAAGCTGGTCAACCAAATCCTCTTCGTAGCGGAGGTTCCGGGTCAGCAAATAGGCCACGAACATATCGGAAAACGCGTGCTCCCGGTGAAGAACCTCCAGCATGGCCTTCTTGGCGATCTGCATCACTGAGCAATCGGCCATTGCGGTTGCGGAGCACAGGCGCAGAGGCTGACCGGTAAGGCACCCTTCTCCGAAGAAATCGCCCTCGTTCAGAATGCCGATGGTGGCTTCCTTCCCGCTCTTCGACAGGACGCTGAGTTTCACTTTTCCTTTCTGGATATAAAAAACAGCATCCGACGGGTCGCCCTGAGCAAATATTGTGCGCTTCTTGGCAAAAGCTGAGATCGTCCTTCCGCCGTCGATAATCGAAAGGAATTTTTGGGTATTGAATTTCCGACGTTTTTGGGCCGCTGGCACGGGTGTCATCATGACGAGCCCCCCTTTCAAGAAGTGCAGAACCGCAAAGGGAACTTTCCATTTTCCTAAGATCGAGAATGTAATCTTGCGCCAAAAGGGAGAACAACATCAAGCCATCGCGGGGCAAAGCGGCGATCCACTTGACGCAGTAATGATTTCACCCTTGAGGTCGAAAGTCAAACATTTCAACCATTGCTGACCTTGATGACCATCGATGACCGGTTCCGGTCGCTTACTCGATCTGCCGTCATGCGGGCGCGACAGACTGTCGCAGCGAAAACAGCGCCCACCGCGGCTCCTGCCACTTCGAAGCTCGGGATGGTTAGAGCGAAAGGACGTTGACTTCCGAGGAGCGATTGCTCTTGGCGTCCTGCAAACCAGTCACAACAATGGTAGTAACCGCGATTTAGAGTAATTGGCCTCCAGTGCCGCTGAAAACACTATTTGTCGGCATCTAACTGTATGATGGCGCTCCATACAATACTCCCGAGAGATGCCGAAGGTGAGGGGCTGTTTGCACTTATCAGGCGACCAGCGGCAAGGAAATCACCGCTACCTACAAAATGCTTGACCCGGTCCCTTGCCTATCGCACGACCGTCTAAGCCGGGAGGCAAGTCATGAAGATAGACCTAGTCCGTGCTCCATTGGAGAGCCTGGTCCGAGTTCGATTCTTGTTCGTGGTGATGGCGCTCGTTGTCGCTCTGTCCACACAGACCGCCATTGCTCAGGCGCAGAGTCGCCTCGGGCAGCGCAGGATCATCAGCAAAATCGTTCCCGCTTATCCTGAAATTGCAAAGCGTTACCGCATTAAAGGCATGGTCAAGCTGGAGGTCATCGTTCGTAAGGATGGAAGTGTTCGCTCCGCAAAGGTGCTAGGGGGAAGCCCGGTGCTGATCGGATCAGCCACCGATGCGGTCAGCAGTTGGAAGTTTGAACTAGCACCCGCAGAATCGACCGAAGTGGTTCAAGTAGCATTCGATGACTAACCCTGACCGACAGGCGGTAGCCACCCCTCAACGGCCACACTAGACATTGCTGTCAACTCGGAAAGAAGGCTTGAATCATGTACACAATCGGCAGGATCTCGGAAGGGGTCATCCTGATTTGTCAGGACTGTGCCCACATTGAGCACGTCAGCCAGTTCAATTTGAATTTCGGCAGTCAACGAACGCAGGCCGCACGAGCGATGCAGGCTCACTCACACGACAAGCACAGTGCGAGTCCACTCACACCCCTCCCGAAGAAATACGGGATCATGGCGCAGTGGTAGATTTCCCCGTTCACCCACAGGCAAAAACAAAACGATTTCAGAGAGAAAGCTGTAAACCGATAGCCTTGTGCTCAGCGGGGAGCTACCGCCTGAGCGACAAATCCGCTGATGGTGATGTAACTCGGGGCTCCCAAAATAGTGGTGAGACCCTGTATTCCCGAAGAAGCTCCAGTGCCGTCGATTACCGCAGGCTGTATGGTAGTCCCAACCAGGATGGGATTTTCAGCCATTCCTTTTCAGCCATTCCTTGACAGATCCCCGCAGGCGGGTCGCTGGCTTGGCGCAATGAGAAACTTGGGCAACAATGGTCAATTGTGACCAGACAGCCAGTCGCTAATCGTTCTACGCTCTTCCAAAGTCCCGTTGAGGAAGAGTGTTGGTATCTCGTAACAGGAACCTCTCTACAAGCCTATTGAACGGCGGCACCTGTATCTTCGGCTTGGGGTGGGGCATTCCAGTCGGCGGGGTGATTTCCCATAGATAGGGATGCACGTTGGTGGCCCCATGAGTGCAGCATCGTCGGCTTCCGCCTTTGTCGGTCGAGTTCTGATCGTGTCCAACAATGCGGTCGCAATCGGGCAAATTAAGGATTCGCTGCAACGATTCGCGTTGTTCCCGGAACAGTGTCCCAAGCTTTCTTTAGCTCTAGAGCGGCTGAACCGGGCAAAATTTGAAGCAGTAGTGATTGATTTGCAGCTCGGAAGTCAGGCTGAAGTAGTTTTGCAAGCAGTACGCCAGGCTCCTTCAAATAAGCATGCAGTCGTATTCACCGTTAGCGATAACCGTGCCGACGCTTCAGGGGCATTTCGGGCTGGCTCAACCTTCGTGTTACTAAGACCTCTTTCTCGGGGTTTAATCAACCTCAGCTTCAAGGCCGCCTACGGTTTGATCGTCAGAGAAAAGCGCCGATACTTCCGCTGTCCGGTTGAGGTTCCAGTGGCGATTCTCAGAACAGCATTGCCAGCGGTTCACGGTTCCACCGTCAATGTCAGCGAGGGTGGAATGTCGATCGCTGCCAATGCCTCACTGGGATCTGGCGACCCGGTACAGTTGCAGTTCGCTCTGCCAGGTGATGAATTCCAGTTTGTCGTTGAAGCCGCGGTGTGCTGGGCGAATCAGCCGCAGATCGGAATGCGGTTCACTTTCTTTTCTCCGCATCTAGCCTCCAGGCTGCAAGAGTGGCTTTCTCGCCAATTGGAAGAAACGATTCCGCAGTCGGTGCGGGAACAGTTCTCAAAGCTCCCGAAAGAATAGCCACGGCCAGATCTGCACGCTTCGGCGACCCTACACAGTTAGCAACTTAATTCCCACTTGATTGTTTATCAGTGGACCATGTGTGCTCATGAGAAGCGCCTGAGCGGCGGCGTGGTCTCCGGGTCGGGCAAAGAAGTAACCCTGTGCGAGATCGCACCCCATCTGCTTGAGCAGGCTGACCTGCTCCGCAGTTTCAGCACCCTCGGCTACTACCCTTAGACCAAAGTTGTGAGCCATCATGATGATGATGCGCACGATCTCACCGTCCGTGTCCATCTTAGAAATGAAGCTACGATCAATCTTCAAGGTGTCCACGGGGAAGCCTTGCAATCGGCTCAGTGACGAGTAACCAGTTCCGAAATCATCAATGCTTAAGTGAACTCCCAATGTCTTCAGTTCCCAGAGAACGAGGTTCGATCTTTGTGGGTCTGCCATCGCGACATTTTCCGTGATCTCTACGTCGATGCTGCGCGGGTCGATTCCCACTTCACCCAGAATAGCCCCGATCTGGACTGCCAAGTCCGGCTGGGCAAACTCCTTGGGGGTGACGTTCACGCTCATCGTTAGCGGCGGATCGCAAGGAAACTGAGAGTGCCATGCCCGGAGCCGAAGGCACGCTTCGCGAAGCAACAGGCGGTTCATTGGCAGGATGATTCCAGTCTCGTCAGCAATCTGGATGAAATGAGCAGGTGACAGGAGACCTTCCGGCCGTTCCCATCGACTGAGCGCTTCGAACCCGGTTATTTTCCCGCTCTGCAGCGACACAATGGGTTGATAGTGAACTCGGAATTCTCCCAACTCCAGCGCTCGACGCAGGTCGGTTTCGAGGCGCAATCTCTTGACGGCAGAGGTGTGCATCGCGTTATCGAAGACCTGACAGCGTGCTTTTCCTTCCCGCTTGGCTCTGTACATCGCGATCTCGGCATCGCGTACGAGTTCTTCGGATTTAGCATATGAGGTCGCGCAAAAAGCGATCCCGATACTTGCGGTCGTCACCAACTCTTGTCCTTCCACCACGAAAGGAATGCTCAAACGTTCCTGGATGCGCTCCGCCACCCGAATGGCATCGCCGCAATCCCGGATGTCCTCCAACAGGACGGTGAATTCATCGCCACCCAGTCTTGCCAAACTCTCTTCGCTCACAAGAGCGCTTCCACCTTGCAGCGAGCCCGACCGCGAAATCGTATCCACCCCTCGGATGGAAACTGTCAATCGGCGGGCAATCTGTATTAAAAGGGCGTCTCCTGCCGCGTGTCCCAAGCTGTCGTTGAAGACCTTGAACTCATCGATATCAATGAACAATACAGCAAACTTGAAACTCTGGTGCCTCTGGGAAAGCGCAAGTACGTGTCGCACGCGCTCTAGAAAGAAAGTACGATTTGGCAGGTTCGTGAGGGCATCGTGCAAAGCGTTATGCGCCAGCGTCTCTTCCGCCCACTTGCGGTCGGTGATGTCACGATTCACGATGACAAGTTTCTCAATCTGGCCCTCTTCATTTGGAATCGCAGTGGCGACCGACTCCAGAATGCGCCATGTTCCATCCTTATGGCGCATGCGATATTCAAGCAGATCTCCCCGCCCCGTGAGTCGCGCTTTCTCCGCCGCTTCGAGTACCCGACTCCGGTCCTCAGGGTGGATTTGCTCCGCTGGTGAAATCGCCAGCAAATCCTCCGACGAGTACCCGAGAACCTTCTGATACGCAGGGCTGTTGTAGAGCCGATTCCCCGCGCAATCAACGACAGCGATCATGTCGGCCGCGTTCTCAGTAATCACTTCAAACAGTTGATTGCGTTGAGTCAATTCGCGACGAATTCGCTGTAGTTGAAGTTGCTGGTAAACCGTGTAGATGTCGAAGAGGAGCACAAGGCACGCCAACCCGCGTGCCCACTCCTTGAGATCCAGCCACTCGGAAGTCCTTATGAGATGAGGGCCGGAAAAAGTCAGAGACACAATTCCCGTCGTCAACACGAGTGTGACGGTGACAGCAAATCCCCAAAGCCACCACTCGCGCGCTTCGACTTGCCGCATCGGTTTCGCGGGGTTTTGCTTATCTCTTTCGCTACTAAAAGACAATTTGATACCTATGCGAATCTAAGAGCTTCTTTAGTGTGAGAACAATGAACGGAAAGCGATAGTTACGAAAGACGATGAATCTGGATAAGTTCCACGGATTTAGAACAATCTGGGATGTCGTGAGCCAAGCGATCCCGCACTGATACTGTTCACTTTTGGACAGACAGGGAGGCATGTTCTCCTTATCCTGAAAGAGCTATCACTGCACAGCGTTGCCTCGCCTGGCAGCGTCGCATCAGACTTGCGAGCTAGGTAAAGAGCACTCGTAAGTGGGCACTTTAGTTGGGGGGGCACAATTCGCTACCGATCCTCTCGATACAGACTCCTGTTGGGGCACTAGAAATTCGGCGATAACTGTCGCGGCCCTCCCCCATTCAAACCGCTGTGGGTAAGTACTGCGCCTTGTGCACCACAACGAGCGGGGGAAGCAGCCTTCTATGACAGGCCCTTTGGAAGACGGTCTTACGTTGGAGCGTAAACGCGCGGAAGACGCGCTTCGCGATTCCGAGGCCCAATATCGTCGGTTGTTTGAAACAGCCCAGGACGGAATCTTGATTCTCGATGCGCACTCGGGATCGATCATCGACGTGAACCCCTTCCTGATTCGATTGCTGGACTATCCTCGAGAGGAGTTCATTGGCAGAGCTCTTTGGGACCTTGGGGCGTTCAAACAAGTTCAAGAATCGAAGGCGGCGTTTCGAGAACTGCAGGACAAGAAATTTATCCGCTATGAGAATTTCCCGCTTGAGACCCGGAGTGGGCGGCGCGTCAATGTCGAGTTCGTCAGCAACGTTTATGGAGTGAATGGCAAGAGCGTAATTCAATGCAACATTCGTGACATTACCGCGCGCAAGAAGATTGAGGAAGCATTGAAGGACAGCGAGCGGAGCATGGCCGGGTTAATCGCCTCGGCGATGGACTCGATCATCACGGTGGATGAGCAGCAGCGAATCGTGCTATTCAATGCCGCAGCCGAGAAGATGTTCCGCTGTTCGCAGGCAGATGCCCTGGGGCAACCGCTCGAACGCTTCATTCCAGATTGCTTCCGGGCCGCTCACTCCGGCCACGACCGGCAATTGGGAAAATCCGGTTCCGCCAACCGCGACATGGGCGATCTGATTTCGCTCTGGGCTTTGCGTGCCGACGGCGAGAAGTTTGAGATAGAAGCCACGATCTCGCAGGTCGAATCCCACGGCAAGCAGCTATTTACCGGCGTACTGCGGGATGTCACCGCGCGCAAACAGGCCGAGGCAACACTACGGGAATACGTGAGAATCGTGGAGGGATTGGAGGAGATGATCCTGGTGGTGGATCGGCAATACCGCTATGTGATCGTCAACCGAGCGTACTTGAATTTTCGCGGCGTGACCGCCGAACAGGTGCTCGGGCTTACAACGGAAGAGGTGGTGGGTCGCGAGGCTTTTGAGGGGATCGTCAAGGAACAGATGGACAAGTGCTTCTCCGGCGAAGTCGTGCACTATGAAATGACGTACAACTTCGCGACCGTGGGCGAGAAGAATATGTCCATTTCTTACTTCCCCATCCATGGTCCTGCGGGCGTCGACCGCATCGCCTGCGTGTTGCAGGACATCACGGAACGCAAGCGAGCGGAGGTGGCTTTACTTCGATCGGAAGAAAGATTCAGCAAGGCGTTTTGCAACAACCCGCTGGCGATCACGATCTCGACCCGAGCCGAAGGGCGCTATCTGGATGCGAATGAAGCTTTGCTCCAGTTGCTGGGTTACGAGCGGCGAGAGGTGATTGGTCACACTTCCGCGGAACTGCACTTCTGGGCCGAACCTCAGGATCGCGAGGAAATACTGCAGAAACTCGACCAGGAGAAAAACGTGGTGCGGCGCCATACGCGATACCGGACCGCGAAAGGAGAAATTCGAGAAGCAGAAACTTGGATGGAATCGATCGAACTGGGCGGACAAGCCTGCCTGCTGGGAATCACTCGGGATGTCACAGAGGTGCAGCAACTGGAAGCCCAGTTTCGGCAAGCCCAGAAGATGGAAGCCGTTGGGCGTTTGGCTGGGGGCGTGGCGCACGATTTCAATAATATATTGGGTATTATTCTGGGCTACAGCGACATTTCGCTGGGGTTGGTGGCCCGGGACAGTGCGATAAGCCGGCACTTGTCAGAAATCAAGAAAGCCACAAAACGCGGAGCGGAGCTTACTCAGCAACTCCTGGCATTCAGCCGAAAACAGGTTGTGTTCCCTAAAATACTGGACCTGAACGACGTTGTGAACAAGACCACAACGATGTTCCTGCGACTGGTCGGCGAGGACATCGAAATTGAGTTCCGGCCGACCGTTCCGCTGGGCAGCGTCAAAGCCGACCCTGGTCAGATTGAACAAGTGCTGATGAATCTGGTAGTCAATGCGCGAGACGCGATGCCCACCGGAGGCAAAATCATCATCGCGACCACAGAGGCGGAACTGGACGAGGAATACGTTTCCCGGCACTCCGGTTGCAAAGCCGGACAGTATTCTGTCCTGGTGGTAAGCGATACAGGTTGCGGCATGGATGAATATACCAAGTCGAAAATCTTCGATCCCTTCTTTACCACCAAGCCGACCGGGCAAGGAACCGGCCTCGGACTCTCCACTGTGTATGGAATCGTGAAACAGAATGACGGCTATATTGTTGTGTACAGTGAAGTGGGCAAGGGCACCACGCTCAAGATGTATTTTCCGAGAGTAGAGGCGCCGGCGGAAGAACTCAGGCTGCCTAGTGAAGAAGCTGAGGCTCCTCGAGGATCAGAAACGATCATGGTGGTTGAAGACGATGAGGCTCTTCGCGAAGTGACGGTCCGGCTCTTGCAAGACGGCGGTTACCGAGTGATCCAGGCAAAAGACGCGGAGCAGGCGCTCGCCATGATGGCGTCTTCTCGACCAGAAGTCGATTTGCTCCTGACGGATGTCATTATGCCTGGAGCAAGCGGCGCTGAATTGGCGCAACAGGTCAAGGAGGGCCATCCCAAGCTTCGTTCGCTGTTCATGTCGGGATACACGAACGATCTAGTTTCGAGACACGGAATGTCGATCCACGAGGCTTCCCTCCTGGAGAAGCCCTTTACCAAGAAAGCTTTGCTCAAGAAGGTTTACGCGGCGCTGCACGGCGAGGCCGGAAGAGCCTAAGGAATGGCGACGAGAGATTGTGGGCGAGAAATGAGCACGATCCATGGCCAAGGGATCACGGGCGTAAACGGGAGTCATTGGGAGTTCCTGGACTCGTTGGCGGTTTGGGACGTGACCCCGGTAGGCGTTCCCCGGATGACAGCGTGCCCGAGATAAGGATGTCTCGGGGATCAGACCAGCCCGGGCTCCTCAGCTACATCTGTTCCAATTTTGTTAGGTACTCCTCCGATGATGCAATTGCAGTGCGTAATGTCCGCAAATCGGTGTCGTCCATGGCGATGAACCGGAACGGCTGCAAACCTATCCGTACGGCTGAACATGGACCGAGTAGCTCGGCGATGCCGAGTACTGGTCCTGCATGGGTCCAGAACATCACTTCTACTACCGCTCCTGGACTGAGCGGCTTGAGAACCTGCAACAAACCTCCCGTTATAGAAACGGTCTGAAGTCTGGCTGAAGGGTGTTGCCCGTCCTCAAATCGGATCGTTGCTTGAGGCATGCCCGGAATTCGGGCACGGATGGCACGCTGTTTGGCTTGCGGCTGAGGGGAGGTCATGCGCCGAAGTATCCTCCCGACGGTAGGACCTGCACCAGATTACGTAGGAACCTGTACGTATTTAAAAGCTCAGCGGAGCAGACGCTCACTCTGAATGCCCTTTAGGAACTTGCACCGGCTTAGCCCGCGCATGCATACATCAGCGTGGTTAAGTATTTCTTGTACCCACGAATGGTGAGTCGAACCACGCCTCGGACCTGTTCCTCCACGAACCCTCCATTCCTTAACTCCGCGACTGCCACACGAGCGGAAGAGGAATCAAGGGTCTGCCTAGACAAGGTCACGAATTGACGTGGGTCCGCTTCATAAGAGAGGGCGAGTGTGACAAGCAGCCCGTCCTGGATGTTTTGGCAACTCATGAAGCAATGTTATGTGCGTGAGCAGGACCCCGCACTGGCCCTTCGGTGCCAGTCTTTGGTTACCAGTGTTCATCCTGCATCTGTCCTCTCGCCATGCTCGACATGACCAGGGGCAGCGCCAGCTAACGACGCGTTCGATTTTTCAACGCTCCTACCGCGGATACGTTCCCGTAATGTAGCCTTCCAACTCCTGAATGGTCTGCGCCTGGCCGGAGATAGTCCAGCGCACCAGGTCGCCGATGGAAATCACCCCCACCACGTTGTCATCCTGCACGACGGGGAGGTGGCGGAAATGATGATTCGTCATAATCGTCATGCACTCGTCGACGGTGTGCTCCGGGCTCACGAACACCACCGGACTGGTCATGATCTGACGGACCGCTATCTCCTTGGAAGAATGGCCCTTCAGGATCACCTTGCGGGCGTAATCGCGCTCGGAAAGAATGCCGACCAGCCTCTGGCCGGAAAGGACCAGCAGGGCGCCGATTCCGTGCTTGGCCATCTTCTCGATCGCTTCATAGACCGACTGTTCCGGCTCGACCGAGAGCACCTTGTTTTCGGCTTTGCTCTTGAGCAGTGATTCAATTCGTTCGGAGAGTTTCATCCGGCCTCCTCAAATGTTGCGTGCGGTCATGGACCCCATGACGACGAATCCTACACGTTCCCGACCAGCCAAGCCAGACTTTTTGCAAACTACTAAAACTGATTCGATCAAATGTCGATGAGTTTGTCGGGGTGGCGGCTGACATACCAGCAGGGGTAATAGCCATTCTGCGGGAACAGCGAGTGGACGCAGGTGTCGGTTTCCTGCGGTCCGGGTTCGTATTGGATCTTGCCGCCCTTCACGTGGATGACGTAAAGGACGTTCCTCGGAACCTGACCGAACTGGGCGCGGCCTCCGGGAATCTGGTAGCGGAGGGAACAGTAGTCGGCCGCGTAGGTCGCAACCAGCAAAGTGATGAGTGCGATGGCAGCGATTTGGCTTGCGCGTTTCATGGCTGCGGCTAAGAGCTCACCTCCGGGCGACATTCACTCTAACGGGTCGAAGCAGGGGCCGTCCAGAGAATGCTTCTAACGTCGCCTGACTTCCGTCCCGCGCGTGATCTCGGCTGTCGGTATCGCAATCGGCAACAGCTAGGCCATCGTTGCAGTATGTATGTCCCCGTTTGAGATGCTAGCCTGAGACCGCGATGCATTTACGCCTCTCTATCGGTGCACAGATTACCTGCGTGCTCTTTACGCTGGCCGCGCAATCCGCGGCGGCAACGGGTGCGCATTGGGCTGTTGTCAGCGAGCCGGCGCGGCTGGTCAACGGATCGCCGGTGCTGTTCCGGGTTACGACGCCGAAGACGGTGCAAACCCTTTCGGGGAAATGGCTCGACCACGAGATCGCATTTAGCTTCGACGCCAGCAGCAAAACATGGTTCGCGCTCGCTGGGGCGAGCCAGGAAACCAAGGCGGGAGAATATCCTCTTGAGCTTCACGCCGGGACGGTTTCCGGGCAAGCGAGCGGAGAAACGATCTCATTCGAGAAGACGATTCGAGTGGAGCACCAGCGCTATCCGCGCGTGCTGCTGAAGGTTCCGACGCGCTATACCGCGCCCAGCGCCGAGGACCAGCGCGAGATTGCGCAGGACAAGGAAATAAAAGCCGAGGCCTTCAAGACTGTCACTGCCGAGCGCGAATGGCAAGGGTCGTTTGCGGCTCCGGTGAATGCCGAGATCTCGGACGTGTTTGGAGTCGAGCGCGTGTTTAACGGCTCGGTACAGAGTACACATCAGGGACTCGATTTCCGCGTGGGGCCCGGAACCTCGGTTGCAGCCGTCAATCGCGGCAAAGTCATTTTGGCGCAGCCTTTGTTCTTCGAAGGCAATTGCGTGGTCATCGACCACGGCCAGGGCCTGCTGACGTTGTATCTGCATCTGTCGAAGTTCCTGGTCAAGGAAGGCGACACCGTGGAAAAAGGCCAGCCCATAGGCCTCAGCGGAGGCACCGGCCGCGCCACCGGCCCGCATCTGCATCTGGCCGTACGCTGGCAGGGGGTTTACCTGAACCCGCAGACTTTGCTGAAACTGGAGCTGCCGTAAGGCTTCGCTGTTCGTCTTTCGCTATTCGCTTCTCGCAATTCTGCCAGGAGTGCACCGGTCTCCACCCCCCCTCTACCCGGTCTATTGGAATCATTGGGTTAGGGGGAAATTCCTTGCAAAATCTTGAACCGAAATGGCTTAGAGGCAAAATCTTGATTGCATGGGACTTAGGCTCTTGCCGCTCGGCTCTTTCGCTGGCTGCCGGGGCCCCCCCTCCCTGACGGTCTATTGGAATCAAGACTTTAGCGAAGGTCTCCCGCCAAAGTCTTGAGCGGAATGGGGTTATCGGTAAAGTCTTGAGCGCGTGGGAGTTAGGGGTGGTTTTCCCGGTTTCTTTCGGGCTTGGATCTCAAAATCTTGATAATAATGACGTTATTCCGAGTAGGAAAGTAGGCCTTACTTACACCGTCCACGCAGCCTTAGTTTCAATTGTCAAAGAACTGGACTTACTAACTCCATTGTAACTCGGGGTGTCAAGAGGAAGAGTTCGCATTGCGCTGCCTCTATGAAAACTCTGATTCAGTGTCGGCAGAGAGCATAAACCACAGGGTACACAGGGGTGCACGGGGGAAACCGGGACTTAACAGAGTTCCCCTAAGGATTTAGGCGGGCGGGACATCGTGGTGAATCCCCACCCTTCGCAAAGGCGCGAAAGGGTGGGGCATCCTGGTTGAAAGACTTGGCCAGCCGACACTTCAGGATCACGCCGTCGCCGTGTCAATGCCGGAGGCTTGGAGCGCGTCTTCGGCTTCCCAGAGGCCGTCGCGGAAGGTGAGGCTCTTGCCGGAGATGGCGGGGATGCGCTCGCCGGGGACGACGATGCCTACGAGGTTGAGCGGGTCGGCGGCGGCGATTACGATGCGCTCGGCGTTGGCATGGGGCGGGAGCTTGCGCTGGGCGCGCAGCGATTCGACTGCGACGGGCAGCGCGAACTGCTCGCCCTGAAAGCCATCGACAAAGCGTCCACCGCGCACCTCGCCGCGATCTTCGAGGCGGCGGTAGCCGATCTGCAATTCGCGCCAGCGCGGCAGATTGGTTTCGCGGGCGAGCAGATCGCGGAAGACGACGCCGTAGCGGCGCAACAGCATCCAGCAGCAGGATTCGACGCTGCGGTCGCGATCGGCACCCTCGGTGTGGAGGAGCGACCAGCGGCCGGGAGCGTGACGGGGGCGGCGGGCGGCGGCGATTCCTTTGCCGGAAGCGCTGCCCGATTGGGTCTTTCGGTTCGCCAGCGGGGGAGTGACCAGAGCGCGCAGGTTTTCGAAACCGTCGGCGGTTACCAGGCCGGCGGCGACCAGCTCCCAGAGGCCGGTTTCGATTTCGGCTTTGAGGCGTCCGGTGGCGCGCACCATGTCGGGGAAGAAAAGCGCGCCGCGCTGCTTGAGGAGTTCGAGCACCGACTGCGCCACTGGACTCAGGAACGAGGTGGCGGAATCCTCGGCGCCGGGGTGATGAGCACGCATCCAATCGGCATCCTCGCGCACGAAGAAGGCGATGGGCGCGACTCGGGTGGGAATCACGCGGCGGCGAATCACGCGGCCATTCTCGCCGGTGGTTGTAGCTTCGAGCGTGGCCGGATGCGGCGAGAGGCGACCCCATCCCACGGCCCCGGTAAGACAGAGTTGATCGAGGTGGGCGGGATCGTAGTCGGAGATTCTGCGGGCGAGGACGAAGCGCTCCCATGAACTCGCGGGAATTTCAAAGCCTTGCAACTGGCGGATCACTTCGAGCGTGCCGTGCTCGCCTCGCACCTGCGTGCCCGGGGCGATGTGCTGCCAGCGCAGGAGCCACTGCATGAACTGGGAGGCGGTGACTGGGGCAATCTGCTTGCGCAAGGTGGCGACGGTGAGGCGGTGAATGCGGGCGAGCAGGCGGCGCTCGCACCATTCGGTTTCGGGTGGGGAGGCAGTTTGGCTGGCGTGGGTCGTCCCTCCGGGACTTGAAGTGTCAGGTGTGCATTCCCCAGCGGTGAGCAGATTTCGAAGAGAGTCGTTTTCCGGCGCAGCGTTCCCCCAGCGGCTGAAAGCCGCTGTTGAGTTGGCGGCGGTTACGGCACGAGTGGAACTCGTGCCCTTCCCAAAATCGACAGGAAGCGGTGCGTGTGGTTCGTTGCGGAACTTGCCGCGCAGAATGGCTCCACTGGCTTCGATGCGGAGGAGAGACTTCTCGATGTCGGAGGCGGGTAACGCTAGCAGTTCGCCGATTTCGGACGCGGTGGTGGGGCCTAGATGGGCGATCCATCCCTGGACAGTGGTTAGGAGGGCATCGTCGAAGCTCGGTGCTGAAACCTGGGTTGGGGCAGCTTCTTGTGGGGCGGAGCTTGGTTCTGGATTGACGGGGGAGAACCCCGTCACCACTCGTGCGCCTAGCCCTGTCTCCACATGGGCTACAGCGGGACGCATGGTTTGGAACCATTCTTCACGCTCGGCGGCGATCCAATATTGTTTGCCGGCGGCCTCGGCCACGACTGCGCGATTTTCAAGTTGCAGACGTTCGAAGAAGCGCGCCCATGGAGCCGTGCTCCGGCTCTCTTGCTGAGAGCTGAGAGCCGAGAGCTGAGAGCTTGCGGGCACGAGCACCAGCGTATGCAGGACGTCGTGGAGTTCATCGGCGTCGCGCACGTCGGGCCAGGCTTCCTGCTGCACTTGCGCTATGGCGGCGGGATCGAGCGCGCCTACCTCTTCGAGCACGGAGGCGGGCAGGACTCGGCGCATTTCTACTGCACGGGCGCGGCGCTCTTCTAAGGGCGCATCGTCGAGGTAGGCGTAGGGATTTGCATTGAGAATCTCGTGCGAGAATTGCGACGGCACGGGAGTGTCGACGGCAAGGCAGCGAATGGTTCCCTGCTCGATTCCGCGCAGGACTTCGGCGAGGCCTTCGATGTCGAGGGCTTCGGTGAGTACGTCTTTCATCACTTCGTGGACCAGTGGATGATCGGGAATCTTGATGTCGCCTTCGATATTTTCGAAGCACGCGGCTACGTCGGGAAAAACCGAAGCCAGCAGATCGTCGGAGCGGATGCGCTGGATTTGGGGAGGAACTTTCTTTCCGCCCTGAAAACGCAGGAGGGCGAGGGCTCGGGTTGCATCCCAGCGCCAGCGGGTTTGAAAGATGGGAGAAGCCAGAGCGGCCTGCTCGAGGATCGGCGGCATGGTCTCGGAATGCAGGAATTGAAAGACGTCGGCAAGTGGGAAGCTGTGCTGTTCGGCTAGAGCGATGTTAAGGCCGTTGTCGGTGGCGGCGGCCTGGAGCTCGAAATTGAAGCCGCGGCAGAAGCGCTTGCGCAGAGCCAGTCCCCAGGCTTTGTTGATGCGGCCGCCGAAGGGGGCGTGGATGATGAGCTGCATGCCACCGCCTTCGTCGAAGAAACGTTCGGCGATGATGGTGGTTTGGGTGGGCACATCGCCTAATACGGCGCGGCCTTCGATCGTGTATTGGATCAACTGCTCGGCGCCGGAGTGGTCGAGACCGCATTCTTCCTGCAGCCAAGTAACGGCGGCGGTGACGATGGGAAGATTGCGCCATCCTTCGATTGGAACGACGGCGGGGAGGCGGTCGCTGATTTCCTTGCGCAGGTCGCCTAGCTGCTGTGAGAGTTCGGCGGTGCGGGCGGGAGCTTCGCCGCGCCAGAAGGGGATTCCGGGCGGAGCGCCGTGCGCGTCTTCGACGATGATGCGCGACGATTTGCCTTCGATGCGGCGAATTCTCCAGGAGGTGTTGCCGAGCAGCATGACTTCTCCGGCCATGCTCTCGACGGCGAAATCTTCATCGACGGTTCCGACTACGCCGCCGTCGGGTTCGGCGACCACCGTGAACAGAGCGTTGTCGGGAATCGCGCCGCCGCTCGTGATGGCGGCGAGACGGGCTCCGCGACGGGCTCGGAGCCTGTGGTTGATGCGGTCGTGATGCAGGTAGGCGCCGTAGCGTCCGCGCTGGGAGGCGATGCCTTCGGAGAGCATGACGAGCACTTCGTCGAAGGTTTCGCGCTTGAGGTTGCGATAGGGATAGGCGCGTTTGACGAGAGCGAATAGGGCGTCTTCGTCCCAGCCGTCGTTATTCTGGTCGCCCGACTTGTTGGCGGTGGCGGCGCTGCCGGAGGCGGCACAGCACGCTACGATTTGCTGGGCCAGAATGTCGAGCGAGGCTTCGGGAAAAATCAGGCGATCGAGTTCGCCGAGGCGAATGGCGCGGACAAGCACGGCGCATTCGGCGAGATCGTCGCGGGTGGTGACGAAGAATCTTCCTTTGGGGACGGCTCCGCGCCAGTGGCCGGAGCGGCCTACGCGCTGGAGCGCGACGGCAATCGAACGCGGCGAACTGATGTGGCAGACGAGGTCGACGGTGCCGACGTCGATGCCGAGTTCGAGCGATGCGGTCGCTACCAGGACTTTTACCTGGCCTTCTTTCAGTTTGCGTTCGGCTTCGAGGCGCAGCTTGCGCGAGAGGCTTCCGTGGTGAGCGGCAACGTTTTCTTCGCCTAAGCGCTCTCCGAGTTGATGGGAAATGCGTTCGGCGAGACGGCGCGTGTTTACGAAGACCAGGGTTGAGCGGTGGGCGTTGACGAGTTGAACGATGCGCTCGTAAATTTCGTCCCACATTTCGTTGGAGGCGACGGGGCCTAGCTCGGAGGATGGGACTTCGACTCCTAGATCGAGCTTGCGCTTGTGGCCGACGTTGACGATTACGGGATTGGGGCGCGGATTTTTTGGATCGGGAGTCCCCGCGAGGAAGTGGGCGACTTCTTCGATGGGCTTCTGGGTCGCGGATAGGCCGATGCGGGCGGGCGGGCGGTGGGTGAGGGCTTCGAGGCGCTCGAGGGAAAGAGAAAGGTGCACGCCCCGCTTGTCGTCGGCGACGGCGTGAATTTCGTCGACGATCACGGTTTCGACATCGCGCAGGATGGCGCGGCTCTTTTCGGCAGTGAGCAGGATGTAGAGCGATTCGGGCGTGGTCACCAGAATGTGCGGCGGACGCCTGAGCATCAGGCGGCGGTCTTTCATCAGCGTATCGCCGGTGCGGACGGCGGTGCGGATCTCGGGCATGAGCAGGCCGCGGTCGCCGGCCATTTGGAGAATTTCTCCGAGGGGGATTTCGAGATTCTTCTGGATGTCGTTGCCGAGAGCTTTGAGCGGGGAGACGTAGAGGACTTCGGTGCGGTCGTGGAGTTCTCCGGCGAGGGCCTTGCAGACCAGGCGATTGATGCAGGCGAGGAAGGCGGCTAGGGTTTTGCCGGATCCGGTGGGAGCGGAGATTAGGGTGGTGTGTCCGGCGAGGATGTGGGGCCAGCCTTGCTCCTGGGGCTCGGTGGGCGTGGAGAAGCGGGCGGTGAACCACTCCTGCACCAGCGGATGAGCCCAGGCTAGGGATGGGGAGGGTGGGGACGGCATGGGGGTGATTGTAGCGGGAAATGGTGGTTTCGTAAAATGTTCGCCTAGAAAAGACTGACTTTAAGGAGTAGTTGGCTTGACTATGAGTATGACGATGAATATGATGAATATGCATAATTTAAAGAGGATTGACAATGCCGAGCACAAGAGTCGCCGCACTAACGAGAGAGGACATAACGGCCGCCGCTAAGAGATTGCGCGCCTCCCGTCCCGCGAAGTGGACCGTGATCGTCGAGGGGCGGGAGTTGCCTGCGAGACCGCTCATACTGGAGGCTGCGGGAGTGCCACCGAACGATCCCACAAATTCTCATCAGGCCGTCAAGATCCTAGAGGATTGGGGATTCGACGTTCGATACGAGGGCAGGGCGACTCCAGGAAAAGGGAAACAGGAGTCGCAAGCAGCAATGGAAGCGTTAATCCGCAGCCTGCGCGGATCCTGCAAGGGCGACGATTCCATCGCGGAAGCCCGCGAGCGCGAGCACCGACTAGAGAAATGACCGAACGCTACGTTCTGGATGCGAGTGCGGCAATCGACTTTGTCGAGTCCGGACCCGGTATGCGCAAAGTCGATCAATTACTGCACGCAGCGGCGCTGGAGCAAACGAACATTTTCATGTCGGTCATGAATCTCGGCGAGGTCTTCTACTGGCTCTGGCGGAAACGTAGCGAAGAGCAGGCCCGCCAAACCCTCGACGGCCTCTCCCGACTGCCGATCCAGATCGTGCCCGTGGATCTTCCACAGGCTCTCAAAGCCGGCGAACTCAAAGCGCTCCACAAGATTCCTTACGTTGATTGCATCGCGGCTGCCCTTGCCCTACAGCATCGCGCCACCCTGGTCACCGGCGATCGCGACTTCGAGAAACTCGGGCGCCATTTTCCGGTGTTATGGATCGCGCGTCCCTGAATTGCCGAAGGGGTGGGTGCTAGAATTTCGGCGATGGCTAAACTTTCCGCTTCCGCTCGCGCCCGCAAGATCAAACTCATCATTTTCGACGTTGACGGCGTTCTTACCGACGGCAAGATTTGGATTTTTCCTGCGCCGGGAGGGTCGCCATCCGGCGCTCAGCCAAGCGTGCTGGAACGCGCGGCGCAGCATCCGGGACAGGGCGGCTTTGGGCTGCATAGCGCCAGTTTGATCGAGGCGAAGGGGTTTCATGCGCACGATGGGACGGCGATTTCATTGGCCCGGCTGGCGGGGATCAAGACGGGGATCATCACCAAGCGAATTTCGGAAACTGTGGCGTTGCGGGCGCGGGATTTGAAGATCGATCACGTTTACCAGGGCATTCAGGACAAGGCTTCGGTGTTCGCGCAGATTCTGGCAAAGGACGGGATCACTTCGGCCGAGGCGGCTTTTGTTGGAGACGATGTGATTGACTTGCCGGCGATGCGTAAGTGCGGATTGGCGATTGCGGTGAAGAACGCGCGTCCGGAGGTCAAAGCCGAGGCGCACTGGACGACTTCGCACGCGGGAGGCGACGGTGCGGGCCGCGATGCGGTGGAGTACATCCTGAAGGCGCAGGGGAAATGGAAGCGGGCGGTCGAGGATTATATTTCGGAGAGAAGTTAGTCTTCCTGCCACGCCAAAAGCTTTAACCACGGGGTCCACGGAGGTACACGGAGGAAACCGCCGGACGCAGAGTCCCCCCGAACGGCTCAAACTGGGCACCTGGAATGCACCCGCCGGTTGCTTGCTTGGGGCGTGCTCGGGTTCGCAACCGGCGGGTTTTTCTCCCTACTCACCCTGTTGCTTTCGGGAGGGTTACGCTTGCAAACCCGGCGTTGCCGGGAAAGTTTCGGCTGCTCGACCCAATTTCGCGTGAGTTCTTCCTAAGTTCTTGCTCGACTGAGATTTGTTTCGGCGATGCGGCGCGGGATTCTCTGAGTCTCCGCACAACGCACAACCGGTCAATCCGAGATGACCGTCGTTTTCGCAGCCATCAGTGCAGCGAAGCGAGGGTCCTTGCGCAAGGCTGCGAACTCACTGTCTTTGTACACGTCTTTGAAGTCCCTGTAACCCTCCTCTTTGGCTTTCTTGAGATAGTGCAACGAAAGGTCCGGGATGCCGGTTCTGGCGTAGAGCTTGGCGAGAACATAATCGTAGTGGGCCTGGTCCTCAGGAGAAGCCAGCTTGACTTGAACTCCCGCGTGCGAGCTTCGGTTGAAGATGTCGGGATCGAGCTTGACGGCCTTGGCATAGTTCTGGATTGCCTTCTCAAACTCTTTCTTGCTGAAATAGGCATGGCCAAGGTTGCTGTAGTAGGAGGCGGCATCGTTTTTCAGCTTGATCGCCTTCTGGTACTGCCGGATGGCTGCGCCGTAGCTCCGCCCCCAGTAATAAACGACACCGAGATTGTTGTACGCGTCGGCATGGTTATGATCGGCCTTGATCGCGTGTTCGAAACTGTTTCTGGCCTCTTTGTAGCGCTGAAGCAGGAGTTGGCAAACGCCGATCTTGTTGAACACGGATGCGTTTCCCGGCGCGGTTTTCAGTGACGCCTGGTAGTAGTCGATGGCATCGAGGAAGTTTTTTTCCTCCTTGAGTTCATCGCCGCGTTGTTCGAGTTGCTGGGGCGTGGCTCCGGCAGCGGGTGGATCGACGCGATGTTGCGGCGGCGGTCCGACTTCCAACTGTTCGGAATTCTGCGCTTGCGAGGGAAGAGCGAAGAGAGCAGCGAGGAGAACAGCTAGAACGCTGACGCGGATACAGGAAAACATATCCAACCCCCGGCCGAACCTACCAAACTTCACAGTTTCGGGGTGGTTCGGCACCCTTTGTTACTCCACTTGCACGTTTGAGGCCGCGAAACCAGGCGGCCTTTGATCGGTCCGATGGCTGGTTCTTGGCGCGTTGGACGGCCGGCCCCTAAAGGGGCATCTTCCTTCTAAAAACTTGCGGCGTCGCTAAAGCGATGCCCTGATACGAGACGCGTGCCTTCCCGCGGCCTGCTTATTGCGCACAGAGCTATTGCGGCGTCGCGGCGCTGTTCCCGTTCTTAGACGGCGCGGCGGGGGTCTTGTCATTCTTACCGTCCGCTTTGAACGCGCCGACAATCTTACCGAGAAGGCTTTTCTTCTTTTTGGCCTCTTCCTCGGATTGGACACCGGAGGCGGAGGCGGGGTTCCCATTCACGCTTCCATTCGTGGTCGGCGGAGGCAGCGCTTTCTCGGAGTTTCCGCCGAAGATGCGGGAGAAGAATCCTTGCACTCCGCCGCCCGATTGGTCGCAGGTATCGTGCGGCTCGGTGCCGGCCACAAAAGCGATGGTGTAATCGTCGGGGCACGAGGGCGTTGCCAGGCGGTTGGTGACTTTGTCGAGTTGCACATCGACGACACCTTCGGGCTGACTGAATGGCTGCACATCAAGGTAACGCGGCAGGGTCACCGCTTTCTTCATGAATTCGGCCCAAATGGGAGCCGCGGTCTGGGCGCCGCTCAGGTGAATGTCACTGTAGTCGTCGTATCCCACCCAGACGATGCAGAGCAGATTAGTGGTGTATCCGGCGAACCAGCCGTCGTGCGAGGTGCCGGTCTTGCCGGCGGCCGGAGCTGTGAATCCGCGGGTGCGCACGTTGGTGTAAGCGGTGCCGAAGTTCATGACTCCCTCGAGCATGCTGGTCATAACGAAGGCAATGCGCGGATCGAGAACCTGCTTTCTTTCGGTCGCGAAATTCACGACGACGTCGCCCTTGGAATTGCGCACGGAATTTACGAAGACCGGGGAAAGCTTCGTGCCTCCGTTGGCAAAACTGGTGTAGGCCGACGTCATGTCAACGGGGGTCGCGTCGTAGGCACCAAGGGCCATGGCAGGAGTGGCTTTGACCGAGGCGATTCCGGCGGAGCGGGCCAGATCCGCGACTTTGTCATAGCCCACTTCTTCCGCCAATTTCACGGTTGCGTTGTTGAGCGACATTGCCAGCGCATAACGGAGCGTGACGTCGCCGTGGTACTCCTCTTTGTAGTTGCGCGGCTCGTAGATTTGATCGCCATAGGAGAAAGTCGAGGGCTGATCGGGGACGATGGAGGCCGGGGTGATCACGGTGGTCGAGCCGTCGATGGCGGTATTCATGGCGGCGGCATAGACGAACGGTTTGAAGATGGAGCCAGTGGGGCGCTTGGCGAGCGCGTGATTCAACTGGCTGGTTCCGTAATTTCGTCCGCCGACGAGCGCTTTGATTTCGCCGGTATGCGGATCCATGGCGACGAGTGCCACTTGCGCCTGCGGACCGGGCGCGACGGTGGTTTCCAGCTTGCCTCCGACCTTGGTCTTGCGGGTGCGCATCTTCGTGACCTGATCGTCGACGAGTTTGATTCCGGTTTCGACGGCTTGGGCGGCGGCCCGCTGCAAGTCGGGATCGAGCGTGGTGTAGATGCGGTATTCCTGATCGTTGACCTCGTGCTCGTTCAGTTTGTTCACGACGGTGTCGCGCACCATATCGACGAAGTACGGGGCATCGCTCGCTTCGACGTTGGGCGGGGCGAGTTTGAGCGGCGTAGCTTTGGCTCTGTCGGCCTGTTCGCGCGTGATGGCGTCGGTTTCGACCATGGCCTCAATCACCGTATTGCGGCGTTCGAGAGCGCGCTCGGGATGGCGATAAGGCGAGAGGGCGCTCGGCGCCTGGATCAAACCGGCGAGCAGAGCGGCTTCGGGCAGGGTTATATCCTTCAGGTCTTTATTGAAATAGGAGCGGGAGCCTTCGGCCAGGCCGGAGATGGTGAACGAACCGCGCTGTCCCAGATCGACGCGGTTGGCGTAGAACTCGAAAATCTGTTGTTTGGAAAATTTCTGCTCCAACTCGACCGCGATCAGCATTTCGATGAGCTTGCGGCGAAAGGTTTTCTCCGGGCTCAGGAAGAAAGCCCGCGAAAGCTGCATGGTGATGGTGGAACCGCCTTGCTGATGGCGCTGGTGGGTGAAGTCGATCCAGGCGGCTTCCACCAGGCGCATGAAATTGACGCCGTTGTGCTGAAAAAAGCGGCGGTCCTCGATGGACGTGACTGCGTCGACGACAACTTTGGGGATCTCGTCGTACTTGACCAGTTGGCGTTTGGAGCGCTGCTCGGCGTCGAAGAGCGAGGAGAGCATTTGGGGCTCAAGCTCGTAGGCCTCCAGTTCTCCGGCGGAACGACTGTTGATGGCCGAGACGGCTCCGTCGGCGACGGTAATGGTGGCCGGTTCCGGGCTGTGATACGACTCGGGGCCGGGCATGATCTCGATCGAACCGCCATGGAGACGATAGCTGCCGAGCGGAGATTCGTTCTCTTTTTCCGAATAACCGGCGTGACGCAACGACGCGGCGATCTCTGCGACAGTCGATTTGGAGCCGACTTTGACTACTTGCGGGGCGGCGAAAATTTTCGCGGAGCTGGCGAATGCGGGACTGCGGAAGCGTTGTTCGATGATGCGGTCGTACTTTACATACCAGTAGGCAAAAACGCCGAGCACCACGAGCGAAGCGGAGAGGAATCCGAACAAGGCGAAACGCACAACCGGCTCACGAGAGAGCAAACCGCCTTTCCCGCGGCCTCTTGCGCTTGCGCCGCCTCGTCGAGCGGCCGGGATTTTCAGCTTAATCGCCATGAAGAGGGTTGTGCATCACTCCAAGCAATCCTCGGTCCGAAACGGGTTTCAGAGCTAAAGTACGGTTGCGATTGATTCTAAATCAGGAGCGAGCCCCTGCAATGCTGCGGTTGCGTGTCACGAGAGGAACGGCTGTGGCAGCGCGTCCCTAGGGATGCTCTGATTTAGACTTCCTGTCACGCCAAAGCTTAAACCACGGGGTCCACAGAGTTACACGGGGGGAACCCGCCGGGCTGAATCGAAGTTTCCCTAGAAATCGACGATCTTAACGTCGTAGAAATTGCCGACCAAGTTGGCGACTTCGCCGGGGTTATAAATATTGTTCGGGTTGTACTCCAACGCGTCGATAGTGGTGTCGTAGATGTAAAGCGTTCCGCCCGTGGGGACGCCCTGGCCCTGGACCACATACACCACTTGTTGCGCCATTCCAGCACCGCGATTGGTGAGGGGCTGGATGCCGGTCACGTCTCCATTTTCGGGAGGAATGACGACGCCAGCCGGCGGGTTGCTGCCGACGGCGGTGGTCAGGGTGTTGTAAATGGAAAGGCAACCGCGCGTCTCGGCTCCTGTGGGCGGCGGCTGTGGCGGGATGATCTCGGTGCACGTGGTCGCGCCGATGAAGAGCTGTCCGTTGGGACCCATGGCCATGCGGGCGTGATAGCCGTCGGTGATAGCGATGGTTGCGGTGTTGGTGACGGACATGGTTCCGAGGTTGACGATGGAGAGCTGGCCGCAGGTGAGCGTCTCACCCAGGAGTCCCAGGCAGGTAAAGGACGGACCTGCGCTGGAGTAAGGTGTACCCGCCACATACATGGTCGAGGAGTTGACGACCAGGCCGACAGTCGCGCCGCCCGGAATCGCAACCGCAGCGCCGAGCGTAGGGGGCGTTGTCGTCATGTCGAGCGATTGAATGCTGGCTGTCGTGCCGCCGCACTCGGGGCCGCAGTTCAGGATATAGGCGGTGCTGTCGTCGCTGCTGAAGAAGGCCGCAACCGGATGGTCGAAACCCGCGACGTAGGTTACGACTACCGAGTTCGGTATCACGATATTGGAGGGCGTGATGACCGCGACCGAGTCAGCATTGGATCCCTGGCTGAAGCCAAGCATCCGGTCGCCGCCGTTGTCGATCGCGAGATACTGCACTGAGGGAATGGCGACCTGTCCTAATAAAGCGGCGCTGTCAACCGCGATAGCGAGCACGACGCCGGGAGACTGATCCACGACCGGGGCGGTGGGCACGGCGACGTAAACGATGGAGCTGTCTGGAGAAACGACGAAGCTTTGGGTCATGCCGGGCAAAGTCACGTGACCGTTGGCGGCTTCGCCAGCGTTGCTGATGATGGTTAGCTGGTTGTCGGAGGATGGCAAACCGTTGCCACTGAAGACCAGGGTCGCAACCAGGTTGGGGGTAATGACCATCATTCCAGGAGTGTTGCCGGCGCTAATTGGCGCCACATGCCCACGCTGGTCCGTAGCCGCGTTGACGATATAGATTCCCGCCGACGCCGTGCCTGCTGACACGTTATTGGTGACAAAGGCGCGGTACGCAATACCGCTGGTGTGTGAGGCGGGGGCGGAAGCACCGCCGCAGCTCAGCAACGTCAAACACGCAGGCAGCAGGAGCAACAGGATAAGCAGGGGTTTTTTCAAACTTTTTTCCAAACTTGGGACTCCAACCTCATGCCGGATAATCACTTGGATGCAAGAACAAGGATTATAGCAAAGGAAGAAATTGGAGTCCCTTAACCACCAAGGACACGAAGGTACACGAAGGAAAAGCCAGGAGAACGCGCGCCTTCTTGGAACAAGCTCTCCGCTTCTAGTATTCTCAAACAGATGGCGCAAAACCTGATTGAACGTCTGAAACAGTCGCCGGTGCTCTGCGATGGGGCCATGGGGACGCTGCTCTATGCCAAGGGGATTTTCATCAACCGCTGCTATGACGAGCTGAACCTTTCGCAACCGGAGTTGATTCGCACGGTCCACCACGACTATCTGCAGGCGGGCGCGGAGATCATCGAAACCAACACTTTTGGCGGAAACAGTTTTCGCCTGGCGCGGCACAGCATGTCGGACCGCGTGCGCGACATCAATCTTGCGGGAGCGCAGGTGGCGCGAGAAGCGGCCAAGAGTTTCGACGTGTGGGTGGCGGGCTCGATCGGCCCGCTCGGCGTGCGCATCGAACCGCTGGGCAAGACCTCGTTCGAAGAAGCCCGCGCCGCATTTCGCGAACAGATCGAGGCGCTGGTCGAGGGCGGCGTCGACCTGCTGATGCTCGAAACCTTCGGTTATCTCGAGGAGCTGCACCAGGCGGTGCTCGCCTGCCGCGACGTGAACCCGAAGATGCCGATCGTCGCCCAAGTCACGATCGACGAGGACGGAAACTGCCTCGACGGGGCCGACCCCGAGGCGTTCGCCGCCCGCCTGGCGGAATGGAATGTGGATGTGCTCGGCATCAACTGCAGTGTCGGGCCGGTCGCCATGCTCGACGCCATCGAGCGGGTGCGGGCCGTGACTTCCCTGCCCCTGGCCGCGCAACCGAATGCCGGCATGCCGCGCTCGGTCGAAGGACGAAACATCTATCTCTGTTCGCCGGAATATATGGCGAGCTACACGCGAAAATTCGTGGCCGCCGGGGTGCAACTCATCGGCGGCTGCTGTGGCACCACGCCCGACCATATTCGCGCCATGAAGTCGGCTTTGCGAGTGCGCGAAGCCCGCGGCAAGACCGCGATTTCGGAGGCGATTCATACGGGAGTAGCGCCGTCGGCTCCCGCCAGCATTCCGATCGCAGAGCGCTCGCGTCTGGGCGCAAGAATTGCGGCTGGGGAATTTGTGACGATGGTCGAGATCGTGCCGCCCAAGGGCATCGACATCCGAAAAGAGATCGAGGGCGCGAAGTTCGTTAAATCGGTCGGGGTCGATGCCATCAACATTCCCGACAGCCCGCGGGCCTCGGCGCGCATGAGCAACCAGGCCCTATCGCTGCTCATGCAGCAGGAGGTGGGCATCGAGGCCATCCTGCACTACACCTGCCGCGACCGAAACGTGCTTGGCATTCAGTCGGATCTGCTGGGCGCGGCGGCTACCGGCATCCGCAACCTGATCTGCATCACGGGAGACCCGCCCAAGATGGGGAATTATCCCGATGCGACGGCCGTGTTTGACGTGGATGCGATCGGACTGGTGAATATCGTTCACAACCTAAACCGCGGACTGGACCTGGGCGGGAATTCCATTGGAGCGGGAACCGGTTTTGTGATTGGGGTGGGCGCCAACCCCGGGTTGCCGAACCTCGACGAAGAGATCAAACGCTTCGAATACAAGGTGCAGGCGGGGGCGGAATACGTCGTGACCCAGCCGGTGTTCGACATCACGCTACTGGAAACTTTCCTGCGGCGGATCGAACACTGCCGCATCCCCGTCATCGCCGGCATTTGGCCACTGGTGAGTGCCCGCAATGCGGAATTCATGAAGAACGAGCTGCGGGTTTCCGTGCCCGATGAGATTCTGAACCGGATGGCGAAGGCGGCGAGTCCAGAAGCGGCTCGCGAGGAGGGCGTAGCCATCGCGCGCGAGATGCTGGCAGCCGTCCGCGAGCGCGTACAGGGGGCGCAGATCAGCGCTCCGCAGGGGCGATACAGCTCCGCGGTGGACGTTCTGGAGGCGCTCGGCTCGAAGCGGCTGCCTTCTGTTTAGTTTTGAAACACCGCCGCCCAAAATATTGGGCGAATTACAAAAATTGACTGGACATTTCCCGTCCGAAGCTGCAATACAATAAAGGGTAGGAGCAACTGGATTGGTCAAGTTTGAAGAATGCCTCGAGCGTCTGGAGAAGATTGTCAAGGAACTGGAAAAAGGCGAGGTTCCTTTGGAAAAATCCCTGACGCTGTTTGAAGAAGGCATGCAACTTTCGGCGACTTGCAGAAAGCAACTGGAAGACGCGGAAGGAAAAGTAGAGATTCTGCTAAAGCAGAACGGAAAGCTCCAAACGGAACCATTCGAGCCCCCGGCCGAGAGAGCGTTGCGCAAGTAACGCGGTTTGCCCTCGGATTCGGAAATGACAACGCCTGTGCTAGCAGCCTGCTGTCGCAGCCAAGGCCGCCGCGAAATCGCGGCAACGTCAGGGGGATGTATGGAACCACTCAGTGTAGTCCTGTATCAGAAAGACCCTGGGACTGCTCAAACTCTGGCAGTCGGTCTCTCCCAGCATTTTGAACTTGTTTACCTGGCGGGTACCTACGAAGAGGTACGCCCCGCCCTTGCCCGCAATCGCGCCGCGGCGCTGGTGCTCGATCTGGAAACCGCTGGACCGGGCGAAGTCGAGCATTTGCATCGCGAGTTCCCCGGCCTTTGCATCGTCGGAACCCACCGGTTGGCGGACGACAAATTATGGGCCGAGGCCATGAGCCTGGGCGCGTCCGACATCTGCGAGCCGCGCAAGGACCAAGTGGTGCATTCGTTGCTGAACAAACGCGCGCACCATGCGGCGGCCTGATCGGCTGGGTGTCAGGTGTAAGTCTCAGGTCTCAGGAAAGACAAGATCGACCTGGAGTTTTCTGAGACCTGAGACCTGCCTTCTTCTCCCTTGTTATACTGCGGTGCCATGCTGAAACAAATTCTGGGGCAGGGGCGCCAGGCGGCCGACGCCGCGCTCGAACAACTCCTGCCACCCGCCAACCAACATCCAAAGTCGATTCACCAAGCCATGCGACACAGCGTGTTTGCCGGCGGCAAACGCTTGCGGCCGATCTTGTGCATGGAAGCGGGGCGGATGATCGCGGCGGCATCGGGCGTTCACTCCCGCGACCGTTCGAACACAGGGTCACTGCCCGCAGGGATTGAGCAGGTCGGGGCGGCGCTCGAAATGCTCCACACCTATTCTTTGATCCACGACGATCTGCCCGCGCTCGACAACGACGACCTGCGGCGCGGGCGTCCCACCTGCCATAAGGCGTTCGGCGAGGCCATCGCCATTCTCGCGGGAGACGCCCTGCAAACGCAGGCCTACGAAGTGCTGGCGCAGATCAGTTGTTCGGCGGAGGCGCGGGTTGCGATCATTCGCGAGGCTGCTCATGCCACTGGCACCATCGATGGCATGATCGGCGGCCAGGTCGTCGACCTCGAAGCCGAGCATACGAAGCCCGACCTGGCGACGCTCGAATACATCCACCGGTCAAAGACCGCCGCGCTCATCACGGCCAGCGTGGTCAGCGGAGGGATATACGCCGGGGCAACGGCGTCGGATATTGCACACCTTCGCACATATGGCCAGTCGATTGGCCTCGCGTTTCAGATCGTGGACGATGTGCTCGACCTGACGCAGACTTCGGAGCAACTGGGAAAGACCGCCGGCAAAGATGCCGCTGCGGAGAAGACAACCTATCCGGCGTTGTTTGGAATCGAAGAGTCGCTCCGCAAGGCGGACGCCCTCGTCGATCAGGCCTGCGCGCAACTGGACCCGTTCGGCGAGAGCGCGACGACACTAAAAGAGCTGGCGCGTTTTCTGGCGAAGAGAAAAAGCTAGTTCCGAGCTATACTTTCCGGTCGACGAAACAGGAGTGAACATTCCAAGCCAGGGCCGGAGGTAAGCCATCGCACCTGGTGCTTCCGGTCATGCCCGGAGCGAACTAGCGCTGCGATCGAACCAAAATCTGCCCTTCTGAGCATTGCATCTCCGCCCTGCGGGCTGTACAGTGAAATTGCTCTCGCGGTCTCCCGCCTTCCTATTCCTCACCCACAACTTGCGCGCGATTGTTGTTGTGTACATGCAGCTAAAGGCGGTGCTCGGACGGGCACCACAATATGTGGTGTTTTATTACTTGACCCGTCCCGGTATTCGCCGTTAGAGTTGGTCAAAAGCATGGGTGACGCTCCTGGTTCATGGGACGGGCATCCAATGATGCGACCAGCGAGGAACCTCGACGGTTAATAGTCGAATTCCCGCCATTTGCAGCGCACTCCAGCCAGCGCAGACCGAGTCCGCGGACCGCAGGGTCCGCCCACGAAGGAGTCACTTTGCTCAAACTTAAGAAACTGCAAATCCTGGGATTCAAGTCGTTCTGCGATCGCACGGAGCTCAAGTTCCACGGCGAAGGCATTGCCGCCATCATCGGCCCGAACGGCTGCGGCAAGTCGAATATCGCCGACGCCATCTCCTGGGTGCTCGGGGAGCAGTCGGCCAAGTCGCTGCGCGGCTCGCGCATGGAAGACGTAATTTTCTCCGGCACGCGCGACCGCAATCCCACGGGCATGGCGGAGGTCTGCCTCACGTTAATCGACCCCGAAATCTACGGCGGCCCGGACACGAACGCGCCGACCGAGATTGAGATTCAAGACGAACTGCCGACGCCGGGAATCCATGGCGACGAAAACTGGGATGAAGCGGAGATTCGCGCCCATGCCGCAGCCGAAACGGAGCGCGCGGTCGAGGAAGCTCAACCCGGAAAGACGGAGGAACTTGAAGGCGAGGCCGGAACCCAAGCCTCGGCCGAAGCTCCGAGCGGCGAGACACAAGCTACCGACGCCGCCGTGGCTGTGGCGGGGCCGCAGGTGGTTCTGAAGATACGGCGGCGCAAGTTCAACCAGCAGCAATACCACGCGGGCACGATCTCCGTAACGCGCCGCTTGTTCCGCAGCGGCGACAGCGAATACCTGCTGAATGGAAAGCTCTGCCGCCTACGCGACATCCAGGAGCTTTTCATGGGCACCGGTCTCGGCCCCGAGTCCTATGCTCTCATCGAACAAGGACGTATCGGCCAGATATTGAGCAGCCGTCCGACGGATCGACGTTCCATCATCGAAGAAGCGGCCGGCATCACGAAGTTCAAGACCAAGAAGCGCCTTGCCGAGGCGCGACTTGAAGACGCCAAAACGAACCTGAACCGCGTCAACGATATTTTCGAAGAAGTCACGCGGCAGATGAACTCGCTCAAGCGCCAGGCGAGCAAGGCCGAACGCTACGCCAAGTTGCGCGATGAAATGCGCGCCAAGCTGCGCGTCGTCCTTGCCAGCAAGTTCACCCAGATGGATCGGGAAAACGTGACGCTCGATACGCAGATCCAGCAACTGGGCGAAGAGATTCGGTTGCAGACCGAGAGCGTGCAGCAGTCGGAAGCCGAGCACTCCGAGCGCACGCAGCGCGGATACGCCATCGAAACCGAGACACGGCAGAATCGCGAACGTCTGAACCAGATTGCCATTGAAGGCGATCGCGGCAAGGCGCGGATCCGCACCAACGAAGAACGCTGCGCCGAGCTGATTGTGCGTACGGCGTCCGCAGAAGCAGAGCTGGCGCAAGCGCAAAACCGCGTCCTGGCGCTTGAGGAAGAGCGCGATGGTCACCAGCAAGTGCTCGACTCCGCGGCCACGGATCTTGCCACGGCCCAGGAAGAGTACAACATCTGCCAGCAGGAAGCCGCGCACGCCGCCATCAATCTGGCGCTGCTGGAAGGCGAACAGGAATCGCATCGCGCGGCGATTCTCGAAGCCGTCGGTACCGCCTCGAGCCTGCGCAATCAGCTGACCCAGTCGGAAGAACGGCTGGCGGGAATCGGCCGTGAAGAGCAGCGGCTGCAAGCGGAAATCACAGCCGCCTCATCGCAATCGGAAGCCTTTGGCGGCCAGCGCGGCCAGATTGCGCTGGAATTCGAAAGCGTTTCGCATCGCGCCAACGGCTTGGCCGGTGAGATTGCGAGCCTCCGGGAAACGCTCGATACCAAGCGCTCTGCCGAAAACGAAACCAAGAAGCACCTCGATTCCATCCGTTCGGAATACGCCACGGCGCTCGGCAAGAAAGGGTCGCTCGAAGCGGTTATCGCCGAGCACGGCTATTCCACCGAGTCGGTGAGGCGTCTGTTTCAATCGGGAGCGATGAACGGCGGAAACACTCCCGCCGGAGTGCTTGCCGATTTCCTCGAAGTCGAGCCGCGCTATGAGCGCGTGGTCGAAGACTTTCTGCGCGACGAGTTGAATTTCGTTGTGGTCAAGTCGTGGGGCGCGGCCGATGAAGGACTGCGGCTGCTGCGGTCCAACGTCGATGGCCGTGCCACGTTCCTCGTGCATCCCGAAGACTCGCAGGCTAAGTTCTCGTTCGTCGCCGATGAGAGCCATCACTACGCTCCGCTCAACGACACGGTCCTTCCGCTGAAGAACTCGATTCGCGTGCTGAACGGATTCGGCAAGTCGCTGGAAGTGATTCTGCCCAAGCTGGGCAACGGCTACATCGTCCAAGATCCGGCAGTGGCGCGCGAACTTGCGCTCTCCAGCCCCGACGCGTTCTTTCTCTCGCAGACGGGAGAATGCTTCCACAATGTGACGGTGACCGGAGGGAAGCAGCGCAGCGAAGGCCCGCTTTCGATGAAGCGCGAACTGCGCGACGTGCTGCGCCTGCTCGAAGAACTGGAGCGGGCACTGCGCGAGAAGGAAATTCTCGTGCTCACTTTGGGCCGCGAAATCAAGGAGCATACTTCCCTGCTCGACCGCCTCGAAGAGGAGAAGCGCGAGGCCGAGAAGCAGGCGATGACCTCCGGGCATTTGCTGCAGCAACTGGAAAGCGAAATGTCGCGCGTGCGCGAACGGATTGTCATTGGCGAGCGCGAACGGCAGCGGCTCGCGGCGGAACGGCAGGAGCAGGAAGGCCTGATTGCATCGCGCCAGATTGAGTTGACGACCATCGAGCAATCACGCGCCCAGTTTGAAACGCTGCTTGCCGCCGGGCACGACCGCCTGGCCGCGTTACGGAACCATCGCGACACGGCTGCGGAGACTACCTCGCAGCGCGCGGCTCGCGTGGCTACGCTCGAAGAGCGGCACCGTTCGGCCACGACCCTGCTGGAGCGAATCGAAACGCTTGTCTCTGAGATGCGCGAGCGCGCCGGCGTTTTACAGGCGCAGATGGAATCGGCGAGCGCCGAGATTGAGCAGCGGCAGAGCGAGAACGTGCAGCTGGCGGCGCAACTGGTCGACTTCGAAGCCGAGCGCAATGCAGGAGAAGCGCGGGAAGGCCTGCTGCAGCTTGAATCCGAGCAAGTGCGGGGGCGAATCGCAGAGATCGACGAACTGCTGAAGAACACGCGCCAGCAACTTGATCTGGCGCGCGACCGCCGCGGCGAATTGCAGGCCACGGCTGCCAAGCTGCAATCGGACCTACAGCATCTGGCCGACACTTGCCTGAACGAACTGGGCATCGAGCGCCCGATTCTAATGGCGGACACGACGATTTTGATGGTCACCGGCGATGAGCTTGCCGCCGAAGACCAGGCGCACCGCGAAATGCGCGCTCGCCTCGACGCCATGGGCCCAGTCAACATGATGGCGCTCGAAGAGTACAAGGAAACGGCGGAGCGTCACGAGTTCCTCTCCACGCAGAGGAAAGACCTGCTTGACGCCATTGAAAACACCGCGGCCACGATCAAGGAAATCGATCAAGTCTCGCGGCAGAAATTCGAGGAGGCGTTCAACAAAATTAACGAGAACTTCCAGGCCACGTTCCGCAAACTCTTCGGCGGCGGACATGGCTTCATGCGGCTCACCGATCTCGAAAACAGCGCGGAGAGCGGCATTGACGTGGTGGCGTCGCCTCCCGGCAAGAAGCTGCAGAACGTGCTGCTGCTCTCCGGCGGCGAAAAGGCACTTACGGCGCTGGCGTTGCTGGTCGGCATCTTCCAGTACACGCCCAGCCCATTTTGCATTCTCGACGAAGTCGACGCTCCGCTCGATGAATCGAACATAGCGCGCTTCACCGAACTGGTGCGCGAGATGAGCGTGCAGACGCAGTTCATCCTGATCACGCACAGCAAGCGGACGATGAGCATTGCGCCCGTGCTTTATGGCGTGACTATGCAGGAGCCGGGGGTGTCGAAGTTGGTGTCAGTGCGGTTTGGGGCGGCGTAAACGAATGTCTCTCTCTGAAGAGGAAGCTCGCGGATTAGACGATCTGGAACGGTGGCAAATTGAAGAAATCAAGAAGGGCTTAGAAGAGGCCGATCGAGGGGAGTTTGCCAGCGACGAGGAAGTCCAGCAGACGCTGAAACGATTGATGCGCGTGCGTCCCACAGGCAATAGATGTGCGTAGCACCGCGCTATTCTTGGTCGCGTGCATTCTCGTCATTGTGCTATTTGCCTTTTTGCATCGAGGCCCGGGAGAAGGGGAGTGGCCAATAGTCAACGGAACCATCCAGGATACAAGAATCGTCGCAGACCACGCACTTCAGACGAAATGGGGCGGGCAGATAACCTGGAGGGCGGAATACAAGGTAGCTTATTCCGTCGCGGGTCGTGAATATGTGGCCTGGGCAGACTCCGGCATCCGAGACGAAAGCGAAGATGGCGTTCGGTTGGCCTTGCCACGATCACGCCCCTCATGTTGGGTGCGGTACAACGTCAAGAAGCCCGAAGCGTCGATGGCAGGTTGCCGCTGACGTCGTTCTGACTGAGTGGCTTCCTAAGGTATAACTTCGGAAAATTGCGTTGACAGGTCGGCAGCTTTTTGCTTTCTCCAGCGCCGAAACGGGGGCCTCTTTTTCCAGAGCCTTCCTCAGTTTTTCCACATCGTCGTGCCTCGACAACCAGCGCCGGACAAGGCTTCTCCCGTACACTAAAAGTGTCAACTCTTTTCCGCGCAATGGCGAACGGGTCAAACTGACGCCTGTGATTGAAAGCGTTGACAAATTCTTCGCGCCAGCTAGAATGGCGAATCTCATTACTGGTGACTTTGACTATGAGCCCCCAAATTCTCGATCCCGTCCTCCTGCGAACGGACTACTCCGAACTTGAACTGCACGCGAGCGGAAAAGTCCGCGACGTCTACAACCTCGACGCCGACCACCTGCTCTTCGTGGCCACCGACCGCATTTCCGCGTTCGACTACGTGCTGGCGACCGGCATTCCGCACAAGGGCCGCGTTCTGACCCAGATTTCGCTGTTCTGGTTCGACTTTCTCGAGGACATCGTTCCCAACCATTTCGTCACCGCCGATGTGAACCGTTATCCGGCGGCGATTCGCAGCCATGCCGTTGAACTGCGCGGGCGCTCGATGATGGTGATGCGCGCCGAGATGTTTCCGGTGGAGTGCGTGGCGCGCGGCTACTTGTCCGGGTCGGGATGGAAGGAATACAAAGCGAGCGGCTCTGTCTGCGGCATCCAACTTCCGCCGGGGCTAAAAGAATCCGACCAACTGCCGGAACCGATTTTCACTCCGGCGACCAAAGCTACGACCGGGCACGATATCAACATTTCGTTCGAAGAAATGTGCAAGGTCATCGATCCCGAATTGAGCCGCCAACTGCGCGATATCACCTTGCGCATTTACAAGAAGGCCGCCGACTATGCGCGGCAGCGCGGCATCATCATTGCCGATACCAAGTTTGAATTTGGACAGACCGCCAAAGGCGTCACGCTGGCGGATGAAGTGCTTACACCGGATTCCTCTCGCTTCTGGCCAGCCGACACGTATCAGCCGGGCAAGGCGCAGGATTCCTATGACAAGCAGTATGTACGGGATTACCTCGAAGAAATTCGCTGGAACAAACAACCGCCCGCGCCTGCCCTTCCCCAGGAAGTTGCGCTGCGGACGAGTGAAAAGTACCTCGGGGCGTATCGTCAGTTGACGGGACGCGAGTTGGAGATTTAGTCCGCAGCGTGAGCTTGGCTTAGATGAACATTGCGGACTGGATCATCGTCGCATTTCTGGTGTTCTCCGTGACCGCGGCCGCCATCGAAGGTTTTTTTCATGAAGCCTTCAAGCTGGCGGGCCTGGTCGTGGGGTACATCCTGGCCGCCTGGCAGTATCAGCGCCTGGCGGACTGGTTCGCGCCGCATTTGAAATCGCCGTGGGTGGGCGAGATTGCCGGTTTTCTGATTATTTTTTTCGCGGTCCTGATCGTGGCCGGCCTCGCTGGAAGGATCGCGCGCTGGGCCATGAAGAAGGCCGGTCTGAGTGCGATTGACCGGTTTCTGGGAGCGGTACTCGGTTTATTGAAGGGCGTTTTGGTGGTGGCCGTAGTGCTCACTGCCATGACCGCGTTCGAGCCCGCGGCGAAGTGGCTGGCGGGTTCGCAGTTGGCTCCATATTTCCTGGTGGGCGGAAGGGCAGCAGTCTGGCTCGCACCGTCGGAATTGCGCCACCGCTTCTACCAGGGCCTGGATTCGATGCGGCAAATGCGTTCGGCAGCGGGCGCAATGCGGCCGCAATCGTCCGGGTCGCAAAAGTAGTCCCTGGGTGTATAAGGTGCGGAAACGAGGCAGAAGTGAAGGATCAACTGGAAGCACTCATACTTCAGATGTACAAAAGCAATATTCTCTATTCCGAAGCGGTGCGCGAGTTCAAGAAGCGCTTCATCATCACGGTGCTCGAAGAAAGTCGCGGCAATCAGTGCAAGGCGGCGCGGCAATTGGGAATGCACCGGAACACCCTGAGCCGGACCATGCAGGAACTCAAGATCGATGTGCGTCCGTTGCGCGCCGGCACCAGGCGTCCGCCACGCAGCGCGCGTCCGGTTACGCTGGAGCGAAAGCAAGCGCGGTGAAGCAGGTGCCAGGTCTCAGGTGTTAGGTCTCAGGAAAAGCAAAAAATAGGGCGTCCCGACCGGGACGCCCTATTTTCTGTGGAGACTAAGTTATTTTCCCTGATACTTGAGACCCGACACCGGAGACCTTCGTCTCTCACTGTGCCTTCTTGTGACCCGCTCCGGGCTTCGGCGCCGCTTTCTGCACCAGCAAAGCTCCGTCGTTCATGGTCATCACAAACGGCTTTGCCGTGTAGGAGACCGGCGTTCCTTCAAACTGGAAATCCGTATCTTCTTTCGGCATATCCTTCTTCGGGATCGCTGCTGCCATGGTCAGATCGATATCCGCCCGCTTGGCATCGATGTCGTCCGAACTGCCCGCCAAGGTCAACTTTGTCGCCTTGCCGGAGGCGTCGAGGCTGATGATGTGCGCCACCATCTGCAATGGTTTCCCCTTGAGCGCGGTCCATACCTTTTCCGCATCTTCGGGAGTGCCTTCGGAAAGAACCATCTGCCACTCCGCAAAACTCATCTCTTCGACTTTCTTGCTCTTGACAAGCTCCGCGGCCTGTTGGGCCGGAGTCGGCGGCACGTACTTGGCAATGGCGAAATCGGCCGGGGGCGTGGGAGACGCAGCCGCCTTGGCCAGCACGTCGTTCCATCCATCGTCGCTCCCATGGTATTTGGTGTACTTGCTCTTGCCGAATTGTGCGATCTTGGCTTTGCCGGCGGCATCCTTCTGCAAGCTCGAAGCGCGAGCGATGTAAAAAAGTCCCTCGGCATCGTTTTCCGCCGGTCCCGCCGCCAAATCAGCAAGCCCCAGGTAATAGACCTTGGTCAGGTCGGTTGGGTCCCCTTCCACCGCGGCCCTGAGAAACTGTTCGGCTTTTCCGTAATCCTTCGCGGAGTAAGCGCTCATGCCGGCCGCGTTATTGAAGATTCCGGTCGTCTGCGATTTCAGTTTCTGCCAGTCCGCATCCGACGTGCCCTCCGGCTTGCTCGCCGTCTGCAAACACTGCAAGCCCTTTTCGCTGGTCTGGCCGGCTTCGGTAAGACTCTGCTGCGCGTTCGGGCCTGTCGCCATCGCCTGCTTGGAGTACGCCACCAAGGCCAACGCGCGGATGTTGCACGGGTTCGCCTGCAGCACCTTCTGCGCCGTGTCAAACATCTTGGCGCTATTGTTGGTTTGCTGGTAGGCGATCATCAAAAGTTCGAGCGCGTCTTCTTTCATCACGCTGTTGGGATATTGCGTCAGAAACGCTTCTAGGCCGCTGACCTTGGCGGCAGCGTCCGATTGCTGCACCGCGCCCACGTAGGCGTTATATTCCGCCGGGTCTTTGATCTCTTTTTTCTGGGGCGCGACGGGAACCGGCGCGGCGCCTTGCGGCACGGGCGCGGCACCTTGCGGAACTGGCGCGGGTGCGGTCTGAGCGACGGCGCTAACGGCTATCAGCAACATCGCGAAAGCAATCTTCTTCATTTCCTGTGGCTCCTTCACTCTTCGGGGAAGCTGGAATATATATCTCGCCCTATTTTCGTCAGTCGTTGGTGTCGGGCCGGCACCAGAAACTCGTCCCGCACTGATACGCGCACGGGTCGGAATACGATGGGCCGACTATCGATGCGCGCGCGGCCTGAAATTATTCCGGTGAGCGGATTATAAGGATGTACCCCCGCTAAGGCAAGCGGCTTGCGCTTCACCCTCCTTCGTCCGCCCTTCCGCGGGGGATTTTCGCGTACTTTGCTTCACAAACTTGCCCGAAACTTTCATTCGATTGGTTACGCGGAACCGCAGAACCAGTTTCTCACTCGTTAGTGCAGAAGCGTTTTGACGCTGCCTCGGTTACATGTAAACTGGCACGATTCGAGGGGCGCGACACGGGACCTCGAAAACAAAAACTGGAGGAATTATGCTGCCGAAGGGATTGGGAATTTTGGTTTTCTTGGGGCTGGCTACGATCCCTGCGCTGGCTCAGGTATCGATCTCGCCGATGGCATCGAAAACGGCATCTGTGCGACCCGCGTTTCAGCACGCGCCCATGAAATTTCACTTGGTTCGCCCCGACGGCTCCGTCGAGAGCGCCAACTGGAGCGGCTACGCCGTCACCGGTTCCGATTTCACCAATGCCACCGGTTCGTGGACTGTTTCCGCGGTCAACTGCACCAAGACCCCGGACACCTACTCCGCGTTCTGGGTGGGTATCGACGGATACTCCTCCGACACCGTAGAGCAGACGGGAACCATTGGATGGTGTAATGGCAAGAAGGCTGAGTACTACGCCTGGTATGAATTTTACCCGGCAGGCTCGGTGGAGATCTCCAGCGTGCCGGTAGTGCCTGGCGACCAGATCTCGGCAGAAATCAGTTTCAGCGACAAGGAGTTCACGACCACAATCACGAACGTAACCACGGGAAAAACCTACAGCAAGACTGAAACGGTTTCCGGGGCGACACGGTCATCGGCCGAGTGGATTGCTGAAGCACCATGCTGCACGAGTAAGGGGTACTTCCTGCCTCTTTCCGACTTCGGCACAGGCTCTTTTGGCTTGGACTACACGTCTGTGAGCGACACCAACTACGCGACCGATTCGGGTAAAAAGGGGATCTCGGGAGCGATCGGCGCTTTCGGAACCAAGTCGCAGAAGATCACCATGATCAACGCCTCCAGCGTAGATGAAGCAGTCCCATCGGCCATCTCGTCCGACGGCTCAAGCTTCCAGGTGGTTTGGAAGTCTAAGTAACCCCAATAGCGCTTCGGCCGCGCAGTTGGCCTTCTAGCGGGTTTGCACCCGCTGGAAGGCCGGGGCAATACAAGAACTTCCCCCCAACAGCTTGGGTTTGTCTCGCAGAAGACGCCCCACCCGGGACCCGCGTTCAGTTCTCGATTCCCAATTGCGTGAGGATGAAGGCATAATCGAAAGCCGCCTGGTGCAAGCGATCGTAGCGGCCGGAAACGCCGCCATGTCCCGCCGGCGAAAGGTTGGCTTTCAAAATGAAGGTGTTATGGTCGGTCCGCAACGCCCGCATTTTGGCCACATACTTGGTCGGCTCCCAGTACATCACCTGGCTATCGTTCCATGAAGTTTTGACCAGCATGTTGGGATAGTTCTTCGCTTCGATATTGTCATACGGCGAATAGGAAATCATGTAGTCGAACGCCGCCTTCTCTTTGGGATTACCCCACTCTTCAAACTCTGGCACCGTCAACGGGATCGACTCGTCGAGCATGGTGTTGATGACATCGACGAACGGAACGCCCACGATGGCGGCATGGAACAGATCGGGGCGCATGTTTAGGACGGCGCCCATGAGCAATCCGCCGGCGCTCGCTCCCTCGATCGCCAGCCGGTCTTCGGAGCCGTAGCCTTGCGCCACCAGATATTCCGCACAGGAGATGAAGTCGGTGAATGTGTTTTTCTTCTGCATCATTCGACCCTGGTCGTGCCACGCCTTGCCCATCTCGCCGCCGCCGCGGATGTGGGCGATGGCATAAGCCACTCCGCGGTCGACCAGGCTGAAGACTTCGGGATCGAAATCGATGTCCATGGATGCACCGTACGAGCCGTAGCCGTAGAGAAATAGCGGTCCATGGCCGTCCAGTTTCGCGCCCTTCAGATGGACCACCGAGATGGGTATCTTCACGCCGTCGGCCGCCGTCGCATAGATCTGCTCCACCTGATATCGAGTACGGTCGTACCCGCCGGGAACTTCCCTCTCCTTCAGCAGAACGGAGGTGCCGTTCTCCATGTCGTAGTCAAACACGGAGTGGGGAGTGATGAACGACTCGTACGCATAGCGGAACTGGTTCGTGTCGTATTCTCGATTCGCGTAATTGCCCACGTCGTACGCCGGTTCCGAGAACTCGATTCTTCGGGATCGCCCGTCGCGTAGATCCGTGACCCGAATCTGCGGCAAGCCGTTCTCGCGCTCATGCAGGATGTAGTAGTTCTTGAAGAAATCGGCGTCCTCCAGCATGACATCGGGCCGCTGGGCGACGACTTCCTGCCAGTTCTGGCGGCGCGGATCGGCAACCGGCGCTTTCACCAACCGGAAGTTACGGCCGGTATCGTTGACGCGGAGATAGAAAAAGTCGCCATTATGGTCGGGATAGTATTCGACGCCCTGCTTGCGCGGTTCCATCACCTTCCACATGCTCAACGGTTGGTCGGCGGAGATGTATTGCACTTCGCTGGTGGTGGCGCTGGCGGAGACCAAAGAGATGTAACCTTTGCTGCGGCTTTTTCCGGCATACACCTCGAACCGCTCGTCCTTTTCTTCGTAAACCAGATCGTCGGGCTGGGTGGTTCCGACCGTGTGACGATACAGCCGGTATTCACGCTTGGTGGTGGCGTCTTCCACGGTGTAGAAAATTGTCTTGTTGTCGTTTGCCCATACCACCGCTCCAACTCTTTCCGCATGATCGGCGAGCTGCTTTCCAGTCCGCAAATCCTTCACCGCCAGCGTGTATTGCCGGAAGCCGGTGTCATCCGTCGTGTACGCGAGCAAATTTCCGTCATCGCTCACGTTGTAAGCGGCCACCGACATAAATGCATGACCCTTCGCGAGTTCATTGACGTTGAGCACGATCTCCTCGGGCGCACTCAGGCCGCCTTTCTTCCGGCAGCGAATTCCGTATTGTTTACCGGCCTCGGTGCGGGTGTAATAGAAATATCCGCCGTCTTTGTAAGGAACCTCCGCATCGTCTTCCTTGATGCGGCTCAACATCTCGTTGTAGAGCTTCTCTTGCAGCGGCAGGGTCGGCTTCATCACGGCGTCGGTATAGGCGTTCTCCGCCTCCAAATAGGCCTTCACCTCGGGGTTCTGCTTGTCGCGCATCCAGAAGTAGTTGTCTACCAGTTTGCGTCCGTGGATCTCGGTAACCTTCGGGATCTTCTTCGCGATTGGCGGCGCGGGCAGCGTGGACCTGTCGGCCGCTGCAAGAATGAGAATCGCAGCCAAAATCCCCAGTAGGGTGACAAGGGGTTGGGCTCGTCGCAGAGTGGACTGATTCATAAGAACGCTCCTGAATTCCAGCAAGTTGAGATGCCGGGGAAGTATATAAGAGGTGAGGCCTTCGAGTATTCAACCGATCCTGAGGGAAAACTAGCGGGCGCCTTTGTCGTAAGCTTCGACGACGCGGTTCCAGATCATAAACGCGGCATCCCAATTGGCGGTGAAATTGGTGAGCACGGTGACGGTCAATTTACGGCTGAAGTCGTACATCGTCACGGACGTGAAACCCCAGAAGTAGCCGTCGTTTCCCTGCCAGGCGTGGCCGTTCGACCACATCTCGTAGTTTCCCAGTCCATACGTGGTCTTGGGACCGTGTTGCATCATGGCAGCCAGCGTTGCCGGTTGAAGGATTCTGCCGCCGTAGAGCGCGTCGGTAAATTGCGCCACGCCGGTGGCTGTCGCTACGACTCCACCGTCGGTCCATACCGGGCCCCACACGCTGGTCGGCACACCCAGCAGATGCGCTCCCTTAAAAACGTCCACGGGTTTGCCGTCTTCGAAGTCGTATCCGTGGGCAATGCGCGGCGCCGCGATGGCCACTCTGTCGATAAACGCATTTCCATCCAGGCCGACAGGACCGACGATGAGATTCTGGAACTCGCCCCCGACTCCCAGCGGACTGACGTGATCGATAATGCCGCCGAGAATTACGAAGTTGGTGTTGCAGTAGTTGTATCTCTTGCCCGGCTTAAACATCACCGGCTTGACCCGGGTGAGGATATCGGCGCGCGTCCAGGGAAAGTTGGGGTTGTTCAGCCAGTCGATGATGATCGGGTCGCCCTCGACATCGTAGTACCCGCTCGTCATCCCCAACAGCTCGCGGACCGTCACCTCTTCGGTGCTCGGCATATATGGCGGCACATACTCCCGGATGGGATCGTCCAGACCGACTTTGCCCTCTTCATACAGGCGCAGCACCATGGTCGCGGTAAAGGTCTTGGTGACACTGGCCAGCGAATAGAGCGTATTTTCGTCGACCGCCAGCCCGGACTCGACGTCCGCCAACCCGCTGGAGCCCTGCCACAACAGTTGCCCGTCACTCATAATGGCGACCGAAGCGCCCGGAGCCTCCGACCACTCCCGGGCTCGATCCAGCGCCTGTTGCAACTGCTGGGCCGACACGTCGCTCAAAGGCGCGGTCGCCGGCGCAAAGGCCTGCGCGAACAATTGGGTCTGAGAGAGGGCGAGCAGCAAAATGATCGCTAACGTCAGCGTGATTCGAAGCATACGGAATTTGCGGCCCGTAGGGACGTTCACTGGTATGTTGCTCCAAGCTTGGAATCAGCAGGAAGTTCCCTTCCGACCTCAAGAACGGCTGCCATTGTCCCCCAGCCGCGGTTGCGCGTCAATGTGAAACAATTTTCGTAGTGGTGCAGTTTGAAATCCACAGGGGTAGCAATCGGCCACGGCCTGTGGGAGACTTGCTTCATGCCAAAGCGCCATCTTCGGATCGTAAAGCGAGTCAGGAACGTTGCCGTGCTCGGAATCTGCGAGTTCTGTAGCGCCCAATTCTCAGGGGACCCGAACTCGGGGAACGCGGAATCTGCCATTCAAAAGCAGTTCAATGCGCACCAATGCAAGCCGCTGGACGAAACGCCAAGCGTCGACAAGGACGACAAGTAGCACATCACTTTGAACGCGAAACTGCCCATCCAACGTCTCTCCTGATGGCTGACGCTGAGAGCGGACCTTCTCAATCCTTGAAAAGATTATCAAATGCAGCGCGCGCGTCGTTTGGACGCTGACTGGGCTTGCTGGAAGTTTCCTTCTCGACCATCACGCGGATGGAATAGAGCGAGCAGTCGTTGCCTTTGTCTTTGGGAGAGATGCGGGCCGGAATCGGCTGAGTGCATTCGAAGCGGTTGGAAGGGTCGAAGTGTTCGCACTGTTTGCAGGCGTGCAGATCGAATCCGCACTTGGGGCATTGCCCGACGGGAGACGCGAGATTCTGCAAGAGCGCGCCGCACTCCGCGCAGCGCGAGACGGTGCGCGTTCCAGGCATATTCATGGGACGCGGCCCGAACGTGTTTTCTCTCTTTGGCGCCGTAGCGGCCGCGGACTTGTCGAACTCTTTTTTCGCCCCGCCACCGGAATCCTGGTATCCGTGTTGGCGATACTTGCGGTCGGACAAAGGTTGCCTCCTGGAAATGCTTTGCTACGGCGCTGCTTGTGGTCGGTGCGCTCATTGTCCGCCTTTCGCGCCTCAGGCACAAGCGTTTCTTTGGTCGGATGGAACCAGCGGGTTTCTTTTGACCGCGGAGTCGCGGGGAAACCTCGAGCCCATGCGAAGCGAGAGCGGAAGGTCGCCCCTGAATTGTCTTTCACATATCCGGGTGCTACCATCCGATGTACAGAGACATTTTGAGGAGGTAGTTATGGCGGAACGTGACAGCAACGGCTTTTTGTGGTTTTTGGCAGGGCTCGGTGTGGGAGCCGTGGTGGGCGTGTTGTACGCGCCGAAATCGGGCGATGAAATGCGCGACCTCATTCGCTCCCGGGCGCAGGAAGGCAGCGAGCGAGCGCGGCACCAAGCGCGGCGAGTGCGGGAACAGGCCAGTGAGTGGGTGGATCGCGGAGGCGATGTGGTGAACCAGCAGAAAGAGCGCTTCCGCTCGGCTTACGAGGCGGGCCGGCAGGCCTATAACGAAACCACCGCCGGGGCCGAACCGGCCAAGAATATTTAGTCGGCTGCGAGGGAGTCTGCGGCGAACACTGCGGCGTAACAATGGGAGCAGGTATGGATGACACTCTGCTGAGGTTTTTTATTGCGGCGACTACGTTCGCGGTCGTGGTGCAGGCGGGAATTCTAATCGGGCTTTACCTGGCGGTGCGCAAGAGTTCGGCGAAGATGGAAGCGCTGGCCACCGAAGTCAGAAGCAAGGCTCTGCCCACGATGGAAACTGTACAGAGCATGCTGCTCGAACTGCGCCCCAAAATCGACGTGATGACGACCAATTTCGCTGAGTCCAGCAATCTGGTACGCAATCAACTATGCCGCATCGATGCCACGCTCACCGATGCGCTCGATCGCACGCGACTGCAGGTGATCCGCGCCGATGAACTGCTGAATCGCACCATGGACCGGGTCGAAGAAACCAGCGAGGCGGTCCACAAGACGGTAATCTCTCCGCTGCGCCAGGTGAACGGACTGATGGCGGCAATCTCGACCGGCGTCGATGTCTTCCTCGGGCAGAAAAAACGCCATCCTCGGAATGGCTCGGGCGGGTCGCAGGACGAGATGTTTATTTAGAGCAAGGTCAGAGGTTCGAGGTCAGATTGCAGAGGTGAAACCACACGCGGCAGGAGAGCCTGACCTCTGCGATCTAACCTCTGAACCTCGCGCTTTCGCACTCGCCCTCGATTATTCTTCCCCGCCGCCCTGCACGCGCTCACTTTGTACATCGGGCACGTAGATCGAGTGGATGTTTTGTTCGGCGGCGAGCTTTTGAAAAGTGCCGATGTCGGCAGTCCGCACTTGATCCCAGCGCGCCAGCAATTCTTCGGTCTGCTTCTTCAGTTTGTCGAATTCCCGATTCTCAGCTTCGGTGGGAGCCGAGTCGGCGAAACCAGCAACGGCCATGGAAAGAAATGCCAGCTTCGCGTCGATGCCTGGAACGTAGGCCAGAGAATCTTCGCTGGCGCTGATCTTGAAGTTGATCAACGGATCGCGAACCGCGATCAGCTTGGCTTCGAGCGCGCTCGCGCCATCCAATAACGGCTTCGTCGAGTCGCCCGGAACCACGCGCTTCTTCAGACCCTCCAGTTGCTCGCGAACGTCCTGGATCTGGTTCACTGCATCGTAGACGCGATTGAGTTGCTCGCGGACGTTCATTTCCAGTTTGAATTGCTTTTCCAGATCCGCCTGCGAGACCGTCACTCGCGGATCGATCTTCACTTCCAGTGGAGCGGTGAGAGTCTTGCCATTGGCAGTCAGGCGCACCTGGTAGTTGCCCGGCAGCGCCAGCGGGCCTTTCGCTCCCTCGTTGTATTCCCACAGGAAGTAACCGGGAACACGGTTGGCCTCGTCGTAGCGCAGGTCCCACACGAAACGATTGAGACCGTCTTCTGGCTTGATCTGTTTCTCGGGCTTCTTGTCGTCCGGGTCGAGCGGTTCCTCGAGCGGTTCGGTCTTATTGCTGGAGAACTTGCGAACCACGGTTCCCGAAGCATCCAGGATCTCGATGGTTACTTCACCCGGCTTCGCTTCCGGCTTGGGCGCTTTCTTGAAGTAGTAATAGATCACCGCGCCATGTGGCGGATTCTTCCCGTCAAACGTCAAGTGCTCGGGAGCGTCTCCGGCATGTACGCGATAGGCGGTTGCAGGCTGGTAGAGGTGCACGTCTTCGGCGACAACGGAATCGGCGAACTGGCGCAGCGGCGAGACGTCATCAAGAATCCAAAACGCGCGCCCGTGCGTCGCCAGAACCAGATCGTCGTTCTTGACGACCAGATCGTGAACCGGCACGATCGGTAAATTGATTTGCAGCGAGCGCCAATGCGCACCGTCGTCGAAGGAGACGAAGACGCCGCGCTCGGTGCCGGCATAGAGCAGACCCTTGCGTTTCGGATCTTCGCGTACAGCCCGAACGAACGAGCCATCCGGAATGCCGGCGGTGATGCGGCTCCAGGTCGCTCCGTAATCGGCCGTTTTGTAAATGTACGGTGCGAGATCGTCGTTCTGATGGCGATCGACGGCCACGTAGGCTGCGCCAGCATAATGCGGAGAAGCTTCGATCAGGCTGATGCGGCTCCACTCGGCGAGATCCTTGGGCGTAACGTTGGTCCAAGTCTTGCCTTCATCGCGAGTGAGCTGAATCAAGCCGTCGTCGGTGCCCGCCCAGATTTGGCCTTTCGCCAGGGGCGACGGGGCAATCGAAAACACGGTGTCGTAGTATTCGGTGCCGGTGTCGTCGATGGTGATCGGACCGCCCGAAGGCTGCTGTTTGGATTTGTCGTTACGCGTGAGATCGCCGCTGATCGCTTCCCAGTGCATGCCACCGTCGCTGGTCTTAAAAACGCGCTCGCCTCCGTAGTAGATGGTGTTGGGATCGTGGGGCGAGGTCACGATGGGGGCGGTCCACTGAAAGCGGTGATCGAGTGGCGCCGCACCGCGGCCATCAGAGATTTCGGGCGACACATTGATGCTTTGAATCTGATTGGTGCGCCGGTCGAAGCGCGTGATGTTGCCTTGGTAGTCGCCGGCATACACAATGTTCGGGTCGGTGGGATTGGGCGCGATATAGCCCGCTTCTCCGCCGCCGACCGTATACCAATTGTCGCGGCCAATCGCTCCGTCGTCGCTGCGGCTGGCGATCGCGACGGTGGAATTGTCCTGCTGTGCGCCATAAACGTAATACGGCGTCCGCGTGTCGGTAATGACGTGGTAGAACTGCGCGGTCGGCTGATTATCCTCGCGCGTCCACGAATTGCCGCCATCCAGGCTGACGGTAACGCCGCCGTCGTTCGAAGCGATCATGCGCTTCGTGTTCTTCGGGTCGATCCACAGGCCGTGATTGTCGCCATGCGGAACTTTCACTTTATTGAAGCTGCGTCCGCCGTCGGTGGACTTGAAGAACTCCACGTCCGCCACGTAGACCGTGTTTACATCCTGCGGATCGGCGATCACGTGCATGTAATACCAGGCGCGCTGCAGCAGCGAATGGCTGCTGTTTACGAGATCCCAGGTGTCGCCGCCATCGTCGGAGCGATAAAATCCGCCGCCTTCCTTGGCCTCGACGATGGCATAGACGCGCTCGGAATTCGCCGCTACTGCCAAGCCGATGCGACCGTAGGGACCCTTTGGAAGGCCATGTTCTTCGAGCTTTTTCCAAGTTGTGCCGGCGTCGGTGGAGCGGTAAATGCCGCTGCCGGGACCGCCGCTGGAGAGCGACCAGGGCGTGCGCCGGGCTTCCCACAGCGAGGCGAACAGGATGTGGGGATTTTGCGGATCGAACGTCACGTCGATCGCACCGGTGTTCTCGTCTTTGTAGAGAACCTTGTCCCAGGTCTTGCCGCCGTCGGTGGTGCGAAAGACGCCGCGTTCTGTGTTGGGTCCGTAGGGGTGCCCCAGCGCGGCGACGAAAGCGATATCGGGATTGTGCGGGTTTACGATCACCTTGCCAATCGCGCGCGAGTCTTTCAGGCCGACGTACTTCCAGGACTTACCTGCGTCCACCGATTTCCAGACGCCGTCGCCGTTCGAGATGTTGCCGCGAATGCAGGCTTCTCCCGTGCCCACATAAACCACGTTGGGATCGGACCCCGCGACCGCGATGCTGCCGATCGATGGAGAACCATCCTTATCGAAAATCGCGGACCAGGTGTTGGCGCCGTCAGTAGATTTCCACACTCCACCGCCGGTGGCTCCGAAATAGTAGGTGGTTGGGTCGCCCGGAATTCCGGCGGCGGTCAGGGAACGTCCGCCACGAAACGGGCCGATGGAGCGGTACTTCATTCCCCGGAAGAGCGGGTCTTCATTCTTGTCGTCTTTATCTTTGTCGTCTTTCGCCGCCGACTCGGAGGTGACGGGGGTGTCTTTTTGCGCGGCATCGAGTCTGCGATTCCGCTCTTTTTGCTGGCAGAAAGTCAGCGTAGCGGACAACAGTGTAAAAGACAGGACGAACAACACCAGCACGGCAGCGCGAATCTGCACTCTCTGAATCATGAATTCAATGGCCCCGGAGAAGAGAATTTGTCGTTCATTCATGGTAATGCCAGGGGCGCCAAAGGCACAACCGAGTGCGCGTTAGAACCGGGTCGTCCCGCGCACTCCTCCGCCGACGTATCCGCTTAGTCAATACCGAAAGCGCGAAACACTGTTGGATTTCCCGCTTGCCCCCCTAGAATGTTCGAAACATTTCTTTGTCTTATTGTTTGAAACAGAATGGCTTCAAGATGCAACGACAGTTCACATCCAGCGACGTGATCGCACTGACCGGCATCACCGCCCGCCAGTTGCAATGGTGGGACGAACGCGGCATCGTGGCTCCGTCTCGCCAGGGGCACCGCCGCATTTATAGCTGGGACGAACTGGTTACAGTGGCCGTGATTTGCCAACTTCGCCGGCGGGGTTTTTCGCTGCAACGCATGCGCAAGGTGATCAGGTTTCTCCAGCAGGAGTTTGGGACGAGTCTGGCGGCTACGGTTGGCGCCTCATCGGAGTATCACCTTCTGACCGACGGCATACATCTGTATTTGCGGACTTCGGCACGGCAGGTCGTGGACCTGTTAAAAAATGCGCGGCAGCCGATGTTCGATATATGTCTGAGCGACGAAGTTCGGCGGGTTCGAGCGGAAATTCGGGCACGCAAGAAAGCGGCGGGTTCGGAACGGGTTCAGCCTCTACGGCGAACTCGGAGAGCATAAGAAAGGCGGGTAAGCATGATGATCGGCGAATTGAGCATTATCAACGAGTGGATTCCCGAGCAGATGGAACCCGGCACCGTGTTCGTTTTGGAGAACGCGGGTGAAGTAGGAGAGAAAGAGGATCCCTATTGGGCGGTGCTCTCCTGCCCTTCGTGCGGCACGCTGGGTCTGATTACGCGCAAGCAGATGGCGGGGCTGCTGCCGACGATTTGCGGTTCGGCGGTGTGCTCGGCGCAGTTTTTTATCAAGGATGAGGTGATTACGATACGGAAGCCGTTCTAGCTGGACGGGGCGGAGCTCGCGTCTCCACACGAGCAACTACGTTTTCGGGGCCGCGAGCTTCACCGGAACCTGCTCGACAATCTCGATATCGAATCCTTCCAGCGCGGCCACTCTTCTCGGGTGATTAGTCAGCAATCGAATCCGTTTCAAATTCAAGTCCGAGAGAATCTGCGCTCCCAGGCCGATCTCGCGGTGCGTCTTGCGTTCACTTTCTGGAAGCGACGGCAAGCGGCGTTCGCGGTGGAAAGTTAGAAACGACTGCTCTCCGATTTTTTCCGCGGTGAACCCTTTGGAGGTCTGGTGCAGGTAGATCAATGCGCCGCGATCCTCCTCGGCAATAATTTTCAGGGAAGCTTCAAGCGTTCGATGGCAGTCGCAGCCGGTGGCTCCGAACACATCGCCCAGCAGGCAGTGCGCGTGCATGCGGACCAGGACCGGCTTCGAGGCATCATCGATGTCACCGCGAATCAATGCCATGTGGGACGCGCCGCCGTCGACTTCGCTTTCGTAGGCGATCAAGCGGAATTCTCCGTGCCTGGTTTCTACCATCGCCTCGCCCACGCGGTGGACGTAGCGTTCATGCTGCATGCGGTAGCGGATCAACTCCGCGACCGTCAGCATTTTCATCTGGTGCGTGCGGCAGAAATCGATGAGGTCAGGCACGCGGGCCATGGTGCCGTCGTCTTTCATAATTTCGCAGATGATGCCGGCGGGGATCATGCCGGCCAATCGGGCTAGATCGACGGAAGCTTCGGTTTGTCCGGCACGCACAAGCACTCCGCCTTTTCGTGCGCGCAGGGGAAACATGTGGCCGGGGCGGGCCAGGTCCGAGGGCCGCGTTTTAGGATCGATTGCCACTTTGATGGTGTGGGCGCGATCATGGGCGGAGATTCCGGTGGTCACGCCTTCGCGGGCATCGATGGCTTCGCAGAACGCGGTTCCGTATTGCGAGGTGTTTTCGCTGGACATCGGGCCGAGGCGAAGATGGTCGAGGCGCTCCTCGGTCATCGCCAGGCAAACCAGGCCGCGTCCGTGCTTAGCCATGAAGTTGATGGCCTCGGGAGTGACTTTTTCGGCGGCCAGCGTGAGATCGCCTTCGTTCTCGCGATCCTCGTCGTCGACTACGACAATCATGCGTCCGGCGCGAATCTCTTCGATCGCGGTAGGGACGTCGGTAAAAGGTGAGTTAGGAGTCATGTGGGTCACGCGGCGTTCAAGTCTCGGCGCTTCGAAGGCGCGAGTTCCCTGTTCGGGCTGCGAAACAAATTCTTCATTTCCCTGACTACCCATCGCAACGCGACTGCGATCACGATCAAAAATAAGACTGCGATGCTGCCTGCCGCAATCGGGTGCTGCGTGGCCAGCCAAGTCAGGGCCACGGCTAGAGTATCTTCTCCGGCGGAGAGCGCGAAATTCGAAACCGGCTCGGGAGCCGGGGTCACAGCGACTCGGGCTGCTGTCTTGCCGCCATGGGCTGCGAGGGCGATGACGCCTCCGGCTACTGTCGCCAGCAACTGCTTTTCTGGCGAGAGTTGCGAGGTTGCGCCGTATGCCATCAGTGCGGCTACAGGGATGCGCACAAAGGTGTGCAGAGCATTCCAGAACAAATCGAAAGCTGGGATCTTATCGGCAAAAAATTCAACCGCAAAAAGCACGCCCGAGGCGGCGATTACCCACCAACTGGCGATCAGGTGCAATCCGGCGGGCAAGTCGAGTACGCCGGCATGGGCGAGCAACCCCAGCGTGGCGACCGTGGCGTAGACGTTGAGTCCGGCGGCGAAGCTGACCGCCACGATCAAGCCGACGAGTTCGGGGCCGCTAAACTTCACGCCTGCCAGCATATTGGGATCAAGCCTCCCATTGGATTCAGTGTAAAACAGGAAAGGGTCGCCTGCGGCGACCCTTCCGGTAAAAGCGTTCGCTTGCGGTTACAGAGTGGATTCGATTTCAAAACCCCACGCTTCGAGCAAGGGCTCGGGGATGTACTTGGAATTCTTGTTCCGGCGCGCCCACTCGCGCAGCCGGGTGGACCGCAAATACTGGTCCGGGGAGAGCTTGTACTCGTGCACAACCTGTTCAAATTCCGTGATAGTTGGAACCACCGGCCCGATCGGTTCGGGCTTGCCCCAATTCGGGTTTCCGCGTCGCTTAGCCATGAAAAATATACCCTCTCGCAAAAAATGACGACTTTCTCTCTTTGTGGAGCCTCGGTGGGATTGGATTCCAATGAAGGCTCCAAGGATTCCCACTGTTTCGATAAAATACGCGCCATCGAATCAATCCCAGCATACCCGATGGAAGCTATTGATAATAATAGGCTTTATGACATTTGTCAACAGAATTAAGAAGCCGTATGGCCCTTAAGTGGTATTTCCTTTCTGCACAATCACTTGCAGGCGACGTGCAATGGAGCGCATGACCCAGCGAGCGCAATCCATGTGACCCTTAATCACAGTGCTGAGATGGCCACGGTAACCATCTGCCAGACCCGGGCTCGCCCTAGCACCTGGATGTCGGCCGCGAGAGCTGTGATGACGACAGTAACCCGAAGACGCGGTCGCGGCGTTGACCGCGAGTTAGCCGGCCCGTAGAGTTCAAACGGGAAGAGTAATTTTCTTGGCTCTGCCTCGGTATCATCGTGACTCGAACCATGAATTTAAAGTCCTTACTAATGAGTTCCGACGAAAGGACCGTGCGGGTTCTGCGCCGAGTCCTCAGCGACCTGGAAATTGACGTGGAACATTGCCTTGGCGCGGAGAACGCCATTCGCCGGGTCACCCGCCAGCGTTTCGAGGCCATCATCGTAGACGGAGCCAACCCGGAGGACGCGGGACGGGTGCTGCTGGGAGCCAAAGCCGCTCCCGTCAACAAACGCGCCCTCGCGATTGTGTTGGTCGAAGCTGCCGTCGGACTCAAAGGCGGTTTTGAGTTGGGAGCCCATTTTGTCCTGCACAAACCCTTCGCGGTCGAGCGGGCCAAGGCCAGCTTCCGCGCGGTGCGCGCTCTGATGAAGCGTGAGCGCCGGCTCCAGATGCGGGTTCCGGTGCAGATTCCGGTCGAGTGTTTTGGGGCCAACCGGTACAAAGCCAAGACCATCGACCTGTGCGAAGGCGGCATGGCGATTCAGTTTATCGGCCGCATGCCTAAAGAGAATGCGCTCCGTTTTTCACTCGATTTGCCGGGCATCGACCAGCCCATTGAAATTCATGGAGAGGTGGCATGGGGCGGCAGTGGCGATCTGGCCGGGGTTCGCTTTAAGGACGCCACCGATCATGAGCGCAACGCTCTGCGCCGGTGGTTGAACAAGCAACTTCCCGAACCCGAGCAGGATGACCCGCCGGTGAGTTGCAGTCTCTCCGACCTAAGCGCCGGAGGATGCTATCTCACGACCAATTCGCCGTTCCCGCGCGGCACACGCGTGGTTCTTGCCATCAAGAATGCGGACGCCGACGTCCGCGCCGCCGGCACGGTGCTGGTCGCGCACCCGGAAGTGGGCATGGGGGTGGAATTCCTTCGAGGCAACAGCGAGCAGGCCGAGCAGTCGCAACGCATGATCGCAACTCTGCACGCCAACGAAAAAAAACACCCCGAAGTTCTGGTCGCGCCCGACGGAATGGAACCGCCAACGGCCGAGGACAGCCTGGCGACCCTGCAAACCGCCGCAACCGAAATCTCGGGCACCGAAGACCCGCTGGTCGATCTGTTCCGGCAAAATTTTCAAGAGCCGGTCGAAATCTTCCTGCAGCAGATGAAGGAGCAGCGTCAGGCTCTGGATTCGCGATAGGGCACGCCGGTTCCGATCCTTTTATCTTTCTACGTTTCCGGGAACCCTACAGCTCGGATCCTACTTCGCTCACCGTTCCACGCTGTAGCAGATAGGCTCCGGGGCCCTGCTGTCCGCGAATCGAACGACAGAACTCGGCCACGAAGAATCCCGCCTTCACGGCTTCGTCGAATGCCCATCGGGTGGCTTCGCGCCACTCTCGCGCCAATCCCATGTCGACGCGCTCGACCTCCAGGATGTCGCTGGGGATTTCAATGCTCACGCGCTGCCGTGCCAGAGATTCGGCCAGACCGGCGCGGGCGGGCTTCCCGCTGGGATCGAAGCGCACCAGCGGAGCCAACAGCTTGAGCGCATCGAGCGCTTCCCCACGCGCATTACTCTTACCCGTCAGTCGATTCCGCACGCGCTTCGAATTCAGTATCCACCGCACCCAGAGCCGGTCGGTTCCGTTCTGATGCAGCATGCTCGAGGTCTCCGGTCCATAGAAATTCGCTTTATAGGTATCGGAAACCACACCTAGTTTGAAGAAATTGAAGTGCGCGTTGCGGCTTTGCAGCGGATCGTAGGTCCAAGTCATTTCATGGACACCCATGGCCATCGCCCGCTCGCGCTGAGCATGCTTCAAGCGCGCGCCCAGATCCAGATGCCGGTACGGGTCGAGCACCGCCAGCATGTGCGAGTGAAGTGTCGTTTCGCCGTGCTCGCGAGCGAGGAATCCGAAGGCGAATCCCACCATCTTGTCTTTACCGGAGGCTCCATCGAACGCCCCCACAAAAATGTTGCCGGAGGCTTTCAGGGCGATGGCCAGGGTGAGGGGCAAGGCATCGTCGTCCGCCATGCCCCAGACTTCCTTCTCGACCGCTCTTAACTGGCTGAGGTCGTCGATGGTCTTGAGGTCGCGAATTATAATGTGGTGCGCGCTCGATCGAGATGTCATTGGCGACTCTTCTTGCGCCTGCAGTTTCGTTGCCGGATATCACAATCTCCGCGCGCAAGTCCGACGGTAAAGGAATCCATCGTGGAGTACAGGGTACGTAGCTGTCAACGGCAATCACCCTGTGGTGCTTCTCAGCCTCGCAGCCAATTCCACGCATCCTAACCAACATGCTACCCTCGAACCGGAGACGACGACCGTGAAACCAACTGCCAGGCCTCTGCCTTTGTTCGTCCTTAATTTGTTCGTCTTTACTTTGATCGTGGTCGCGCTGGGAAATTCCCCGCTGCTCGCCGCCGATCGCGGCACTTTGGTCCGTGAAGCCATCCTCTACTTGTCTCCCGACACCACTTCCAACAAACTGGCCCAAATCGAACGCGGACGGGAACTGATTCTACTCGACAGGAGCCCCAAATGGCTCCACGTCGAGGCTTTGCTGGGTTCGCCAACTCCGGACCCCGCTTTCGTTTTCGAAGATGAAGATCGCGGTAAGACGGTCAGCGGGTGGGTGCTGGATACCGGCGTGGTCTGGGCGTCCACCCCGAACGGCGACCGCATCCTGTTCGGCGCCGCTGTCGATTCCGAGGAAGAGGCCAGCCGCCGACACGGACGCCGCGGCGCGGCGCAGGACGCCTTGCGGCTCTATCACCGCGTCTACGATATTTTCCCGAACTCCCCCCTGGCCGGCGAAGGCCTCTACCGCGCCGCGGATATTCAGTGGCAGGTTGAAAAGGCCGATACGCAGTCTCGCCCCTCGGCGCGCGAGAAGGAAGCCTACCTTCGAGAAGGCATCGAAGAGCAGTCGATGAAGCAGGTCATGAAGAAGTTTCCCGACTCTAAGTGGGCGCAGCTCGCAGCTTTTCATCTAATCGACAACAAACTCTGCGGAGACTGGCAGGCCTCGTCCAAGTGCCCGGAGAAAGAAGCCGACATTTACGAAAAGTATGTGAAGGAATATCCGCAGTCTCCCGCCGCTGCCGAAGCGCTCTACAACGCCGCTTCCCGGCGAGCCGCCCTGATCGAGATCTATAAGACCGAAGAACAGCCCAAGAAAACGGAACTGTCGAAAAACCAGGCCATCGCGCTCGCCCAGCAGTTAATCTCCCAGTATCCGCAAAGCGACTGGGCGTCGCGCGGGCAGACCTTGCTCTTCCTGGTGCAGCAGGGAGTGCCGACGTATGGGAACGCAATTCAGTAGAGGCGCTGGCGAACCAGATAGCTGATGTGGATTTACTTGTCTTGTCGATGCGGGGCCCAAACCCTCTAAATTCCTGCTGTAGAATGCAAACAACACTCATCGCCCGGATGGCGAAACTGGCAGACGCACGGGACTTAAAATCCCGGGTCCCTAACAGGACGTGACGGTTCGATTCCGTCTCCGGGCACCAACCTCGACTATTTACTCGCCAACGCCCTCGCCAAGGCCAACGATCACGGGGGTTCCACGCGGAGCTTCGTGCGATCCGCTTTCGGGTTCGAGCGTGACCACAAAATTCTTAGCCGTAACGCCTTCAGGCAGTGGAGGATTCACGAGAGTCGCGCTGCCCCGTTGATCCGGCTTGAACAAGCCGGCTGCGATGGGCGCGCCGCCGTTGGCGGGGAACAACCAGAGCTCGTAAATTTTCTCCGCTGGTAGCGGCGGAAGATTGCTGGCGATGAAAATCAGATTGCGATTGCGGCGCTGATAAATCGCCTTGCCTCGCGGCTGCGGCTTGCTTCCGGCGGCGACCAGTTCTATCTTTGTCGCTTCAGGATCGAGCAACGTGGCGACCACATCGTTCGCCTGGTCGAGCTTACTTCCCTGTTCGCTGAACCGCGCTTGCAGCGAAGCCAGGTTTTGCTGGAGCGCTGAATTCTGTCGCAGCAGACCGATGCAGGCCAGAACCAGCGCCGCCACGGCGACCCAGGCTAGCGTTGGCCACCAGGAGCGCTGACTGCGGTCTGGCGGAGTTGCAACGACAACGGGCAGGCGCGGTTCCGCGGCAATCGCCGACATGAGCCGCTGTCTTGCTCGCACCGGCGGTTTCGGTCCGGCGGCGGTCAACGCAAGCAGGCTGACGTCGCCGCGCAGCAATTCCAGTTCGCGGCGGCAAGCGGCGCACCCATCCAGGTGCGTTTCGAGCGCCTGACGCTCGTCGCCTTCGAGCGACCCCAGCGCGTAAAGCGCCAGATCTTCCGCGAATTGTTCGTGTGCGCTCATGCCGCCAACGCCTTTCGCAACGAAAGTAGTCCGGTGCGAATCCTGGTTTTGATCGTGCCGAGAGGCTCGCCGGTTTTCTCGGCAATCTCCACGTGAGTTAAGCCTTCGAAGTATGCCATTTCGAGCGCCGATCGCTGCGGCGGCGCCATCGTCTGCATCGCGCCGCGAACCTTCTCCATGGCGCGGGAGCGGTCGGCTTCGCTGGCGAGATCGGGCTCAACTGAAACGATTACGTCTTCGATATCGTCTTGCGGACGGCGTTTGCGCAGAGCGTCGATGGCGCGGTGTCGCGCAATCACCGCCAGCCATGCCGCCATGTTGCCGCGTGTGGCGTCGAAGGCTCCGGGATTGCGCCACAGCTGCATGAAGATATCCTGCAACACGTCCTCGGCGGCGGCAGTGTCTTGCAACACGCGCAAAGCCACGGCATACACGATGGAGGAATAGCGATCGTAGAGCGTCGCCATGGCGCTCTGATCGGCCGACCGGATCGCCGTCACCAGCGCCAGGTCGGACGGTATCGCGTTGCTGTCAGCGCTCGCCACGCCGATCTTCATCCTCCTGAAGTACGTCGCAGAATGAGCTTTGGATTGCCGCCCCAACCCGACGAACCCGCTTAGCTCACTGAAAATAGCAGTCTGGGCATGGGGATGCAAGAACCATGCCTAGTAGACTTCCGACCGGGTCGCCCGCGTCATCAGGTCTTCGATCGCCTGCTGGGGAGACTTGCCGTTTTCGAGAATGGCATACATCTGTTCGGTGATCGGCATCTCGACGTTCTTCTTGTGGGCCAGGCCGGCCGCGGCTTTGGTCGTGAACACCCCTTCGGCAACGGCACCGTGCATGCCGGCGATAATGTCGGGAAGTTCGCGGCCTTTGCCCAACTCAACCCCCACGCTGCGGTTGCGCGAGAGATCTCCGGTGCAGGTTAGAACCAGGTCGCCGAGCCCGGCGAGTCCGGACATGGTGTCGAGCCGCCCGCCGCAGGCCACGACCAGGCGCGCCACTTCGGCAAGACCGCGCGTAATCAGCGCCGCCACCGAGTTGTGGCCAAGGCCAAGGCCGTCGCAGACGCCAGCGGCAATGGCAATGATGTTCTTCAGCGCGCCTCCCAGTTCTACGCCAATCACGTCGTCGTTGGTGTAAACGCGGAAGCGCGAATCGTTGAACACCACCTGCACGGCGCGGGTCACTGCGCTGTCGGTAGACGCCACGGTCACGGCCGTTGGATCGCCGCGCGCCACCTCCTTGGCAAACGACGGACCGCTCAGCGCTGCCACGCGCGGCGTGAACCTGCGGCTTCGCAACACATCGGCAATCACTTCCGTCATGCGCAGCAGCGTGCCGTTTTCGAGTCCCTTGGTGCAGCTGACGAAAAGCGTCTCGGGGCGGAGCGCCGGCGCCATTTGTTCGAACAGAGATCGGCAATGCTGCGAGGGCATCACGCTAACGACGATGTCGGCGGCTTCGAGCGCGCGGTGCAGATCGCTGGTCGCTTCGATCGACTCGGGCAAGGTGAAGCCGGGCAGGAAACGCTGGTTGATTCGGCCGCTCGCGATGCTCTCCGCAACCTCAGGCTCTTTGGCCCAGAGGCGGATCTTGCGCTGGCACTCGTGCGTACTCTTGCGTCCAAGAACCATGGCCAGAGCGGTGCCCCATGCCCCTGCGCCGATGACAGCGATGCGGGTCGTCGCAGGTGTCGTTGTCATGGGCGGGTCGCTCCTAACGTTCTGGGTTCCGTGTGAGGCTTTCGTCCGAGTTTCGACTCTGTTCCGGTAGCAATGCGGCCGATGTTCTGGCGATGCTTCCAGATGACGAGCGCTGAAACCGCAGCGATCAAAAGCAGTTGCCGCGAGTCCCTGTACTCGCGCCAAGCCCATGCCAGCAGCGGAAAGGCCGCCGCCACAGCGACGGATGCAAGCGACACGTAACGAAGCGCAACCGCGATGAGCAGAAACAGCACCACCATACACAAAATGGATTTCGGAGTGAGCAGGATGAAAGCTCCAAGGCTGGTGGCGACGCCCTTGCCGCCGCGGAATTTGAGCCACACCGGAAAAAGATGGCCGAGCACGGCAAAGAACGCCGCCACAGTCATGATCAGCTGTGGATGCGGTCCGCTGAACAGCCCCCGCGCCACCAGAACCGCAGCCAGTCCCTTGGCGGCATCGAGCGCCAGAGTCGCAATTCCCAGCGCCGGTGACTTGCGCGCCACGTTCGTTGCGCCGATGTTGCCGCTGCCGCTGGCGCGCACATCTTCCCCTTTGAAAATCCGCACCAGCAGATAGCCGAATGGGATCGACCCCAACAGGTAGCTGACCGCGGCGGTGATGAAATAGGGGTTCATGTCCACGACTGATTTTCGATTCAAGTCTGCCGGAGCGGGAATCGTTGCAGCTTTGTGTACTTCGATCCTCCCGGTAAAAGCTGACTCTGATAAAGAATAAACTCCCGCGCCGTCATCGTGCCGAAATCGAGTTCGCCCATCGCGGCCAGGCGTTTTTCCAGCGTCGCGAACGCCGCATTCGGGCCGTCGCCTTTGCGCCATTTTGGCGAGCCCGATCTGCCTCCGGCGCGCGCCAAAGTCAGATGCGGACTATAGGGCCGGTCTTCTCGCGGAACGCCGAGTTCGGCGACAGCCACATCAATGCTCTCCGCCAGCGCAGCTAGTTGCGGTCCCGCTTGAATGCCGATCCAGAATACGCGCGGAGCCTTGGCCGTGGGAAAGAATCCGTATGCGGCGGAGCGAATCTCAAACGCGCCGCCTTCAACATGCCGCAAACGTTCGCTTATGGCCTCGAGTTGCTCCGTCTTTTGTTCACCGATGAACTTCAACGTAATGTGCAGCGACTCGGGCCGCACCCAGCGCGCCTCGGGCGCGAAACCTTGCACGCCGTCGAGGAAGCGCGCGATGCGGGCGCGAACTTCCGCGTCAAGATCGATGCCGATAAATATTCGCATTTTTAAGGGCAGCGCCTTACAGCAGCGCCCGGCGAATCATCTCCAGCGCCTGCTGCGTTGCGAACTGACGAATACGCTTGCGGTCGCCGGGGAAATTTCGCTCGACGACCTGCGTGCCTTCTTCTCCCGCCAGCGCGATGTAAACCAGGCCGACGGGCTTCTGCTCGCTTCCGCCCCCCGGGCCTGCGACGCCTGTAATCCCCACTCCGTAGCTCGATACACAACGCTTGCGGATGCCCTCCGCCATCGCCGATGCCACTTCCCTGCTCACCGCTCCATGCTGGTCGATCAACGCCTTGGGCACATTGGCAAATTGTGTTTTCAGTTCATTCGAATACACCACGGCCCCGCCCAGAAAATAGCGCGAGCTGCCGCCGATCGAGGTGATGCGCTCGGCCAACAGGCCGCCAGTACAGGATTCCGCCACGGCCAGCGTCATGCTCCGCATCTGCAGCAGATAGCTGACGATCTGTTCGATGGTTTCGCCTTTGCGCGAGAAAATGGAGTCGGCGAGCTCGTCTTCGATTTTTTCGGAGAGCTCCTCGACGCGCGCTTCGGCCTCTGGCTGTGAATCCTTCCGGCAGCGCAGATGAAGTTGAATCTCGCCCGCGCCCGCCAGAATCGTGGTCTCGACGTCGGTGTAGGTTTTGTAGATCGGCGCGACCCGCGCGTCCACCTGCGATTCCGGCATCATCGCCATTTTGAACGTGCGCGTGGCGATGTGCTGGACGGGAACCCGGGCGCGCAGCCGCGGAATGCATTCGGCTTCGAACATCGCTTTCATTTCGTAGGGAGGACCGGGCAGCAGCATCAGCAGCCGCTCCTGGCCGTCGTACTTGCCGCCGATCCACTGGCCGGGCGCGGTGCCGAGCGAGTTGGGCAACGCCGCTGCGCTGGTCAAAACGTCTGCCTGCTTGGCATTGTTGGCCGACATCTTCATGCCGCGCTTGGCGAAGCGTTCTTCCAACTTGGCAGCGATCTCCGGATCGCGGCGCAATTCTAGGCCGAGCGCGTCGGCCACCGCTTCGCGCGTAAGATCGTCTTCGGTAGGACCAAGACCGCCCGAAACAATGATGATGTCCGACCGCCGCATGGCAAGCTTGGCCGCCGCCGTCAGGCCTTCCCGATCGTCGCCGACAATGCATTTGAAGCGCACTTCCACGCCAAGGTCGTTCAGTTGTTCCGTGAGATAAAGCGAATTTGTGTCCTGGCGATGAGGAGTCAGCAACTCCGACCCGACGGCGATGATCTCGGCATTCACGGGTAAAGTGTAAACGATGCAAGATGACTACACCCTCCATAGTGTTGTCATCCCGAGCGCAGCGAGGGATCTGCATTTTGCTGCAATGGGTTTCTAAGCGAGGCTGGCGTGAATGCTGAGAGACTCGGCGACTTTTCGGAGTTGCTTATCTCTTGTCCACAAAAGCATCGGCGGATTGATCAGAACCGAAGCGATCAGGTGTGCGTCGGTCAGACCAATGCCGAGGCCGTACAAACGACGGGCCTCGATCAAGGTTCGAATTTCGTTCAATTGTGCCACTCGCACCTGGGGTAGCAGGTCCAGAAGGGCAAGTGTCCGGGAGCGTTCTTTCAGAGATCCCAGGGCCAACTCCGCAATGACGCAGGGATGGACCGCAATCTGCCCCAGGTTCAACTGCTTCTGCAGTTGTTGATTGCCCAATCGGAGATGATCGATCCAAACCGAGGTATCGGCGAGAATCAATGCGCCGCCGCCCTGCGCCGTGGGACATTCTTCAATCCCGGCATGGTGCCTCCCAGGGACGCCAGCCGGCGAGCGCTTTCCCGCTCAATCAGCGCTTTGAGCGCTTCACGAATCAGCGCCGTCTTCTCCTTTACCCCGGTGAACTCCTGGGCGATTCGTACCAGGTCGTCATCCAGCGCAATCGTGGTTCTCATGGGAACTCCTAGGCACTAAGTATAGCATCATATGATGCCTATATTATATGTGCTATATACGCCAGTGATTTCCGCAGCCTGCTAGAGCTTAGGCCGTTCGGATTGCTGTGTGTCGCAAATGTGTATAACAGTGGGAGACTGCCAAACTGACTGAATCGAAACTGCGGCCGTTCGAAGAAATCGGAGGTTAGGAAATAATATGAACTGGTTCCTTTGGGCGTTGCTATCGGCATTTTTTGCGGGTCTTACGGCAGTTTTGGCGAAAGTTGGAGTCGCACATGTTAACTCCAACTTGGCGACCGCGATCCGAACCGTAGTGATTCTGATCTTCGCTTGGTCCGTCGTTCTTTTTACTAAGAGCCAGTCGATCGCAACGATTGGAAGACGAACGTGGATCTTTCTGGTTCTATCCGGCATTGCCACCGGCTTATCCTGGCTCTGCTATTTCCGAGCCCTGCAACTTGGTGAGGCTTCCCGCGTCGCCCCTGTAGACAAGCTGAGCGTTGTGGTTGCGATTGCCTTAGCCGCAATTTTTCTCCACGAGCCGGTGACCTGGCATCACTGGGTCGGGGGGCTCTTGATCTTCACGGGCGCAACCGTGCTGGCTTACGCACAATAAGGAATCTCGTTGCATTCAGAGTCAGAGACAAGCATTGAGGCCGAGACCAGCTACCGTTAATTTTCCGGCTGCTGCTGCGTCATGCAGTGCAGCGCGCCGAATCCCCAGATCAGATCGCCCGAATAGATCGGTGCGATTTCACGCGTCGGAAAAACTTCCGCCAAGACATTTAACGCGATGCGATCGTTCGGATCGTTGAAAACCGGTACGAGCACCACGCCATTCGCAATATAAAAATTGGCGTAGCTGGCGGGCAACTGCCGGCCTTCGAAGACGACTGGACGCGGCATAGGAATCTCGACGATCTCGAGTTTCTGTCCGTCGGAACTCCCAGATGAGACGCGGGCGGCCTTCAATCGCCACAGGTTCGCATAAAGTGGCGCGTAGTTTTCGCTTTGCTCATTCTGCTCGACCATCGTAACCACGGTATTCGGAGCGACGAAGCGGGTGATGTCATCGACATGTCCGTGCGTGTCGTCGCCGGCGATGCCGCTGTCGAGCCAGATCACGGACTGCACTCCAAAATAGTCGGCAAAAAGTTGTTCGTAAGCGGCGCGGTCCATCGGCGGATTGCGCTGCTGCGTGGTCGAGAGCAGACACTCTTCCGTCGTGAGCAGAGTGCTGCAACCGTTGACGTCGATCGATCCACCTTCGAGCACCACGCGGTGTTCGCCGCCGTTCGGATGCACAACGACCGGACGCACCACGCGCGCCCCAGCCGCTTTCGCCATGCGTCCGCCGATCTTTTCATCGAGCTTGTAATTCGGATACTTCGCCCAGCCGTTGAACTGAAAATGCAGCGCGATGCGCGGCCCGTCTTGCTTTCCCGTGGAACTCTTTCTATGAGAGGGCTTTGGGAAGGGCACGGCTTCAGCCGTGCCGTTTGCGTCCTCAATCACGGGGGGCTTTCGCCCCTGAGGTGCCGAGTTTCGCGTGAGGAAGATGCACCCGGAATCGCGCGTCCACACCCGATCCGTTCGCCAATGGTGAAAACGGACGTTTTCAGAAAGCGCATCGGCCAACTCCAGCACCGCCCGGGCTCGCCGTTCCGCGTTCGGGGAGTTGACGATCAGGTCCACCCGCTCATGCCGTGCCAGGTTGCGTACGATCTCGGCATACACCCACGGAATCGGCTCGAACTTCCCCGGCCAGTCCCCGCGAAAATGCGGCCAAGCGAGCCAGGTGGATTCGTGCGGCTCCCACTCGGCCGGCATGCGATAGCCCAGGGCGGAAGGAAGCGCGGAAGGAGGTTTCGATGCAGAACCCGTCTTTGTCATGCAAATGCCATGTAAATGATTGGAGAATAAATACTTTAGCGATAAGTCCTTATTTCTCAAAGACCTGGCCAAACGTCGCCGCTAAGTCTTTGATTTTAAAAGACGGGATCAGAGGGATCAAGATGCGATCACCCAGAACTCACTTTCCATCGGTCATTCGATTCGTGATTGGCGCATAACTGTCAATCCGCCGATCGCGCAGGAACGGCCAGTTCCGCCGCGTGTCCTCCAGATGCCGCAAATCCACTTCGCCCAGCAGAATTTCTTCTTTGTCATGCGAAGCCTCGGCGAGAACGCGGCCGAAAGGATCGCAGAAAAACGACCCTCCCCAGAATTCCAGCCCTTTGCCAGGCACGGAATTGCCGCGAATGTCTCCGGTCTCAAAGCCGACGCGATTCACGACCCCGACGTAAACCCCGTTCGCAATCGCATGCGCCCGTTGAATCGTCCGCCAAGCATCGTGTTGCGACGCGCCAAATTTGGCCTTCTCCGCAGGATGCCATCCGATCGCTGTGGGGAAGAACAGAACACTAGCTCCCTGCAGCGCGGTGAGGCGCGCGGCTTCGGGATACCACTGATCCCAGCAGATCAGCGTGCCCAGCTTTCCCGCGGAAGTGTCGAAGGCCTTAAAGCCCAGATCACCGGGCGTGAAATAAAACTTTTCGTAGTAGAGCGGGTCGTCGGGAATGTGCATCTTGCGGTAGATGCCAGCGAGCCTGCCATCCGAATCGCCACCCCCATCAAAGATCGCAGCCGTGTTGTGGTAGACGCCAGGCGCGCGCTTCTCGAACAGCGACGCGATCAGCACGACCTTGTTCTTCCGGGCAGCAGCGGCAAGCGTTTCGGTGGTCGCGCCGGGGATTGGTTCCGCGAGATCGAACAGCGCCGCGTCTTCGCGCTGGCAGAAATACTGCGTCTGGAACAGTTCGGGTAAGCAGACGACGTCGGCGCCCTCGCGCGCCGCCTCTGCCACACGGTGAACCGCCTTGGCCAGATTGTCGGCCGGTTCGGAACCGCACGACATCTGGATCAGGGCGACGGTGAACTTGTCTCGCACTTGTTTTTCCAACTCTTGCTTCTCCAACCTATGATCGCGTCCTAGGATATCAAAGTGCCCCGATACGGGCGTGACTGTTACAACTCCGCGAAAGCGGCCGCCGCAATTCTCTCACTTCTAGTAAATTGTTTCTTCGGTCCAAATCAGTTTTCATTCTGGAGGTTCCTCCGTGAAGCACAAAAGCGGCGCGAAGCATGGAAGTCATCATGAAGGCGCGGGCATCGACCGCAAGCTGCACGACCCGGTTTCCGACCGACTGATTCCGCTGGAACCGCTCGATCTGGGCAAGATCCGATCCATCGATGACCTGGTGCGCGCCATGTCGAAGACCGCGTTCACCGGCCGCCAACTCGGCGAGGCGGCCGACGTGCTCGAAGCCATGGCCCGCGACAAGGACGCTTTCGTCGTCATGACTCTCGCCGGCGCGATGACCGTCGCCAAACAGGGACTGGTGATTGCCGAGTTGATCGATCGCGGAATCGTGAATGCCATCGTTTCGACCGGCGCGCTGATGGCACATGGTCTGGTCGAAGCGACTGGGCGCGCGCATTTCCGGCATAATCCCGAGCTCAGCGACGAGGAACTCTACGAAGCCGGATACAACCGCGTCTACGACACCCTCGAACCCGAGCAGAACCTCGACGACGTGGAGCGCGTGATGGCTGCGGTGTTTGGCGGCTGGGATTCCGACGAAGTGATGTGCTCATATAAGTTGAACCGCGCGATTGGGGCGTATCTGGCAAAGCGCGCCCCACGCGAGCGCGGCATCCTGAAGTCGGCCTATGAGAAGAATGTCCCGGTATTTGTGCCAGCATTCTCGGACTCCGAGTTAGGCCTTGATTACGCCTTGACGAATCGTGAACGCGACACGCAAGGCAAGGCGCGTTTCCGCTTCGATCCCTTCGAAGACCTGGAGCATTTTGCCGCAACCCTGCTCAGCCAGAAGCGCCTGGGAATCTTCACCATCGGCGGAGGCGTACCGCGCAACTGGTCGCAGCAATTCGGCCCGTTCATTGAACTCAGGCATCGCCGCGGCGGCGAAGATCTGCCGCTGAAGCGCTATCACTATGGATTGCGAATCTGCCCTGAGCCGGTTTACTGGGGCGGCCTTTCTGGGAGTCCTTACAGCGAGGCGGTTTCGTGGGGGAAATTTGTGCCTCCAGCGGAAGGCGGGAAGTTTGGCGAAGTTTTTGTGGACGCTACCGTAGGCTTGCCGCTGATCGTAGCCGCCGTGCTGGAGCGACTGAAGAAGAAACCGGCGGCGAAGAAGACGATTGCCAAGATCGCAAGATAGCGATGCGCCGCCGGTTACCGGAAAACGCAAACCTCTCCGTCTCCGCAAGAAACTCGGAAGAGCTCACCTCGACACGGCGGATGCGACTTCCCTCTCCGGCCACACCCAGGCAAATATCAACGCGACACCAACTCCGATCGAAACCTCGGCGCAGCGATGAAAGGCGACTTGCCATGCCGGGTCCGTTCTCGGCACCAAAAGCACAATCGTCAGCGCAACGCCCCCGAAACGATATGCGCTCCGATCCGAGCGCGCCACGGCGCAGAGTAACCCCAACAGGAACACGCAAGCACCGAAGACAAAGACGCGTGGCGCGAAGTGACTGGCAACAAGTCCGCCAACAAAAGCTCCAAGCGCGGTTCCGACAAAACGCTGCCAGGAAACTTTGAGCGCGGTCCCCCAGCGATGACTGCGTGATCACCAGGGTTGTAATCGGCGCCCAGTAGGTCGCCGGCAACCCAAACAACCGCGCAACCAGCAACGACGCTACAGCGGCCATAGCCGTTCGCGCGGAATGCACCAAAACCGGCCACACCATCCGCTTGACTCTATCGCCCGCCATCTTTCAGTCGAAGATGAGTACGGCCGACGCGATCACCGTAGTCCACAGCCCGCGCTTATCGCCAACCGCCGACTGCGTAACATTGGCCGTCCGGACGATCTTGTTCGAAATCCGATAGATCTCTTTTTTCTCGTCCCAAGAACGGTCTGAATCGAACTCCACGTTCAGAGTCGTAGCCAGCATTTCGGCGGCGAGTTCTTCGGCGTAATCTCCGGCGGCATCTTCGGTTTCGCCGAAGGAGTGGTGTTCGCTCAGATAACCGTAGGTGTTGCGATCGGCGGGGATGGCCACGCCAATCGAGGACGCTAGCAGGCGGTGCGGCTCGTGCGTGGAGTTTTCGGCGACCACCGCAAATACAACTTCTCCTGGAGAAAGATACGTGAGCCCCTGCGAGCGGGGGACGAGTTTGCAATTCGGCGGAAAAATGGACGAAACCCGCACCAGGTTTTGCGCCGCGATGCCGGCGTCGCGCAAAGCGAGCTCGAATGAGGTGAGCCGCTCACGGTGCTTCCCCACGCCTTTGGTGAAGAAGATCTTCTTGGGAACCATGTCCTTGCCCAATGCAGTTTCCTCCAGGAAATCGTGCGCTGCTCTTCATGCGCAGTTCTTTAGTTTATTGGTCTGAGGGGCAAATCTAACACAGTGATTTGTGAAGATTGTATGAAAAAAGAAAAGGACACAGTATTTTCCCGGTGAACGCTCCGTCGGCCGCCGACGGCCCTCGATACGGCGACCGCTTCGCGCACGGAGTCAGCATCGCCTCCGCAGCACTCAGGCAGCGTGCGTGTGGGCTTTGCCCGCCGCCAGCGGAATGATTGCCGGATTGACCAAACCGCGGAAGTCGGCAAATCTCATGCGCACCAGTTCCCGGTGCGAGCCCGCGTTGAAGGCGATTTCCTCGTCTTCGGCCAAGGCCTGGTCGACGAAAACGTCCATGCCGTAGAGATTGCCGAACGGCGGCATGGATCCGGTTTCGCAGTCGGGAAAACGGCCGCGAAATTCGTGCTCGGTGGCCAGTTCAACTGAGTCCGCCCCGAGATACTTTTTGAGCCGGTATAAATCCACGCGGAACGAAGCGGGCACGACCGCCATAGCCAGGCGACCATCCACCATGACCATCACGGTTTTTGCCAGCTCCTTTCCGGGTATGTGAGTAAGCGCGGCAATCCCCTGAGCGGTGTAGGCCACCGAATGCGAGATCACCAGGTATTGAATGCGGTTACGATCCAGAAATTCGCGAAGCATGGAGAGAGGCATAAATACCTCCGGCGAGAACCGCAAGCGGGGGCGCTTCTGAAGGACAGCCGAAGCTTGCTTGCAGATCGGCGCTGATACCATTATGCGCCTCGCTGGGGACGGGCCGTTAGTGAAATTTTTGAGTCCGGGGACTTAAACGGGATGACGCGGAGCAAAATTCGGGAATGGCTACCGAGGAATGTTCAGTTTGGGTCGCTAAACTGCCGGTAGAAAACGCTGCTGTCTTGCCAGCGGGTCCTATTTGGCGTCTTAGGCGGCTTCTTTCGTCACCAGGGAGCGCGCGACCTCTGTTGCTTGCGATCCCATGATCTTCATTTCTTGCCAGTTGTAGCGGAATTCCTTGCCACAATCGAGACACACGACGTAGGTTCCGGTCTGCGAGATCGCCGAGTTGCGGCGCGAACCGGCGCGCAGGGTGATCGGAAAACTGTAACGAGCGTGCCGGCAGCCGAACATGGCGTCCATCAGCTTCGAAAGCATTAGGTGACCTCCCACAAAGCCAGAAAAACGACTCATCCCCTTCCTTATGGGTTGAGACGCTCTCTATTTGTTTAGATTCCAGTACAGCAGAAAAGGTTCGCGTGCAGGAGTGCCGCGCGAGGTGCTCCGGAGACAACTCGGAAAAGGCACTTACTGGAATGGAGTAAAAAGAGTTGAGAGGAACACTGACACAGCAAAAACCGTGGGACCGTCCGCCTAGCCGGTCGGCGGATCCGGTTTCTTGTGCGCCGCACATTTGGTCATGATGGCCGATCGCAGACGGGTACGCAGATCGTCGGGCAATTCGTAGAGTTCCGAGTCACGGTAGATTTCGATGGTCTTCCGGGTGGTATCGCAGACGACGTAGCAGTTGTGGCACCACGCCAGATGCTCGTCGAGTTCGGTCTTCGTCTGGGCGTCGAGCTCGCCATCGAGGTAGTTGGTTAACTCGTTGAGAAACTCAGAACACTTCACTGGTCGCCATCTCCACTCGCCTTTTTCTGAAAGAAGCGGTTCAGCCGTTCGCGCAACTGCAGGCGCGCCCGCAATAGCCGCGACTTCACCGCCGGAATGCTCAACTCCAGCGCCTCCGCCGTCTCTTCGGTCGAGAGGCCTTCCACGTCACGCAGCACGAACACGGTCCGGAAGCCCGACGGCAATCCTTGAATGGTGCGAGTCAGGATGTCCCGCAACTCCGCCTGGTTGTACATCTGTTCGGGATTGGGACTCCAATCCGCAACCTCACGGGGAAGCGAATCATCTTCCGTTTTTATTTCTTCGTCCAGAGAAACCGTGCGTCCCGGCTTCTTCCGGCGCAACTTCATTAGCGCTTCGTTGACCGCAATGCGCACCAGCCAAGTATAAAACTTGGACTGTTCCTGAAACTTCGCCAGGTTGCGATACGCTTTGAGAAACGCCTCCTGTACCACATCTTCGGCGTCCTCGCGATTCTGCGTAATGTGCTGTGCAATGCGGAAAACATTGCGATCATAGCGCCGTACGAGTTCTTCAAACGCTTGAACGTCGCCGCGTTTGGCACGCCGGACCAGCTGCATTTCTTCGCTGACCGGTTGCTCTATGTTGGGTTGGATGGTACTCATTCGTAACTTGATGCAGATTTTTCCGAAAACTCCAGCGATTCTCCCGCTGCTATTGTACTTGCTAGCCAGGCTTTTTGGGGGCCTGTTTTGACGCCGATTGCCAAACCGGTTCCCCGCCGGCCCACGGGCTGATTCGGCACCCAATAGGGCAGGTACTAAGGTTTCCGAGGGACATCGGTTCGCGGTCCTATAATCAGAGGTTAGAAGGCTAAGCCTTTCATTCCCCAAAAGAGCTTCGTCGAGGTCGACCAAAATAGTCTCACGCCGGAGTACGCATGATGGAGCGCGGTTGGATTGAACTAATTGTGGAACGGGTGGTTGGCGAGGTTCTCGAGAGCCATGCGACCCAAGTACGCACCGAGATTGTCTGCCGGGTGATGGACGAGATCGCCGCCGAACCAAGGCTGGACGAAGCAACGCCGGACCAACCTGGACTGTCCACACTCACGCCGACTGAACCGATCCAAGACAATGCGAGTTCGACGGATCTGGCACGTGCCGTCGCCGAAATCCAATTGGGCACTTCGCAACGCGAGATCTTGAGCGCGTTGCTCGACGCCAGCGCCCGCTATGCGACCCGTGTGGCGCTCTTTGTGGTGAAGGGTAGCCATGCCAAGGGGTGGCAGGGACGAGGTTTCACCAACGGTGATGCGCTGAAGGACTTCGCGCTCGACGAAAACGCTGCGGCCGTCAACCGCGCAATCGGCCACCGCGCAGGGGTAACCGCACCATTTGCCGAGATGGACGCGCGTTTCCTCGACGAATTTGGAACGCCCGCCAGAGGAGAGGCACGAATCCTTCCGTTGATCTTGAAAGACAAAGTTGCCGCGCTGGTATATGCCGACAGCGGAACCGATGTTGCGGGTTGGGTCGATGCCGGCTCACTCGAACTGCTGGTACTTTCGACCGGCGCGTGGCTCGAAGTCAACTCGCTGCGCAAGCAAGGGCATAAGGAACCGTCTGCAGCACATGCCGACGATCACGGCACAGCGGCGGTGGATGCGCCAACCGATCTCACCCCAGCCCACGCCGCGCCGGCTTTCAACGATCCTTTCGTTTCGCACACTCCTGGGTTTGCCGGTCCTGCCAAAGCCAAAGCGGCGGCGGCACCGGGAGACGGCATGGCGATGGCCATCAGCACAGACGTTGAGGCTCCGACGATGGCCGCGCCGATGTCGATTGCTGAATCCCAGAGCGCGAACGCCGAGGGGCGGTTCGCAGCCACTGCGGTGCAGTCTTCGATTGCTGCAATGGAACCCGCCTTGTCCGAACCGCAGCAGATGGGGCACGCGGAGTCCATGTCGGAACATGAGGCAGAGCCGGCTCCATCGCTTTCGCCCGAGGATCGCGATCTTCACGGCAAAGCACAACGTTTTGCCCGTCTGCTGGTCGATGAGATCAAACTCTACAATCAGGCGACGGTCGCACAAGGCCGCCAAAACAAGGATCTCTACGACCGCCTGCAAGAAGAGATCGAGAAGAGCCGCGCGACGTACCAGAAGCGTTATGGGAACACGGTTGCCGGCCCCGCTAATTACTTTGAACATGAAATAATAGGAAGTCTTGCAGAAGACGATCCGTCTCTCATGGGTGCCAACTTTCGGCAGTAGGTAGGGTTTGAGTGCGCCGTTTTGCAGTCGCAGTTTACGCTGGAATTTTATTCCTGCCCTCGCTTGGCTTTTTACCGCCCGCACTCGCGCTTCCCCAGGCGTTGCCCTCCGCTGAGAGCGCACCCGCTAAGAACACGGTGTCGAAGAGCACAGGGTCGAAGGGCTCAACCCCGAAATCCGCTGGCGGAAAGACCACGCCCCCGACGGGAAAAACCGGCACCGCTTCCGCCGCTGCGAAGAGAAAGCACAAAAGCGTTTCTCCCCGCGTACGCCGGGTACGGCGAGCCTTTGTTGCCTCGGCCAGTCTTCGCCCCATGGCGCAACAGTTGTTGCAGGACCGCATCCCCAGCGCCTATGAGGGGGTCGAAGGCTACGCGCGACGCCACACCAAAGAAGATGCCGGAGCGCTGGCCTGGCTCGTCGTCGGTTATGCGCGCACGCTCGATCACGACTACGCCAAAGCCATCGACCCGCTCAACCGCGCCAAGGCCGGAGCCAGCGAACTGGGGGATTATGTCGCTTACTACCTCGGCGACGCCTACATGAGGACGGGCCACAATGCTGAGGCGCTCTCCACACTCGCCGATTTCAGCAAGAACTTTCCTGACTCGCTTCTGATCCGCGATGCCCACCTGGTGTATGCCAATACCCTGCTCGAGGAAGGCCGTGCACCGGAGGCAGCGGCTCTGCTAGAAAAAGACCGCTCTCCCGTGCGCAGCGATTGGGAACTCTCCATGGGACGCGCCTACCTGGCAGCGGGCGAGAAAGAAAAGGCTGGGAGCGCCTTCCGCAATCTGTACTTTAACCTTCCCAACAGCTCCGAGGCGGATGTGGGGGGAACGGAATTGCGCAAGCTCGGAATTTCGGGCTCGCCATCCGAGCGCCGCAGCCGCGCCGATCTGCTATCCAAAGCCAAACACTACGGCGAGGCGGCCCATGAGTACCGCGACCTCTCCGAAGAAGTCAGTCCGTCGGACCGGCCAAATGTGCAACTGGCACTGGCGGGAGCGCTTGAAAAAAGCGGCAGCAGTCACGATGCCCGTAACTTGCTAACTTCGATGGGACCGCAGACGGGCGACGCCGAAGCCGAGCGCCTCTACCTGCTGAGTGAGACCCAACGTTCCACGAGCGACGAAGAGGCCGTGCAGCGCACACTGGACGATTTGCGCAAGTTTGGTCCCTCAAGCCCGTGGCTGGAGCAGGCGTTGCTATCGGCTGGAAACATGTATTTGCTGAAGCGCGACTACGACCGGGCCATTGATTACTTCCGCGAGTTGCAGCAGCGCTTCCCGCATGGCACGCGCGCCTCCTACGCACACTGGAAAGCGGCGTGGCTGACCTTCCGGCAAGGCCGGACCGATGAGGCGCGCAAGGATTTCGAAGAGCAAATCGCATTCTATCCGGATTCGGCGGAAATTCCCAATGCGCTGTACTGGCGCGCGCGCCTCGCCGAAGAGGAAGGCAATCCCGCCATGGCGCGGGCGTTTTATCAGAAGCTTTCCGATCGCTTCCGCAACTACTATTACGCGGAGTTCGGCCGGCAGCGCCTGAACAACTTGCCGGGCCCAGGGAGCGGATCGTCCAATGCCGACGCGCCGCACTATGCCCTGCTCGATAGAATTTCTCCGCTGCCCACCACCGGGAAAATTGCGGCCGCCGAACCACCCGACGACAACCTGCGCGTCGAACGGGCGCGTTTGCTCTGCAACGGCGGCCTGTCCGATTTGGCGGTGCGCGAGTTGCAAGCCGCCGCCAGCCAGGTTGACGGAACCTGGGCGCCACCGGAAATAGCCCGCGTTTATCAGGATGGCGGCCGCTACGATCGCGGCATTGAAGTCATGAAGCGCTCGACGCCCAACTATTTCGCTGTCGACCTTCCCGACCTCCCGCGGCCCTACTGGGAAGCGCTGTTTCCTAAAGCGTATTGGGCCGATCTGCGTAAGTATTCCGAGCAAAACGGACTCGATCCCTATCTGGTGGCATCGCTGATCCGGCAGGAATCTGAGTTCAATGCCGGAGCCATCTCCCACGCCAACGCCGTGGGCCTGATGCAACTTCTGCCCAAGACCGGCAAGACCGTGGCCAAGCAAGTCAAGTTCAAGGGATACACGGCGCCACAACTCTACACGCCCGCGGTGAACCTCGAACTCGGCACCCGCTACTTCAAAGACATGGTCGACAAGTACAACGGACAGTTCGAATACGCACTGGCCGCCTACAATGCCGGCAGCGACCGCGTGGGCGACTGGCTGGGTCAGGGCCACTACCGCGATGCCCAGGAGTTTGTCGAATCGATCCCCTTCACCGAAACCCGCGAATATGTCCAAGCGATTCTGCGGAATGCAAGCGTTTACCGAAAGCTATACGGAACGCCGTAGTCAGTTTCCAAAGGGACCAAGCCGCCATCGTCTGTTCAGGAAGCATCAGCTTCGGGCAGTGTGTTCCTTCGCCGGTGCGTTATGATGGTTAGCAAGACATCACCGCGATTGCGGTCCGGATTGCTATTTCTCGCACAAATCAGGGCAGGCGTCCCCAACCGCCGAAAATGCAGGAGACACCTTGGCGCAAAATCATTACACCACCAAAACGAAACGACGTCCGAAAAACAGCAAGCGGAAAGACCCCTCCGCCGCCACCATGGCAGCCTTGCGCCAACGCGAAGCAGCCGCGAAGAAATAAAGCGCCTGTGTAGGGGCAGCGCCTTCGGCTGTCCCGCGGGGCGAACCCTGCTACGCCGACTGCTGGCTCGGCGACTTTGTGAACAGGATTTCAAACACCAGCAGCCCCGCTCCCACGACAATGGCGCTGTCGGCCACGTTGAAGGCTGGCCACTGGTGCGGGCCGATATAGAAGAGCAGAAAATCCACCACATGACGGCTGACGAGGCGGTCCCATAAATTTCCGACCGCGCCGCCGAGAATCAACGATAGACCGATGCCGGTGGACGTCAGGCTATGGCTGTTCTTCCAGAGCAGCGTGCAGACGATCAGCAGCGCAACGATTGAAAATCCAATCAGCAGGCCGACTTTCCATTGCGAGGGAGAATCTGCAAAAATGCCAAACGCCGCGCCCGGATTTTCGGCGTGGATGATGCGAAAGAATCCCGGAATCACGGGAATGCTGTCGTGCAGGGAAAGCCGCCGCGAGATCGCGATTTTGGTGACGCGATCGAGAGCGACGACGAACAAGGCGATCAGAAAATGATATTTGCGCATGACCGAAAAGAATTCTTCCCTATACTTTATCGCGTTCGCGAAGACCGCGGTCACGCACCTTCAATTTCCTTCAGCACGGCGCTGCAGCGCTCGCACACCGTGGGATAGTCCTGGTCCTCGCCGACGCGGGTTGAATAATTCCAGCAGCGATCGCATTTCTGGCCGTCGGCTTTTCGAACCTCAACCGAAATGCCGCTCGTGCCGTTGCCAGCGCCTTGAGTCAAACTGACGGACGAGACGATAAACAGATAGCGCAGTTGAGCTTCGTTGCGCTTCAGCACCGCATGGAGCGACTCGGGAGCGGCAATTGACACCTGGGCTTCGAGGCCAGTGCCAATCAGCTTGTTGTTGCGCGCCTCTTCGAGTGCCTTGAGCACGTCGTCGCGCACGGAGCGGAGTGTCGTCCAGTCGCTTTGCGTGGAGTCTGGCGACGGCTTGACTTCGCCGGTGATTTGGCCGGCGCTGGGGAAATACGCCAGATGCACGCTCTCTTCGCGACCGTCTTCTGTGTTGGGCAAGTGCTGCCAAACCTCTTCGCAGGTGAACGTCATGATGGGCGCGAGCAGCCGAGTGAGCGCTTCCCCAATGCGCCAGATCGCGGTTTGCGCGCTGCGGCGCCCTTGCGACTTGGGCGCGGAAATGTAGAGACGATCCTTGAGCACGTCGAAATAAAAAGCGCTCAGGTCGACGATGCAAAAGTGATTAACGCGATGGTAGATCCGGTGGAACGCGAACTCGTCATACCCGCTGCGCACATCGTCCGCAAACGCGCACGTCTGGCGCAGCATGTACTGGTCGATTTCCTCTATCTTGTCGAACGGAATTGCATCTTTGGCCGGGTCAAAGTCGTAGAGATTGCTCAAGATGTAGCGGAACGTGTTGCGAATCTTCTTATAGTTGTCGCCGACGCGCTGCATCAGGGCTTCGGAGCCGACCACATCTTCGCGGAAGTCGACGGACGCGGTCCAGAGGCGCACGATCTCTCCGCCAAGGCGGTTCGCGATATCGACCGGATCGACGTCGTTGCCGCGCGACTTCGACATCGCCTGACCTTTTTCGTCGAGCGTCCAACCGGGCGTGACCACCCCGCGATACGGAGGCGTGGCGCGCGTGCCCATCGCGCAAAGCAGAGACGACTGGAACCATCCGCGGTATTGGTCGCCACCTTCCAGATAAAGATCGGATGGCCACGGGTATTCGGGCTCGGCGGCGATCAACGCGAGATAGCTCGCGCCGGATTCGAGCCACACGTCGAAGATGTCGGTTTCCTTTTCGAATTTCGCGCCGTTGCAATGCGGACACTTCGTTCCGGCGGGAAGAATCGTGTCGGACTCGGGCGTGAACCAGGCGTCGGCGCCCGCGCGGGCAAAGAGTTCTACGACTTTGCGATTGATGGCGCGGTCGTTCAGCGGCTTGCCGCAGCTCTCGCAAAGAAAAACAGCGATGGGCACGCCCCAGACGCGCTGGCGCGAGATGCACCAGTCGGGGCGGGTTTGAATCATGTTGGAGAGACGTTCCTCACCCCACGCCGGATCCCATTTCACGTTCTTGATCTCGGCCAAGGTGCGCGTGCGCAGGGTGTCATCTTTTCCTTTTCCGCCGGGCATCGGCGTTTCCATCGAGATGAACCACTGCTCGGTAGCGCGAAAAATCACGGGATTGTGGCAGCGCCAGCAGTGAGGATAGGAGTGCTCGGTCTTTTCCGTGTGCAGCAGAGCGCCGCGGCTCTTGACCAGGTCGATGATGGGTTGATTCGCGTCCCAAACACGCTTGCCAGTGTATTCGGGCAGGCCGTTACGGAGGATGCCTTTTTCGTCGACATTGCTGGTGGCGTCGAGACCGTACTTGACGCCGGTGGCGAAGTCCTCGGCGCCATGTGAAGGCGCAGTGTGGACGACGCCGGTTCCGGTGTCCATAGTGACGTAGTCGGCAAGCACGCCTAGCACTTTGCGATCAAGGAAGGGATGCTGGAAGTTGAGGCGCTCGAGCTTGCGTCCGGGAAAGTGGGCCAGTTCGCGCGGATCGGCGAGGCCGCATTTCTCGGCAGCGTCTTTCGCAAGCTTGGAAGCAACAATGTAGACTTCACTGCCGGATTCCAGAGCCACATATTCTTCGTCGGGATGAAATGCAACGGCCATCGATGCGGGCAGCGTCCACGGAGTCGTTGTCCAGATAATGGTGTTGAGTTTTTTGCCGGAGAGCGCGGCGTCGAGCTTTGCCGGATCGTCGAGCAGGGCGTACTTTACCCAGACGGTGCTGCTGGTGTGATTCTCGTATTCGACTTCGGCTTCGGCGAGCGCGGTCTCGTCATGCATGCACCAGTAGACGGCGCGCAGACCCTTGTAGACGAATCCATTCTCATAAAAAGAAAAGAAAGTGGAGAGCACCACCGACTCGTATTGCGGCGTCATCGTCGCGTACGGTTTGTCGAACCGACCGAAGACACCGATGCGCTTGAACTGCTGGCGCTGCAGGTCGAGGAATTTCTGCGCGTACCTGCGGCACTCGGCGCGCACCGCCGTCGGATGCATCTCGAGCTTCTTGCCGCCGAGTTCCTTGTCGACTTTTATTTCTATGGGCAGGCCGTGGCAGTCCCAGCCGGGAACGTAGGGGGCGTCGAACCCGGACATGGTTTTCGACTTGACGATGAAATCCTTGAGGCACTTGTTCATTGCCGTGCCCAGGTGGATGGGGCCGCTGGTGTAGGGTGGGCCGTCGTGGAGGATGTATTTTTGCTTACCCTTCCGAGCTTGGCGGATGCGCTCGTAGAGGCCCATCTGCTCCCAGCGTTCGAGCATTTTCGGCTCGTTCTGGGGCAATCCTGCCTTCATGGAAAAGCTGGTCTTGGGCAAATTGATCGTGGATTTCAGGTCCGTCGGCACTTGCTAGGTTCTCCCAACTGATTGAATCGTCTCATTATATAGGGAGTACCAAAGGACGCGCCGATTCCGGCAATCGCGCCGATGACGAACTCAAAAAGTAATGTCTACCGCCCAAGAAAAGCGTGTACAATTTTCAGCAGACTTAAGCCTTTGCGCATCCAAATTGATTGGAAGTGTTGGGGCGGAACGGCTTGCCCGTTTTTGCAAGCGACCTTTGGGGGGCTTTCGCGCATCTAATTCAGCGGCTGCCGGTTGTGCGAGGCGTGTTCCGTAAATCTGGTCAGAGCTCGGGAGAATATGGCAGAGTTTGAAACACCGCAGAGTCCGCTGGGTCCAGAGCCGGAGCTGCACCTCCTTCTGACGAATCAAACCCTGGACGAGCCCATCTGGAAATCCCTGTTTCGCAATATTGACGAATTCTTCTTTCCCAAGAAGCTGCCTCCGCTGGTCCTGACTTCGAAGCCGGTCCCGGTGCGCGATATTTGGGGCTTCTACAGCTACAAGGGACGCGGAGCAGTTGGCTCGACTGCCATTCACGTGCTGGCCATCGCCTTGATCATTGCCGCTACCTACCTGGGGCGAAAGATCGTTGACGTTGCCAAGCCGAAACAGACCGTGATGTTGATCGCGCCCGACGACATACCCGCTCTGCCGCCGTCGAAGAGCATTAGCGGTGGCGGCGGTGGTGGCGGCGATCGCGACAAACTGCAGGCGTCGCCAGGACGCTTGCCCAAGCAATCCATGCAGCAGATCACTCCGCCCATGGCAGTCGTCCGCAACCAGGCCCCGAAACTGGCGGTGGAACCCACGATCGTGGTTCCTCCCGACATTAAACTTCCGCAACCCAACGTCCCCGACCTGGGCAACCCGCTTTCGCATTTGCCGTCTGTACCTTCGAATGGAACTGGATCCGGTGGCGGTATTGGCTCCGGCAGCGGTGGCGGTGTCGGCTCGGGCGAGGGTCCCGGATACGGCCCCGGTTACGGCGGCGGCACCGGTGGTGGGGTGTTCAAGGTTGGCGGCGGTGTTTCCGCCCCAAAAGTGATTTATCAACCGGACCCTGAATATTCAGAGGAAGCCCGCAAGGCCAAGTTTCAAGGCACCTGCGTGCTTTGGCTGATCGTCGGTCCGGATGGCAAGCCCCGCGACGTGCAGGTGCGGCGCACTCTAGGTTTGGGTTTGGATGAAAAGGCCATGGAAGCGGTGAGGAACTGGCGCTTCGAGCCCGCCTATAAGGATGGCAAGCCGGTCGCTGCGCAGATTAGCGTCGAAGTCAGCTTCCGTTTGTACTGAGGCGGAGACGCGAGGCACGGCTTCCTTCGCTTATTCCTTCAAATCCACGTGCACGACATCTTCCACCGGAAGTCCCAGAAACTGCGTTCCCATCTTGCTGAATTTCTCCGCCGAATCGGTCGCAAAGAACTTGAGCCGAGGAATCGTTTCCTGCTTCTTCTTGTCTGACGACGTCGTGAACAGCTTCCGTTGGCGGTGCAGTTGATGCGCCACGTCTTCGGCGGTCGACTCGGCCGAGTCCACAATGGTGATGTGCTCCGGCGCGACCCGCCGCAGTAGGGGTTTGATCAGCGGATAGTGGGTGCAGCCGAGTACCAGCACGTCGGCATCGCGTGCGTCGCCCGAAAATGCCTCCGACAGATAGATACGTGCCACCTGCTCGGTCACCGGATGCTCCACCCAACCTTCTTCGACCAGCGGTACAAACAGAGGACATGCCTTCTCTCGCACCGCGACGCTTCGGGCTTCGAGCGCCCGCCGGTATGCGTGGCTGCCGATGGTCGCATCGGTGCCGATGACGACTACATGCCGCTTTCGGCTAGCCGCTGCGGCGGCGTCCGCTCCCGGTTCGATGACACCGATGACTTCCACGCCCGCCGCTGCCTTGATTTCATTGAATGCCAGAGCCGTGGCCGTGTTGCAGGCGATCACCAGCAGTTCCGCGCCCTGCTCCTGCAAGTAGTGCACCGCGCCCACCGCGTAGTGGGCCACCGTGGCCGCCGATTTCGATCCGTACGGAAGGCGTGCCGTATCGCCGAAATAGAGATAATCGGCGCCCGGAATGCGTTCGACGAGCGCGCGGAGGACGGTCAGCCCGCCAACGCCGGAGTCGAAGACGCCGATGGTCGGCCTGCGCCGTACGGTTGATTTAGGTACGGTGGGCAGAGTTCAGCCTTCCGCCGTGGTTGGACCGATGACCGACCGGACCGCCGAGATTCGATTGGCCGGAAAACCTCCCTGGCGGGCGTGTTCGCGGATCATCTCTTCATTCGGCGCGATGTAGACGCAGTAGATCTTGTCGTCGGTGACGAAGCTTTCCAGCCACTGCACCTGTGGGCCAAGCTTCTGGAGAACGCCACAGGACTTCTGCGAGACAGCCTGGAGTTCCAGTGGGGTGAGTTTTCCAACATTTGGAATTTCGCGCTCGATGACGTACTTCGGCATGGCTCGTCTCCTGTCATTTCATTGAAGTCTTTGCAAAGACAAATGCGAACACGGATTCTAGCACTGCTCGCATTTCGCAGACACCATAAACTTGCACGTAATCCCTGAGCCTACAACTTTATAGTTGTGATTCTGAACCTGCTCCGTCTCACCCTGCGCGATCTCACGCAAACAGAAATTCCTTGGTTCGGAGCTCCCTGATCCTGTCCCGCAGCTTGGCCGCTTTCTCAAACTCAAACCGCTTGGCCGCCTCGCGCATATCGCTCTCCAACTTGCCAATGTAAACGTCCAATTCCTGTTGCGATTTCATCTCCGGCATGCCTTCTGCCTCGGGGCCGGTCAGATCGGTGTAATCGGCGCCGACGATGGCGACTAATGTCATGTCGAGCGGACGGATGATGGATTCGGGCGTGATCCCGTTCTCCTCGTTGTAGGCCTGCTGGATGGCGCGCCGCCGGTTCGTCTCGTCGAGCGCCTTCTTCATGGAGTCGGTCATGCGGTCGGCGTAGAGAATCGCCCGGCCGTTCAGGTTGCGGGCACAGCGTCCAATCGTCTGAATCAGTGAACCGGCCGAGCGCAGGAAGCCCTCTTTGTCGGCGTCGAGAATGGCCACCAGCGAGACTTCCGGCAGGTCGAGGCCTTCGCGCAGTAGATTGATTCCGATCAAGACATCGAACTCGCCCTTGCGCAGGTCGCGCAAAATCTTCACCCGCTCCAAAGTTTCAATTTCGGAGTGCATGTAACGGCACTTCACTCCAACCTCGCTGTAATACTCGGCCAGGTCCTCGGACATGCGCTTGGTCAAGGTGGTCACCAGCACGCGCTCGTTTCGTGCGACGCGGTCGCGGATCATGTGCAGCAGGTCGTCAATCTGTCCTTTCACTGGACGAATCTCGACCGGCGGATCGATCAACCCCGTAGGCCGGATGATCTGTTCGACCACCACTCCGGCGGATTTCGTGAGTTCGTAAGGTCCCGGCGTGGCGGAGACATAGACAAGCTGATTGGTGCGATGCTCAAACTCCTCGAACGTTAACGGACGGTTATCCAGCGCCGAGGGCATGCGGAATCCATATTCGACCAGCGTCTGCTTGCGCGAGCGGTCGCCGTGATACATGCCGTGCAGCTGAGGCACAGTCTGGTGCGACTCGTCGATGAACATCAGAAAATCGCGCGGAAAATAGTCCAGCAAAGTCGGCGGAGGCTCGCCAGGGAGCCTTCCCGTGAAGTGGCGCGAGTAGTTCTCGATGCCGTGGCAGTACCCCATGGCCTTGATCATCTCGAGGTCGTACATCACGCGCTGGTGGATGCGCTGCGATTCCACAAGCCTTCCCTGCTTTTCCAGTTCCGCTTCCCACCAGGCCAGTTCCGTCTTGATCGAAGCCACGGCGGAGGCCCGCGTCTCTTCTTTCATCACGTAATGAGTTTTGGGATAAATCGGCAGGCGCATGTACTTTTGCTTGACCGTTCCGAACAACGGGTCGATCTGTGTAAGCGACTCAACCTCATCGCCAAACATTTCCACGCGGTAGGCGTTGTCGTCGTAGGTCGGATAAATCTCAATGACGTCTCCGCGCACCCGAAACGTCCCGCGCCGAAAGTCCCCTTCCGTCCGCTCGTATAAAATGTCGACCAGCTTGCGCGTAATGTCCGACCGCTTGATCTTCTGCCCCTTCTCCAGAAACAGCATCATCCCGTAATAAGCCTCGGGCGATCCCAAGCCATAAATGCAACTGACCGAGGCCACGATCAAAACATCGCGCCGCTCAAACAGCGACCGCGTCGCCGACAGCCGCAACTTATCGAGCTCATCGTTGATGGTTGATTCCTTCTCAATGTAAAGATCCGCCGCAGGCACGTAGGCCTCTGGCTGGTAGTAGTCGTAGTAGGAGACGAAGTATTCGACGGCGTTGTGGGGAAAGAAACTCTTGAATTCGTGGTACAGCTGTGCGGCCAGGGTCTTGTTGTGAGCCATCACCAGGGCGGGGCGGTTCGCCGCTTCGATCACCTTTGCCGCAGTGTAGGTCTTGCCCGATCCGGTGACGCCCAGCAGGACCTGGTGCTGCTCGCGATCGAAGACGCCGCGGGTCAGAGCGTCAATCGCCCTTCCCTGGTCGCCTTGGGGCTTGTAGGTGCTTACCAGCTTGAAGTCCACCGCTTGATTATAGGGGAGGTTGATGGAGTGGGTACGGAATGCCCCTATGTGTAAATATGCGCTTGGGTAGGCCGCTTATCGGAAGTTTGTACTAAGTGTTTAACCTTAGGCGCGGTGGAAAACTGGGCTGCTCTGCCCCTTGAAAATCGTTGGTAATGACTTCTATATCAACAATTTCAAGGAATAAGCCTGTGCCGTACGGCTTTTTACGATTCGTTAACATGGAAAGCCGAATTTGGCCAATCGAATGCAAAATGGGACGGAAAGACCCGAATCCAGATGTGCCGAGGGGCCTGGTTTCAGCGCCACTTGCCGCGACCGAGGCGCACATCGGTGAGGTGCAGCGACCATGGAAGAGCAGTTCGAAGCAGTAGGACCCCGGGAACGGCAGATCATCGATCTGCTGCTGCAGGGCTGTGACAACTCAGAAATCGCTCGGGATCTGCACATAGCCGAGCGCACCGTGAAGGCGCATTTCAATCGTTTGTTTATGCGGTTCGGTATCAAGGGCGGCATCAAGCGCGTCAAGCTTGCAACTTTACTTTATCGGAGGCAATTATGGTTGGAGCAACAGCAGTCCGCCGGAGCGCCGGCGAACGCGAACAGATCATCATTCAACGCGTAGCCGAAGGCTGCAAGAACAAAGAGATCGCCGATTCTCTCGGAACCACTGAGCACGTGGTGAAGAACTATCTGCGTCTGATCTACGACAAGCTGGGACTGTGGAACCGCGTCGAGTTGGCACTGTGGTACGAAGCTCGCCAGCACGAGCAGGTTTACAACGCCTAGAATCTCCTCAACCTCTGGATGCCCCATCCCTGCACGTTCCTCGCGCCGGGATGGGATTCCACTTCATGTTTCCCTCGACGTTTCTCGTAGACTCGGGGTCCAGCGAATAACCCGCGTAGTTTTCTCCTGACATTTCCGTCCGAGTTCCACCGTTGACGGCGATCAATTACGGCGCGTACCCTGCGCCCCGCAGCACTTTTCCCGGCAGCGCTCCCGTCATCTTTCCGTTTGCGATCACTGGCACTCCATCGACAAGCACGTACTCCATGCCTTCCGAGAACCGGTTGGGATCGTCGAAGGTTGCCAGGTCGCGCACAGTTTCAGGGTCGAACACGACCACGTCGGCCCACATTCCCTGCTTCAGAACGCCGCGATCGGTCAGGCGGAGGCGCTGGGCAGGCAATGCTGAGAACTTGCGGATTGCATCCGGGAGAGTCAGCTTCTTTTCCTCGCGAACGTACTTTCGCAGGATGCGTGGGAAGGTCCCGTAGGCTCGGGGATGCGGGTGATCTTCGCCCAGAATGCCCTCGGGCGATGTGCCGGAAGAATCGTTGTCCACCGAAACCCACGGCTGCCGCAGGGCGAGCGCGACATCGGGCTCAGACATTCCGAAGACGGCACAGTCGGTGTAGGCTTTGTCCTGGATCAGGATGTCGAAGAGCGCGTCCATTGAATCCTCATTCAATGCCTTGGCAACTTCGTTAAGGCGCTTGCCTTGAAACTTTCTTAGCTCGGGATTTTGCACGACTCCGATCATCACGTCCTGTGGGCCGCCGATTTCTTGCCACTCGTTATCCCAGTCTTTGGAAGGCGTCTCCATGTCTTTGCGAATGCGGGCGCGAGTGGCGGGGTCTTTGAGCCGCTCAATGAGTTTGGCATCGCCGCCGTCGTGCGCCCATGCCGGAACAAAAGCCGACATGCTGTTGAACCACGCGGTATAAGCATAGGTATCGGCCGTGACATCGACGCCTTCAGCGCGCGCCCGATTGACCCGCGCAATCGACTCGGGCATGTGTCCCCAGTTCTCCTTACCCGCGACCTTGAAATGCCAGATCTCGACAGGAATATGTGCCTCGCGGCCGATGCGAACCGCTTCGTCGATGGCTTCGAGGACGCTGCTGCCTTCATTGCGCATGTGGGTCGCGTAGATGCCACCGAACTTCGAAGCCTCCGAAGCCAGCGCAATAATCTCTTCCGTCTTCGAGTACGGCGCGGGCGCGTACTCCAGCGCGGTGGATACACCAACGGCTCCATCGCGCATGGCCTCGCGAACCAGAGCTTTCATTTTCTCCAGTTGCTCGGGCGTGGGCTGCACATCGGCGTCTCCCAGCACCATGCGCCGCACTTGCGTCGCCCCCACGTAGCTGGCGAGATTGATGCCCATGCCTTGCTTTTCGAGCCGCGCGAAATATTGGCGGAACGTCCGCCAGTCGGGCTCGACCTTGTAATGCGCGTAGCCGGGGCGATCGTTGGCGAGCATCGTGTCGTTTAACGGAGCCGCCGATCCGCCTTCGCCCGTAATTTCCGTGGTTATGCCCTGGTAGATCTTCGAGGGCAAGCGCGGGTCCACGAGGATGGTTGTCTCCGACTGACCGAGCATATCGATAAAGCCGGGAGCGACGACTTTGCCCTCGGCGTCGACTGTGCGCGCACGCGCGGCGGCGGAAAGATTCCCAATGGCGGCAATGCGTCCGTTGCGGATTCCGACGTCGCCCGAGTACCAGGGAGAGCCGGTTCCGTCGATGATGTGTCCGTTGGTGATAACAAGGTCAAAGGGCGAGTCGGCGGCGAAGACAAACGTGGAGAAGATCAACGACATTAACAGGGCGAGACGGCAAGTTGCGGTCATAGGTATCTTCCTAATCGGTTTTGCGCAACGGGTTCGGCCTTACGACGTTTCGGCTAACGACCGTGCCAAGGATAATCCATATTGCCAGCGCGAGCCACTCCCAACCGGAGAAGCTGCCCGGCACAAAGGGCATAAGCTTCATCAGAATCATCGCCAATCCAACCAAGGCGCCAGCCAGAGCGATGAGGCGGTCGGCCATTCGGGGCTTCATCCACAAGTAGGCAACGCAGACCGCGAACCATCCGGTAGCGCAAGCAACCGATCCAACCTCCGAGATTGGAACCAGAATCGCGGTGCCGAGAAACATGCACAAGGCCGTGGCGACGCCCAGCGAAGCCACCGCCGCTGCCGGGGTTTGATTCCGCGGATGCACGCTGCCCAGTCTGCCATCGACCAGACCGCGCCGTCCCATGGCAAACAGGATGCGGCTGGCGGCGACGAAATTCCCGTTGAATACCTTAAACAGCGAGAGCAACGCGGCACTCAGAATCACGCTCACAATCCAGCGCGAACCGACGGCATGCTCGAAAGCAACCGCAGTCATGAATGGCAGGCCCGTCATCGTGCGCCACGGCGCGACAAAGCCTACGGCGGCGATCACAATGACGTAGAACGCCGCGCCGACAACGATCGCCGCGAAGATAGCGCGAGAGAATCCCTGCGCGCGGAATTGCGGGTTGGCTTCCTCGGCCGCCTTGGTCACCGATTCGTATCCCGTCATGTAGTACGGCACAATCTGGAGCACCAGCAAAATGGAGAGGAATGGAGTGTGCGTAAACAAAGGCGGAAAGTTGGCGGGCGATCCGCGGGTAACGCCGATGGCTACGAAGACAACGAAAAGCGCCAGCGTGCCAAAGGTGCTCCAGTTTTGGAAGGTCGCGCTCAGGCGAATGCCGCGATAGTTCACTACCGTTACCAGCGCCGTAAGAGCCAACCCAATGACCAGGTGTGGAAGGTAAACCGGCTTACCGGCGACACGGTACAACTCGATCGAATTAAGCGCGGGAAAGATATAACCGGCGATACGGCCAACAGCCACAGCTTCCCACGGGCAGACGATGAAATAAGCGAGCATCATCATCCACCCGGTATAAAAGCTCACTGGTCGCGGGAAGACTCTGGCGGTGTAGGCCACTTCGCCGCCCGCGTCGGGCATGGCCATCACCAGCTTGCCGTAGACGTAGCCGATCGGAAGAAGGAGAATGCCGCCAATCGCGAAGCCTAAAATGCCGCCAAGCGTGCCGCCGCGCAAGAGCCAATCGTCCATGACGACAAGCCAGCCGACACCGATCATCGTTCCCCAGCCGAGGCAGAAGTAATCGGTGATGCGCAGTTTGCGGGCGAGTTGGGTCATCGGGAGAGACGAGGAAGCTGAGACCCAACAAATGAGACCTGACACCTTACGTTCATGGGCGCGAATTATATCGCATCGCGTCCAACGAATTCCTCGTACTTAGGCGACGGCGAAGCGCTGCGGACATTCCCTGCCACGCAGAATGGCAATTGCGTCTTTCAAGGATGAGATCTCGAACACAGAGTTCAGATGCGTGGCCTCGAGCATCCTCCGGAAGAACGGCGGCGGGTTTACCAGCTTCACCTTCGCGTTCTTCTGCGTGGCCCAGCGACGCACGAGCAACAGGGTTCCCAAGCCTCCGGCGTCGAGTTGACCGACTTCCGACACATCGAGCACGAGCACGCGGACTCGTTCAATCTTCTCGATCCGGCGGCGAAATTCGTCGAGCGCGGCTCCGCGCACCATGCGTCCCGAGCAGTTCACGACCGCGACATCCTGTAAGCATTCGACTTGATATTGGAGTTCCATATATCTATTCATACGCACCTGCCTGGGAAGAAGTTCCCTGATTTGCTGCCCGTGAGTTGGACGCGGAAGAAGTGGGAAAGTGAGCAACGGAGAGCTGCCTCGGAACTGAATTCCGAATAAACTGAATCGCTTGCGTGGCGAGGTCATCCATCACTTCGTCGCGCTCATCGTTCAGGCTCCAAGCTTCAAGCAGCGCGTTTCACAAATCCTTAACCTTTGACAGGAGAATAGCAATGGCTAGCACCCCGACAACCGCTGATGCTGAATTGATCGTAAAACTCTACGACCTCCGCCGTGAACCTGAACTCAGAAAAGCGCGCAACTGGTGGCTCGGCTTTTGGCCGGAATCCACGGACGACATCCTGAAGATCGCAACCGCGCTGGGAACCCAGGAAAATGCCTGGCTTCGCCAAGCCGGCGGATACTGGGAAATGGCCGCTTCGTTCGTGTTGCACGGAACGTTAAATCGCGAACTGTTTCTCGAGCCCAGTTTTTCCGGCGAGATGTTTGTCATTTTCGGCAAGGTTGAGCCCTTCCTGAAGGAACTGCGCGAAAAGATGCAGAGTCCAACAATCTTTGCCAACGTGGAAAAGCTCATTCTGACCTCCGAGGGAGGATCCGCGCGTTTGAAGCAGACACAGGAACGTCTGGCGATGATGCGCAAAGCGTCGCAAGCAGCCAAGGCGGCCTAACGGTCTGGAGCGTTTGTGTCCACTTTTGTCTTGGGGGTCATCCGAGCGAAGCGAAGGTTTCGGTCGGATGACGCTTTTTGTTTATGCCTCGAACTACAACCCCGCCTCAATCCTCGATCTTGGGTCAAGCAGGTCGCGAAGAGCGTCGCCAATAAAATTAAAGGCGAGGACCGCGAACATCACCGTGACCGCCGGAAACAGCACCAGATGCGGGGAATCGAACAGATGCGAGCGGGCGTCGTT